>CADAVB010000022.1 GCA_902791165.1 uncultured Bacteroidia bacterium
GCCGCGCAAGCGATGCTGCAACTCACCGAGCGCGACCGACTTGGTTTAGGGGTCGAATTTGTCATCGATAATTCCGACCGCATCACCCATCCCGACTGGAACCGCATCGCCAAATTGGGCTTCCTGATTTCATACGAGATGATGCTCGACCGAGCCAGTTTCATGTTCAACGTCGGCATCCGCAATAATGAGCCTCTGCCCGCCTCCGCCTTCCTTTTCTACCAAAAAGTGGGCGTGCGCTATTACGTTTGGAACGATTTGTTTGCCACGCTTTCGTTCACCACCTACGACATCAAAGCCGACTTCATCAGCATCGGCATAGGATACCAATTTAAGCACAAATATTACCTCCCTCGCCATGAGAAGAAACCCCATCGCACTCCTGTTTATCCTCGTTAGCCTGCTGGCCACATCGTGCGCCAAGTCGCCCTTCGCCAATGGAAAACCCGTTAGCGAAACCCGAAACGTACATCCCAACTTTAGGATTATCTCCATTTATAACAATGTGAATGTCAAACTAATACACAGCAACAGACCCCGTTTGGAACTCACTTGTCCCGAAAACCTCATCGACCATATCACCACCGAAACCAAGGGCGATACTCTTTTCATCAAAAACGAGAACAAACACAACTGGTTGCGCAGCTACGATTACGACATCAACCTAACCGTGTATTATGACAGCCTGAGCGAAATCAACTATTCTTCCATCGGAAGACTTTACAACGTTGAGGGCGACTCTATCCGTGGCGTGGCCGTTAGACAAAACGACACCTTGGCTGAAACGGACGAATGGAATCCGCAATACATACAGTCATTCTCCCTCAATGTCGAAGAAGGAGCAGGCGACATCGACCTGACCCTTTGCTGTACGGTTTTCAAAAGCAGGTTTACCAACGGAACCTCACTCGTAACCATCAAAGGAACTGCCAATTATAGCGAATACAACACACGGAACTACGGAGCCATCCATGCCGAAGACCTTCAAACCACCTTCTCCCGAGTGCGAACAGAAAGCTCCAACGATGTGTATGTCGCGCCATCCAACCTGCTTAGGGTTTGGCTGTTCAGCATCGGCAACGTATATTACAAGGGAAATCCCAATGTCGTCGTGGAAACCCACAGTGGAAACGGCCAAATTATTAGATTAGAGTAAAAAAATTACAGAAACCGAATTTTTGGTATAATATTTGCATAATTTTGGCCGGAAACAAACCACATAATCGTTAAACAAACAAAACCATAATACAATGAAAGCATTAAGATTCATACCATTCATCGCCCTCCTTGCCTTCGCAAGCTGCGGCACGAAGCGTCAGATGGCCCAAGACGACATCTACTACTCGCCTTACGGCAACCAAAACGGACGCATGACCACGAACAACGGCTCTTACGTCAATCCGAGCATCAGCAGCAATTCGGCATACGACTATCAAAGTTACTATTCCGATAGCAAAAACTACGCCACCAACGCCGATCCCGTGTATCAGACCACCGAAACCGTGACCGACACCAACGGCGTGGTGTACACCACCACCGAAACCTACTACGACGCCGATTATGCCGCCCGCATCAAGCGTTTCGGCACCCAAGCCTCATCATCGAGAAGCTATTATGACGACTACTACACCAGCAGCAACGGCTATGGCGGCGACACCTACATCTACGTAAACAGCTACGACCCATTCTATTGGAACTATTATCCAAGCGTTTATATCGGCTGGAATTGGGGTTATCGCCCATACTGGAGCAGCTATTGGAGGTGGCACTACTATTGGGACTATCCCTACTACTCATACTGGGGCTGGAACCCCTATTGGTACAACACTTGGGGCTACTACGACTACTGGCACCATCCCTACCACCACCATCATCACCACCACCACTATCACCACCATGGCAGCAACCACAGTGGCAACCAATATGGCGGCAGCGGATTGGGCAACTACGTAGCCTCTGTCAGACGCGATCAAAACGGCACCGCCGGCTCGATGAGCAGCAGCCGTATCGTAAATAACGGCAACAACAATGCCGGTAGCCTTTCTGGCAACCGTCGCACCACCACCTCGGGCAGCGGCAGTGTTTCAGCCACCCGCCCCACTGCCAATAGCCAATCGGGCAGCGTTTCCAACAGACCTACCAACAGCTCGGCACGTCCCACCAGCAACTCAAGACCTACGGCAGGCACCCAGACCCATCGTCCGAGCGTCAATGAACGCCCCAACGGCAGCCAAAGCGCCAGCCGCCCGAGTAGCCAAAACAGCCAAAACAGCGAACGCCAAACCTACACCTCGCCCAACAACAGCCGCCCCTCGCGTTCAAGTTCGGAATATGTGCGCCCGCAAAGCCAATCGAACAACAGACCTTCCAACTCGGGCAGCTACAACAGAAGCAACTCGTCCTCATCGGGCAGTTACAACAGAAGCAACTCGTCGAGCAGCAGCCGCAGCTCCAGTGGAAGCTACAACAGCGGCAGCAGCCGTAGCAGCTCAAGCAGCAGCCGCAGTTCGGGTAGCAGCAGCCGCAGTTCGGGTAGCAGCAGCCGCAGTTCGGGTAGCAGCTACAGCGGAGGAAGCAGCCGCAGCAGCTCAAGCAGCAGCGGTGGCCGCAGTTCCAGCAGCAGCTCAGGCGGAAGCCGTTCGAGCGGAGGCGGAAGAAGATAATTTTCACCAAATCAAATAAAAAGACTACCTTTGCACCCTTCATACAAGGTAGTCTTTTTTTTTATTGCTTACACTATGAAACGCATACTCATTGCCATCACGGCCATTTTGTTCTCGACAAGCCTTTTCGCACAAGGCAGCGACGATGCCTGCTTATTCTCACAGACTTATTATCAAGGAACCGCCAAATCGCTCGGCATGGCCAACGCTTTAGGGGCGGTAGGCGGCGACATGACGGCCATCTGCATCAACCCCGCAGGAATGGGACTCTATCGCAGCAACGAGTTCACCACCACAATCAACCTGCTCCACAACCAATACAACGACAACTATTATGGCGAGAACACCAACGCCGGGAAATTCCGCGTGACGATGCCCAACATTGGCTATGTTGGCGTCAAGGAACGCAGCAACTACCGCAAACTGCGTTTCACCCAATTCGGCATCGGACTCACCCGCACCAATGAGTTCAACAGCCACACCCACGCCCA
This sequence comes from uncultured Bacteroidia bacterium, assembly GCA_902791165.1. Classification (GTDB taxonomy): domain Bacteria; phylum Bacteroidota; class Bacteroidia; order Bacteroidales; family F082; genus Limimorpha. The sequence continues at coordinate 3,155 of CADAVB010000022.1, forward strand.
AGGCATCAACACGACAAGCTCAAAAATAGACGATTATCTGAACCAAATCGACGGCTATTATCCCAACGAGCTGCAAGAGCATTTCCCTTTCACTGTCTTTCCTGCCTGGCAGACCTACCTCATCGATATTTACCAAGACTCACTTGGCGACTATTACAGCAGCCCCGTCCCGCAAGGCGGCATCTGGCAAAGCCAGGACAATCGTTTCAAAGGTCGCGCCGAAGAATGGACTTTTGCCGGAAGCGCCAACTACGGCGATTGCCTGTTCATCGGTGGCAGCATTGGGCTGGCCCACATCAAACGCGAAGGCACACGATGTTTTGAGGAATGGATGCCCGACAACAGTTCCACCGTCACCGACTTTCAACGGTGGCGTTTTGAGGAATTCCTCAGCTCAAGCGCTTGGGGCATCAACCTGAAACTAGGCTTCATCGCCCACCTCAACCACTGGATGCGCATCGGGGCCTCATTCCATTCCCCTACGCTGTACAATTTCAGCGAAACTTGGCAAACCGAAACCGAATCGAGAATCAGCCAGGTCGTCCAAAAGAGCATCAGTCTTGAGTCGCATTACGAATATTCTTTCGTCAGCCCGCTGAAGTGCATTGCCAGCACAGCTTTCGTCATCGGGCACTATGGGCTCGTTAGCCTCGATGCCGAATACACTAATTTTGGCGCAGCCCGTTTCAAAGCCGACGACTACGATTATAGTGTCACCAACCAAACCACCAAAGCCACTTACGGCCACACCCTCAACTTCCGCCTTGGTTCGGAATGGCGCATGGACGGCTTTTATCTGCGCGCGGGCGGGGCCTACTACGGCAGCCCTTACGGCTTTGGAAAAAACGAAGGCAGTGTCAAAAAGGCCAATTTAGGCGTCAGCCTCCCCGTTTCGGAAAGCACCACTTTCGATTTCGCCTACGAACTGACTTTCGGGAAAGACCGCTTCACCTTATACAACGCGGGTGAGTTGGGCATCGAGGCCGTCACGCAAAGGCAAATCAAAAACAACCTTGCCGCCACGCTCAGAATGCGCTTCTAAAAAAATGGGAGAAGTCGCCATTGGGCAACTTCTCCTCCCTTGTTAAAACCATGAAAAAGTTTATTTAACTATTGTATTGCTGGATAATGCCTTTATCAACAAGGATACGTCCGCAATACTCGCACACGATGATTTTCTTGTGGGTGCAAATGTCCAACTGGTGTTGAGGCGGGATACGGTTGAAGCAACCGCCACAGGCTTCGTCAAAGATACCCACCACAGCCAAACCGTTGCGGGCGTTCTTACGGATGCGTTTGTAGGCCACCAATAAGCGTTCCTCGACCAGTTTTTCACAGTCGGCAGAACGTTTCAGCAGTTGTTCCTCTTCTTTCTCGGTGCCTTCCACCAACGAGCTAAGCTCTTCCTTCTTTTCACTCAAGGCAGAAACCATCTCATTGAGATGAAGTTGCGACTCGGCAATCTTATTGGTCACCTCATTATCTTTAGCGGTCAATTCGCGGATGCGCTTTTCGGAAAGTTGAACATCAAGGTTTTGATATTCAATTTCTTTGGTCAGCGAATCGTATTCGCGGTTGTTGCGAACATTGTTTTGCTGGTCTTCATACTTCTTAATCAGCGCTTCGGTTTCCTTGATTTTAATTTTATAGTTGGAAATGTCAGTTTGGTTTTTCTTGCTTTCAGCCTTCAAATTGACGATACGGGTTTCGAATCCAGCGATTTCGTCCTCCAAATCTTGGATTTCCAAAGGCAAGTTGCCGCGATAGGCACGAATTTCATCAATCTTGGAATCCACCTGCTGCAAGGTGTAGAGCGCAACTAGTTTCTGCTCAACGCTCACCTCGATAGGCTGTTCCTCGACAGCGGGAGCAGGTTCTTCTGCTTTCGGCTCAACAACAACCTCAGCCTCCTTGACTTCCTCTACCTTAACTTCTTCCGTTTTCTTGGCCGCTTTTTTGGCAGGCTTCTTATCCTCGGCCTTGTCTTCCTTTACCGTTTCCGTTTTAGTAGCGGCTTTCTTGGCCGGCTTTTTCACCTCTTTCTTTTCCTCGACGGGTTCAGCTTCAGGCTTCGGAGCCTCTTCAGCCTTGGCGGTCTTTTTGGTTACCTTTTTGGTTTCCTTAACTTCTTTAACCTCAGCGACTTCCGTCACTTCAGCCTCTGTTTTATTCACTTTTTTAGCCATATTGTTGATTTCTAATTTCTTACAAAATAAAAAACGGCGTTGGTTCGCGTTTCGGCGATTTCGGCTGCAAAGGTAGGAATTTTTTTCGTAATCACCTCATTTATTAATTCTTTCGTGAATTGTTCTGTCTCGAAGTGCCCGCCATCGACCAAAAGAATGTTGCCTTCGGGGACGAAAAAATCGTGGTATTTGATGTCGGCGGTGAGGTAAACGTCGGCCTTTTGGCGCAAAGCCTCGGCCATAAATGGACTTCCCGACCCGCCACAAAGTGCCACTTTCTTGATTTTTCGACCCGTCAATGCAGAATGGCGCAAACAGGGCGAACCGATGGTTTTGGCTACAAGTTGCAGGAAATCAATTTCTTCCATCGGATTTTCAAACTCCCCGACCATTCCAGCGCCACAAAGTTCGGGTTCACATTCAGAAGGTTGCAAAATATGCAGGTTCTTCATGCCCAGCTTATCTGCCAACACACGACTCACGCCTAAATAGCTGTTATCCAAGTTGGTGTGCATGGAAATCATGGAGATGTCGTGCTTGATGGCCTTCATCACAGCGCGCTCGATGTAGGTTTCAGGGGTCAAATGCTTCAAACCTTTGAAAATCAGCGGGTGATGGCTGATGATGAGGTTGCAATCCTTGGCAATGGCTTCATCTACCACCGCTTCTGTTATATCCAAGCAAATCAAGGCTTTACGCGCCTCGGAGTTCAAATCTCCGACTTGCAGTCCGGCGTTGTCGTAGCTCTCTTGCCAATGCAGCGGCGCAATCTCGGTAATGCAGTCCAAAATGTCTTTTACAGTCATATTTTCAAAATTTGGCTCAAAATTACGGAATTTTGCCTAATTTTGACCCCCATAATGAGAATTTTACTTTTGCCCATATCACTTTTGTATCATATCGTGCTGAAAATCAGGCACAAATTATATGATTGGCGCATATTGAAAAGGCTGCGGTTCGAGAAGCCCGTGATATGCGTGGGCAACCTCAGCCTTGGCGGAACGGGCAAAACACCCACCGTAGAATACCTTATTAATATATTGCGCGACAATTATCGCGTGGCGACGCTGAGTCGGGGCTATGGCCGTAAGACAAAAGGTTTTCAAATGGCTGACAATCAAAGCACTTACGAAACCATTGGTGACGAGCCGCTGCAATATTTTCTAAAATTTCCCGGGATTTTGGTCGCCGTGGACGAAGACCGCTTGAACGGCACGCGGCAACTACTTTACAGCCCAAACAACGCTAACGCCATCCTCCTTGACGATGCCTTCCAACACCGACGCATCATGGCGGGATTGAACATCCTACTGACTGAATATCAAAACCTTTACTGCGACGATTTCCTCTTTCCCGCTGGCACATTACGCGACATCAAGTCGGCTGCCAAACGCGCCAACATCATCGTGGTCAGCAAATCGCCGAAAGTATTGAACGAAGTCAAGAAACAACAGATTATCAATAAGTTAAAACCAACAAAAGAACAAAAGGTGTTTTTCTCCTATTTGGAATACGCGCCTTTGCTGCCTTTGAACGAAAAGGCGAAATCGGTTTCAGCCGAAAAGACCGATTCCGTTTTGGCTTTCTGCGGCATCGCCAACCCGAAACCCTTTGTCGAAGAACTGAAAAAAAGACATCAAACCGTTGATTCTCTGACTTTTGCAGACCACCACGCTTATACCGAAGACGATGTAAAACACATCATAAACCGCTTTGAAAACCTCGGCGGTAAGCAAAAAATCATCGTCACGACCGAAAAAGATGCTGCGCGATTGGCAAATTCTCCCTATCTTTGTCAGTTTGAAACCGCGCCGCTGTTCGCTTTGCCCGTCGGGGTGCGGTTCCACGAAGAAGAAAAGTTTAACGAAGAAATAATGAATTATGTACGACAAAATTCTCACTACAATTGATTATATCCGACTGAAAACGAAGGAGTTCAACCCTGAAATCGGTATCGTTCTTGGCTCCGGTTTAGGCGGTTTGGCCAACGGTATCACTGTGCAACACACCATCCCCTATTCGGATATCCCCAACTTCCCCATTTCGACGGTGAAAGGCCACGAAGGACAGATGCTGTTCGGCACCATTGCGGGACGGCGCGTCGTGGCCATGCAAGGCCGCTTCCACTTTTATGAAGGCTACCCGATGAGTGCCATCACCTTCCCCATCCGCGTGATGATGCAACTTGGCATTAAGTTCCTCATTCTCAGCAACGCAGCGGGCGGCCTCAACCCCGACTTCAAGGTAGGCGACATTATGATTATCACCGACCAGATTCATACCATGCCCAACCCGCTCGTCGGGCCGCACGACGACCGTTTCGGCGACCGCTTCCCCGACATGAGCGAGCCTTACGACAAACGCCTCATCCGTTTGGCCGACGACATTGCGCAGGAAAAAGGCATTGAGGTTCAGCACGGTGTGTATTGCTCCACCACCGGCCCGACCTACGAAACGCCCGCCGAGTGCCGCTATTTCCGCATCATCGGCGCCGACACCATCGGGATGTCCACCACGCCCGAAGTCATCGTGGCGCGCCAAGGCAAGCTGCCCGTTTTCGGCTTGAGCATCGTGTCCGACATGGGCAATATTTACGGCGAGGAAAAGACCATCACCATCACGCACGAGGAAGTCATCAAGGCTGTGAACGCTGTCGAGCCGAAACTCATCACCCTCATCACGGAACTCATCCGCCGCTCGAAAGAAATCAAGTTCTGATGGCCGTTTATTTCGTCACCGACTTCCATTTGGGCATTCCCACGCTTGCCGACAGCCACGAGCGCGAGCGCAAGTTGTTGCGTTTCTTGGACCAGATTCGCCCCGACTGCGAGGAACTCTACCTGATGGGCGACTTGTTCGACTTTTGGTTTGAATACAAGACCGTGATTCCCAAGGGTTTCGTCAGGCTACAAGGCAAGCTGGCCGAGTTCACTGATGCGGGCATTCCCGTGCATTTGTTCATAGGCAATCACGATTTGTGGAGTTTTGGTTACCTGCGCGATGAAATCGGGATTGAACTGCACCGCGAGCCCATCATTAAGACCATCAAAGGCAAGAAATTCTTCCTCGTCCACGGCGACGGACGCGGCCCCGGCGACAAAGGCTATAAGTTCCTGAAGAAGGTGTTTGAGTGCAAGTTTAACCAGTTTTTGTTCAGGTTGTTGCATCCCGATTTGGGCATCGGATTGGCTTTGAAATGGTCGCACAACCACCGCCTGAAAAAACTCAAGAACGAAGTGGAGCGCGGCTATTACGACGACATCCCCAACACCCGCCTTTATCAATACGCGCAAGAGCAATCCGCCCTCGACCCGACCATCGACTTCTTCGTCTTCGGCCACCAACACAAACCCATGCAATACAAGACTGGCGACCATGCTTTGACTACCATTGTGGGCAACTGGATTTATGATTTCAGTTATGCGGTGTTTGATGGATTTACTATTAGACTACAAATTTACGACAGCAAAGCGTGAGATAAAAAATTTATGCGTACTTTTGCACAAATAAAAGATTGTTATGTGTACCGTAACCGTTAGAATTGATGAAGAAGTACTTCGTGGAGTGAATCCGAGCCTTTCCGACATGGCTGCCATCCGCAGGTGGGCACAGGAATTGATAGATTTGCGCATCCAGCAAATGGAATTTGGAGACACTGAAACCATGAGTATCGAGGAGGCTCGTGAAATGACCTTGGCAGCAGTTAGGGAGGAGTACGCTCGGCCATGAATTACATTATCAGGAAACGTTGTGCACAGAAGATAACTGCGTTCTATCGAAATGTCTCCAAAAAGTATAAGCACACCTACTCTTTGGCATTGATGGAGAAGAATATTAATGATGCTTTCGATTCCATCTATGGAATAGAAAACAACCTTCTTAGGCGCGAGCCCACATTATCACGTTGGAAGGGCTATTATATGGCCAATACTGACAAGTGGTATTTCGCCTACACTTTCGATGGTAAGACAGTAACCGTTGTTGATGCCTGCCACGCGCAGAACATGCACGAATAACAATATCCGAAAAAACAAGGCGCATTGTGGGATGAATACGACCACCTGTACTCCAAAACCCGCAAAGCCTTGCACCTCACCATGATAACAACCTACGGCGTAAAACGCAACATTTACAGCGATATAGCACAATCGCAAGTAATTTTGGAACAACTATTTACATCAGACGACACCCTGTTATAATTTGACGGAATGTGATAAATTTTACAAGATTCCGTCAAGATATAATACCATCATATCTCCTCCAGCCCCAACTCCTTCAAAAACACGTTGAGTTTGCCACGTGATTCCTCGATTTTCGCATCCGTCTCCTTCAATTGCTTAGTAACGGCTTCAAGGTCAATCGGCTCTTCATCTTTCGACAGGTTGACGTAGCGGGTGATATTGAGGTTGTAGTCGTTTTCCTTGATTTCCGCCAATGAAACCAAACGTGAGAAACGGGTTTCCTCCATGCGGAATTGGTAGGTCTCCACGATTCTCTTCACATCCTCGTCGCGAAGGTAATTCTGACGTTTGCCTTTCTCATAATGATCCTCACCACTGGCGTTGATGAACAGGATTTTGTCATTCTTGCGGCATTTCTTCAGCACGAGAATACAGACAGGAATACCCGTGGAATAGAACAAGTTGGCAGGCAGACCGATGACGGCATCAATGTTGTCGTCCTCAAGCAGTTTCTTGCGAATGACTTCCTCCTTGCCGCCACGGAACAGCACGCCGTGAGGCAGAATGATGGCCATCGTGCCGTTGTCGCTCAAAAAATGGAAACCGTGCAGCAGGAATGCAAAATCGGCTGCTGACTTGGGCGCCACACCATAGCGACTGAAACGGAAATCCTTGGCGGTTTCCTCGGTCGGGTCCCAGCGTAGGCTGAAAGGAGGATTGGCGACCACCGCATCGAATTGCATCTTTTTGGCGGGGTTCTGTTCGTTGAGAATGTCCCAATCGTTGGCCAACGAATCGCCATGATGAATTTCAAACTCCGTGTCCTTCACGCCATGCAACAGCATGTTCATTCGGGCGAGGTTGTAGGTAGTAATGTTTTTTTCCTGCCCGTAAAGCTTGCCAATGCCAAAGCCTTCCATCTCGCGGCGCACATTCAGGAGCAAGGAACCCGAACCACAAGCGAAGTCGAGTACCTTATCAATGCGTTTTTTCTTCCCTGTGGATGGGTCTTGGCAATCCAAAGTAACAACGCGCGAAAGGATGGTGGAAATCATTTGCGGCGTATAGAACTCGCCTGCTTTCTGGCCCGAACCTGCGGCAAACTGGCCAATAAGATACTCGTAGGCATCACCTAACGAATCTCCCTCTGCCCCACTATCTGCCAAACCATTGGCAATTGTTTGGATAACCTTTGCCAAAAGGGCATTACGCTCAGTATAATTCTTCCCCAATTTCTCCGAATGCAGATTGATTTCTGAAAACAACCCTTTGAATGAACTACCAAACGACTCGTTTTCAATGTGTTTGAAACCATCGTAGAGTACATCCAACAAGTCGTTGCTCTGTGTGCGAGCCAACTCTGTTATATTGTCCCAAAGATAATTTGGTTTTATAAAATAGTGGATTTTCTTACGCATTTGGTCTTCAAACAATTTCACATCGTTCGGATTGTTGTCGTACCAAATTTGCAAAGGGATTCTTTTCGTGTTGTCACTGATGGGATAATCTGATCCCAATTCCTTCTGAGCGGATTTGATGTAATTGTCCGACAAGTATTTCCAGAAAAGGAAAGACAACATATAATCGCGGAAATCGTCCGCCATCATCGCGCCGCGCAGGTTGTTGGCTATTGCCCAAAGGGTTTTGCCTAATTCTTGTTGGTTATTTTGTGCCATATTTATTGCATTCTTTTATAATCAAAATGATACTTTTCGATAATTCTATTAAACACATCTTTTAACAGATTCTTATTATCAGGAACCATGATATCGGATTGTGGGAAATACACATTTCTATGAGTTAAAGCATTGTCTTCAAGTGCTATTCTATCAGCCTCCTCTTTATTGTATCCTATTTGTTCCAACACAAAACTAATTCTTCCAACACCTAAAAATGAAGAAATATTTTCCAAAATCTGTCTCAAAATTGCCATATGATAGACCTCAATTCCATTCTCCGATCTATCATCTGCATCATCTTGAATAGCTTTGTCCAACACTTGTAGCATTCTCAAATGATAAAGCCAAACTGCCTTGTCTGCAAAACTAACAAACGAATACTCACCATTATCTATTGACAATCCTCTGAGTTGATATTTATTATTCCCTTTATTCCCTCTGAAATGATTACTTGGATCCGTTAGCCAATTGCCAAGAATTGTCGCAAATCCGATATGGTGAGTCGTGACAATAATCTTTCGAGTTTCGTAATGCTTCTTGATAAGTTCAAACAAAGTGAATGCCGTCACAAATATATTATGGTCGTCAAGACTTGAAACAGGATCATCAATAAAAATATACTGATTTTGTTTGTCCGCCCATCCTTCCGAATCAATCAAAGCCAAGAAAAAACACCAAACAAAGATTCTTTCCTCTCCCCTAGATAGTTTTATGCTTTTTTCATCTTTGTCATCCAAATGAAATGAAATAAACTCAATACCTTTTGACGGATCATCCTCGTACGAATGGAAAACAAAATCATATTTTGGGTTATATGGTTTTAATCTTTGCCTTACATCATCTTCATAAATCAATGAATGGGACTCATTCAGACTGCTTGGGACTATTCGCAACTTGATATCTTCCTCTGAGTGTTCGATGTCATTATCCCAGACGAACAAATCTTCACTATATGCATTATAGTAAACTCCAGTTTGCTTTCTTTTACCTTTTTCATCAGGCTGTTGTTCTCTTGCATCTTCTTTGTATTGAATAGAAAGCCTTGTCTTTCCAGTGCCATTGAATGCATAAATGAGAAAAATGCTTTCTTTTGCTTCTCTTATCTGTTTTGCTATTTCCATCAATTCCATAACTCTTTAACTATTTTGAAGTTGGAAACATTTGTTGCATCAATCCTTTTTTGCACAAATCCAACAAGGTTGCCTTATCAGAACAAGCCTTTATCATTTCATTTAACGATGAAAAACATGAGGCAATTTTTCTCTGCTCGTCTATGCTAGATGGACAAAAGAAGCAAAATCCTTCAATGTCTTTGTTCCCTATATTCGCTTGAGCCGCACCTTGGCCGCTAAAAATCATGGATTGTTCAAATGCGGTTGATGAAAGAATTGTATATATAAAGTCCTTGTCTACTTCGTATGAAACAATATCAATAAGCCCAACTCTTTGGTTTAATAAGCAATCATCACAATCAACTTTACAAACTCTTCCAACATTACCTGTCATGGATATCAAAATGTCGCCTCTTTTAAGAATTTGATGAGGTTGGATGTCTTGAGGAATTGTTGTCAAATAATTGTTCCCAGTCATATCCAAACACCCACTTTTTACATTAGAGATTGTTATTATTTTGTATTTTCCAAACTTCGAATAGGAATTGCTCTTAAACGCATATCCATTTTTCACTTTTGCAACTTCTCCCAATCGCTTCATTACCCAGCCTTCGTTATTCTGAAATTCAGGGAAACTAAGTGAGGGGGCTTTCTTTTCTTGTATTTCCATACTATTTATTCTTTTGATTAAAACCATCTTTGAGGATATTCAAAAATACTTCATTATTAGCTTTAGCATCCTTGATAAATGCATCAATGGAAAGCACATACGTTCCAATCGGATATTTGGTCGGGTCATCAAGAGACATTTGTAGTTTATTCTCTTTATAGTACAAACTGTCTTTGGAAAACAATGGCGTATATTCATCATTGATTAGCGACAACTTGAACTCATCATTGAATTCAACGATGGCATAAAACCACATCCGTTGTATCTTGTTCGGATAATACTTCAACAATTTAATAGCGCGCTGCTTCAGTTGGCTGATGGCTTCTTCCGTTTTTGCAAGTTTAATCCCTCTTTTCTTGAGTTCAATAACAACAACATCAACCGACTTGTCTTGAGAGTTCTGAGGATCATTTGAAAACATTACTACTATATCGGGCCGATCATTGTCAGTTTCCGCTGAAGTTTGCGTAATCTCTTCAACGACCTGCTTCATTGTCTTATCTGACATCGCGGTAGTGTATGTCATATACTTATTATCAAGCAGCCAAAGATTATTGTTATAAATACAATCTAAATCACCTTCTTTAAACACATTCTTTTGAGGCAGAATAATGTTGTGAATGTCTGCTTCGGGATTGTCTTTTGTTATAGCCTCAACTTTTTGGATTATCTTTTCCCTATATAAAATGTATTGGGCTAAAGTCCGTGAAGACACGTCCAATGCCTTATCATAACTATCGCCCTCCAATGATTGTGCTTCCAAAATATCCTTCTGGTCTCGCATAAAGCGCTTTTGTGCTTCTTCGATAGATTTTGAACGCTCAATTATTCCTACCTCATTTTTATCGAAATAACCCAACAAATGGGGATATGTTTTGTTCAAAGATTCTCTTGTTTTTCGGTTTTGCTCTTTTATGGTCGGTATTTCTTTTTCGACAATCTCTGCAACTTTTTCTCTAAACAAGCCCTTGATTGTTTTTAAATCCGCCTCTTTTATCGTAAGGGTTTGCCTTGCCGCATCAACTTTGCCATTAAAGAAGGTCGAACGCAAAATAAAAATAATCGTATAACCAGTTTTTGGCAGATTTTCCAGCGAGATTATATCATCCAAAACCTGCGTCCTGTTATCCACGCATAATGCAGTCATCAAGAATGTTTCAGATGGCACATCATTTTTACGAACAGCATAATCAAGGAGCGTGTTTTCAAACATTTTGACAACATCAGTATTGAGTTCTGTTGTCGTCATATCAGGAATATCTGTTTTTGAGATTTCTCGTTCATAGTTTCCCACATAGTGTTTTTTATTCTTATGAGGAATCTCGATCTTGAATGAAATCTTGAAATCTTTCCCTTCTTTTTTAAGCAAATAAAGCCTTGGATAAAACTCTAACAATATTTGTCGATGCAAATAATCAGGAGTAATAACTGAATTGCTACTTAATCTTTGTAGTGAGCAATCCTTGAAAGTCAGTTTGGTCTCTTGCTTGCCTTCAACATCTTCCGACAACTGCATATCGGTTTTTTCCTTGTCAAATTCATCGTTAAAAGTAAAAGTACGATGCTTCCCATCAAAATAGCTAGAGACTTCGATTTTGTCGAAATAACTTAGATAAACCAATCGGCCAACACCTTTGTGAGTATCTTCTTCAACCTTCAACAACTCACAAAACTTATCGTAACGCGTATCCGTAAAACCTTCTCCATTGTCAACAATTTCAATTTGCAAGGTTTCTTGTTTCTCAAATGAATCAATGTAAACCTTAACTTTGATTTCAGTGGCATTTGCGTCCAAAGAATTGGCAATAGCCTCCTTAAACACCTGTTCTAAAGAAGGATTTTGGAAGAATAATTTAACCGCTTGTTTTGTGTTTACTCTCATTCTATTATGTTTTTATCTTTTTCTATTCCTCATACGCTTTCAGCCCCGAAATCTCTTGTCCTGGCACTAACCGTTTCAGCAGCGGAACAAGGTCATTCATCAGTTCGGTTTCCTTGAGGGTGCGGTCACGCCAGCCCAATTCCAAAGGCTCAAGCAAGTCGTTCAATTTCTCGCCATTGAAAATCTTGCGATCTACAATGTCGTTCACGAAAGTCTGCAACGAGGCTACATTCAAATCATGCTTTTCGGCAATGGCTTTCAGTTCCTTGGCGTATTTCTCCGTTTTGAAATCCTCGTAGCCGTTCCTGATTTCATCTTCAGTCTTACCATTCACACCATCGAGGCTGTCAATATAGGCAATAATGTCCTCACGGTCGTCAAGTAGGTTGGCACTCGAACGAATCAGGTTGACCAATTCCTCTTTGGTCATCTTCCACTTGGCAGGTTGACCCATATACCGCGAAATCAACTCCATAATATAGTCGTAGTCAATCAAGGCGGAAGCGAACAAGACAAACTCGAAATCGAGGTCTTCCACCTCGTTCGAAACATCCGTGCTTGTTTTCTCTCGTCGAGTTGTCAGTTCACGGGCAATGTCAAGATACGCCCCTCTAAAAGCACGCAAGTCATCCTCCGTAAAACCATATTGAGGTTGTTGCTCCGCTGCATAAGACGGGCCGTTTTCATCTTCAACTTCCACAAGGTCAGTATATTGGTCGAGTTGTGTCTTGAGCCGCTGCACCTCCTTGAAGTGGTTGATGAAATCGGCCTTGGCAGCATCACCCTTCAGGTTGGGAACTTCCTCTGCCTTGAAGTCCAAATCGTGAAGCGTCATAAAGTCGCGCAAACTGTTCACAGCCTCATAATACTTCTTCTTGATGGCCGATGCAGGTTCAACCAGCCAAATCTGGCGGGCTTCTTCCTTCTTTTCGCCCGAGAACAGAGCAATAGCAGCGTCCACGGCTTCCTGTTGGCTGCGGAAATCAAGAATGTTACCGTAAGGCTTGCTGTCGTTCAAGATACGGTTGGTGCGCGAAAACGCTTGCACCAAACCATGGTATTTCAGGTTTTTATCGACATACAGCGTGTTTAGGTACTTGGAATCGAAGCCTGTCAGCAGCATATCCACCACAATCGTAATGTCTATCTTGTTCTCGTGAGCGTAATCCTTGTTGCTGTATTGCTGGTTCTTGATGCGTTGCTGTACGTCCTGATAATAGGCATCGAACTCGCTCACGGAATGGTTGGTGCCAAACTGCTTGTTGTAATCGGCAATGATGGTCATCAATGCGGCCTTCTTCTGGTCGGGCTCTTGCTCGTTGTCTTTCTGCTCCTGTGGCAAATCCTCTTGAATCTGTTGGATGTCGCGGTTGCCTTCGGCGGGCGGCGAAAACACGCAGGCAATGTTCAAAGGATCGTAATCGCTGTCCAATTCCATTTTTTTTGCTTGGGCATCTTTGAACAAATTGTAATACTCAATGGCCTCGTTGATGGAACCTGTGGCAAACAAAGCGTTGAAGCGTCCTTCGTTGGTTGCAGCGTGGTGTTTCGCCAAAATCGCCTTCACTATGGCGGATTTCTTCACCGTATCGCCCACCATGTCCGCTTTATCGGGCTTGAAATAATCCACGTGGAAACGCAGCACATTGCGATCGTCGATGGCATTGGTAATTGTGTAGGCGTGAAGCTCTTTCTCAAACACATCCTTGGTTGTCATAAATTGTGCTTCCTCACCAGTGATTTGTGTGTAGGAGGCATTCGCTTCAAAAATTGGCGTCCCCGTAAAACCAAACAATTGTGCATTTGGGAAGAACTCCTCAATGGCCTTGTGATTGTCGCCAAATTGCGAGCGGTGACATTCGTCAAAAATAAAGACGATGCGTTTATCTTTCAACGGCATCAAACGCTCTTGGTAATTGCGACGGTTTTTCGGGTCGAGGGCGATACCCAATTTTTGAATGGTGGTGACAATGATTTTGTCTGAATAATCCTCGGAAAGCATTCGGCGCACAAGTGCATCGGTGTTGGTGTTTTCCTCCACACAACCATCTTGAAACTTGTTAAATTCCTCGCGTGTCTGCTTGTCAAGGTCTTTGCGGTCCACCACAAACAGGCATTTCTCCACATCGGGATTGTCTTTCATCAGCGTCGAGGCCTTGAACGAGGTGAGTGTCTTGCCGCTACCCGTGGTGTGCCAGATGTAGCCGTTGCCTCGGTTCTCGTTGATGCAACTGACAATCGCCTTCACCGCATAAATCTGATAGGGGCGCATCATCAGCACCTTCCTTTCAGAAGTCACCAAAACCATATAGCGGCTGATCATCTCGCCCAAACGGCACTTTTGCAGGAAAACATCCGAAAAGGCCTCTAACCCCGTAATCTTATTGTTATCCTTATCAGCCCACTGATAAACAGGCAAATATTTTTCCTCTGCATTGAAATTGAAATGTTCCTTGTTGTTATTGGCAAAATAATAGGTATTGTGCTGATTGCTGACAATAAACATCTGCATGAAGCACAGCAACGAATTGGTATAGCCATTACCGACATCATTCTTGTAATCAACAATCTGCTGCATGGCACGGCGTGGACTGACATCCAAAGTCTTCAACTCAATCTGAACAACGGGCAAGCCGTTAATGAGCAAAATGACATCGTAACGCTGGAAACTGTTGCGCGTGTTAATTCGCAACTGATGAATGACCTCGTAATCGTTTTTGCACCAGTCTTTTATGTTCACCAATGAATACTGAAGCGGCGTGCCGTCCTCGCGAATGAACGTATTGCGCTCACGCAAGCGTTTCGAAGCATTGAACACATCCGCATCCGTGATTTCCTCCAACAAACGTGCAAACTCGTTGTCGGTCAGATGACAGCGGTTCAATGCTTGGAACTTCTCGCGGAAATTGCGCTCCAACGAATCACGGTCGTTGATGTCGGGGCGATATACGTATTTCAGGTTCTCGCTTAAATAGCGGATAAATCGGTCTTCTATTTGCTTTTCAAGTGCCATATCAACCTAACTTTGCATAAACGACCACAAAAGTACGAACTTTTTCCAAAAACCATCCTTAATATATACAATTGCTTTCAAAAAAAACTCACGAACCTCCCATCTCACCATTCGATTTTTTTTGTATCTTTGCCCACAATCTTGAAATCTTCAAATCTTGAAATTCCAAATTCAATAATTATGCAAATCACCAACAACTACATCGAAGCCAACAAGGAGCGTTTCCTTGAGGAATTGTTTGACCTGATCAGAATCCCGTCCATCAGCTCGGAATCGGCGCACAAGCCCGACATGATCCGCTGTGCCGAGTGCTGGCGCGACCATCTTTTGAAAGCCGGTGCCGACAAGGCAGAGGTGATGCCCACCGAGGGCAATCCCATCGTCTATGGCGAGAAAACCATCGACCCGAAACTGCCTACCGTGCTGGTTTACGGCCACTACGACGTGATGCCCGTCGATCCCATCGACCTGTGGCACACCGACCCGTTTGAGCCTGTCGTCAAAGACGGAAAAATCTGGGCTCGCGGCGCCGACGACGACAAAGGCCAGTCGTTCATGCACGCCAAAGCCTTTGAAACGATGGTGAAAACCAACACTTTGCCCTGCAATGTAAAGTTCATGCTCGAAGGCGAAGAGGAAATCGGCTCGGGCAGCCTCTCGAAGTGGATTGAGGAGTACAAAGACCTCGTGAAGGCCGACGTCATCCTCGTTTCCGACACCTCGATGATTGCCACCGACGTGCCAAGCATCACCACGGGCTTGCGCGGCTTGGCCTATTGGGAAATCGAGGTCACCGGACCCAACGCCGACCTCCATTCTGGTTTGTTTGGCGGCAGTGTGGCCAACCCGCTCAACACCTTGTGCGAGATGATTGCCAAATGCACCGACGAGAACAACCACATCACCATTCCGCATTTCTACGACGACGTGATTGAATGTTCCGCCCGCGAGCGCGAACTGCTCAACATGGCGCCTTACAGCGAGGACGACTACAAGAAGAGCCTCGGTGTGAAGGCTTTGCGCGGCGAGGAAGGCTACACCAAGATCGAGCGCGTGGGCGTGCGTCCCAGCTTCGACCTTTGCGGAATGTGGGGCGGCTACACGGGCGAAGGCTCCAAGACCGTGCTGCCTTCGAAAGCCTACGCCAAACTCTCCTGCCGCCTCGTGCCGAACCAAAACCACGAGAAGATTGCCGAGTTGGTGAAGGACTACCTCGAAAAGAACGCTCCCGACTACGTCACGGTGAAGGTCACGCCGCTGCATGGCGGTCAGGCCTACGGCTGCCCCATCGACCTGCCGGCTTACAAGGCCGCCGAAGCCGCCTACATGGACACCTACGGCAAACTGCCCATCCCGATGCGCTCGGGCGGAAGCATCCCGATCATCGCGAGATTCGAGGAAGTGTTGGGCATCAAGTCCATCCTGATGGGCTTCGGCCTCGGCGAAGACGCCATCCACTCGCCCAACGAGAACTACCGCCTCGACCACTTCTACAAGGGCATCGAGACGATTATCGCTTTCTATCAGCACTTTGCGAAGGGCGGGGAATTGGCTTAAACAATTGAAAAACACAGAATTGAAAAAGAGCGGCCAACACCGCTCTTTTTCGTTTATTTCGAGAACATCACCTTCTCGCTGTCGAACATCCGCGTGAGAATCCAAATGCCCAAAGCCGTGTAGAGCACGTTGGTGACAATGGTGACGACGACCGCCGCCATCGACGCCTCGTGGGCAAAGACCTGTGACATACAGAGCACGCTGTTGTAAACCGGAATGGCAAAATATGCGAGATTAGTCACTTCTGTGCCCGACATCATCGGCAACATCCCGACCAACATCACCACAATCATCAAAGGTGCCATGATGGTGGAAGCCGCCTTCACCGATTTGGCGTAGGCAGAAACGATGGACGCAACCGAAACCAAAATCAGTATAGTACTGAAAATCAACAATAAAAGCACAACATAATCAGTGGCTTGGTAGATATTGGCATCCATGCCCAACTCGTCGGCACGAATCAGTTTGGGAAGCGAGAGCATCATGCCCGTGAAACTCGACAAGCCGCTCAACATGGAAAAAAGCGAGAGGCTCAGCACCTTGCCCAAGGCCAACTCGCGGCGTTTCAACGGCGTGACCAACAAAGTGGCAATCGTTCCGCGTTCCTTCTCGCCCGCTATGGACGGCGGCGCGATGGACATGCAACCCATGAACGCCACCATAAGCAACAGCATCGGAATCAGTTTGCTGAAGAGATTGCCCACCACATCCTCGTTGGAAGCAAGGTCGAACACAGCCGACTCGTCATCGGAGGCGTTGATGTCGAAGCGGTTGCAGTACATGTTTTCGTAAGCGTTCAAGGTGGCACTCACCATCGTATAGGCTTGCTGCGACGACTCCGAAGCCGAATTGTAGAGCAGCTGCACATTCGGCGCGGGCAAACCGCTCGCCGGGTCGTATTGGGCAGTCAGCGAATCGAAGCCTTCGGGGAACGCGAGCACGGCAAACTTGCTTTCCTTCAAGGCGAGTTTTCCGCGAAGTTGCTCGAAATCAACGTCCTCAGTCACCATGTCCAAAGGCAAAGCCTCCAACATCTGGTGCAGGCTTTCAGGCATATTCTCCACATAAAGCGTGGCACGGTCCAAGTCCTTGGGTTCCATAAAGTTGCTGCCCATGAAGGAATAGATGAGGTAAATCATCAAACCCGGCATGACGACCGTAGTGAGCAGCATGGTGCGGTCGCCGAAAAAACGGGCGCACTCCTTTTTTATAATTGTCCAAGTGTTGTTTTTCATCACTCCAGCCCTCCTTTCTTGGTTTTGTAAATGTCGAAGAAGCGGTCTTCAAGCGACTTTCCGCCGCAGATGCCCTGCAAGGTGTCGCAATGTGTCATTTGCCCGTCGATGATGATGCCCACGCGGTCGCAAAGGCGTTCCACAAGGCTGAAAATATGGGTGCTGAGGATGATGGTCTTGCCTTGTTCGCGCAACTCTAAAAGGTAGTCGGTAACGGTGCGGGCGGTCAGCACGTCCAAGCCGTTGGTAGGCTCGTCGAAGATGACAAACTCCGGGGCGTGCACCAACGAAACCACCAATGAGGTTTTCTGCTTCATACCCGTGGAAAGGTTGGCGACCTTCACCTCGGCGAACTTGTCGATGCCAAAACGCTCAAAGAGTTTGGCCTTGCGTTTGGCAACGACTTCTGGGTCGATTCCATAGAGTTGTGAGAAGAAGTCGAAGAGGTAATTCGGCGTGAAGAAGTCCTCCAATTTCAGTTCGGAGGTCAGGAAGCCGATTTTCGCCCTGACCTGTTCGGGTTGGCTCACGATGGAGCAACCGTCAATGAAAGCGTCGCCTTTGTCGGGGGCAATCAAGGTGGCCAACATGCGCAATGTGGTGGTCTTGCCGGCACCGTTGGGACCGAGCAGACCGAAAATCTCGCCTTTGTTGGCAGTAAACGAAAGGTTATCGACCGCCACAATCTCCTTGCGGTCCGTCCCTTCGATTTGTTGTTGCTTGCGCGAGAGCCGAAACGTCTTGCTCAGACCCTCTACGCGTAGGATTTCGTTCATAGTATTCTATTTTGATAAATGCTCACAATTTATGTAAATCTAAAAATCGGATTTTATGATTTGCATAAAAATGCTATTTCATTCCACCCCAAACAAACCCTTATACTGCTCCAAAAGATACTCATCCACCCAGTCATAATAAGCTTCAACGGACTTGAAACTCTTCGATTTACGAAGTCCGGCAAGGGCTTCATTCCCTTTGCGTATCACTTCTTCTTCAAGGGTTTGGATGCGCTGCATGATGCCTGTGCCTTGCTTGTTCATCAGCTGCGCAAGGTCGCCGTATGAGTTGGTGTTGCCGCTTTTGAGCGAGAAAACGCGGTCTTTCAGTTGCAGGCCCATCTCGTTCAGGCGGGAATGCCCCGTTCCGTCGTCCGCGACAAGGGCGGGCAATTTCCCCGAAGGCGTGAGTACCAACGGAATAGCCACGGTGGATAAGGGCCAGCCAACCATCGTCCAACTGACGGTGGCAAGCGGCGATTCGCCCGCCTTCACGCCCTGCACCATTATCACCGACGAGGTGGAATAGCGCGCAATGTAGTCATGGAAGGGGAAATAGCGCGTATCATTCTCGTTCTCAGGCATAAAATCATACATATCAAGTTTCGTCACGCCGTGTTTCAGGTATCTTGAAATGGAAGTGATAAGGTAATCATGCTCCAAATTGCCTTCCTTGCAAGCCTCGGCCATGAAATCGGTGATGGCGCAATAACGTTCCACACCCATGTCGAGTTTGTGGTTGCCCGTGGTGCCGAAATTGGTACGCATCAAATAACCGTCAGGAGCGACATTCGGGTCATTCACATCGAACTTCACATACTCGTAATTGCCTGTCTCATAATAGGCACAGCCGCCATTGGCATCGAGGACGGCGAAGTTGGAATTGACCTCGCGGGGCTTTTTGACGGTGTCCAAAAGCCTCTCGAAATCCTCCAAGGTGGCGCAAAGCTCCAAAGCCTTGCGGATGAGGATGCCGTCGCCGTCGGTGTCGCCGCCGTCGCCGTTCAGGTTGAAGGCCGCCGTGTTGATGATGCCGAAACCGGCTTCATTGTGGCCGCCCCACACATTGACGGGCGCGGTGTCCTCAGCGTTCACCAAACCGATGTAACGGTAAACCAGTCCCTGCACGACAATCGTCATGTTGTGCAAAGTGCTGGTATCGCGGTTCTTAAATATCAAAGGACGACCGTCCTTCGTGGCCTTTCCGGAAACAATGACCGAGGTGCAGGCCAAAACAGGTTGCACCTCGGTCATCACGGCTGCCAAAAGGAAAAGTGCTAACAAACGCTTTTTCATGGCAAGTCAATTTAGTCTATAACATGCTGATAATAAGTTCCTTCATTGAAATTTTTGATACCGTCTTTCAGGAAGTTCGCAAAGGCATCCTTGTCCAAATCATAGGCGCGGGGCTTCATCAGGAGGTTGCCGTTGTGGTCCATCAGGCAGTAATACGGCTGGGCGTTGGTGCCAAACTTCGAGATTTGGAAGTCGGCATATTTGCGCCCGATGGTCTTCTTTTCCTTGCCGTCGTAGGTCGAAGTATAACATTCCTCCTTGGGCAACGAGGTCTTGTCATCGACATACAAGGCGCAAAGAATGAAGTCGTTGCGCAGCATGTCTTTCACACGCGGGTCGCTCCACACATTGGATTCCATCTCGCGGCAGTTCACGCAGCCGTGGCCAGTGAAATCAATGAAGATAGGCTTGTTTGTGGCTTTCGCGGCGGCCAAAGCTTGGTCGTAGTCGAAATAGCCCTTCAGGTTGTGCGGCAAGTGGAACAGGTCAGCGTATTTCGGTTCTTCCGTAAACGCAACAGTGGCAACGGTTTGCCCTTGCGGAGCCACAGACATATTGGCCATCTTGGCATCCACATACTCAATCACCTTTTCGCTGTTCTCCTCGATGATGCGGTTGAGGTCGAAATCAAGGGTTTGCTTGGGCGGCAGATAGCCCGACAAAGCCTTCAACGGAGCGCCCCACATTCCAGGAATCATATAAATGACAAAGACGAAGTCGATGATAATCAGCACCAAACGGAACACGCCCAACTCCTTGACTTCCTTTTCGCCCTTGAAGCGGATTTTTCCGAGGAGGTAAAAACCGAGCAGGGTGAAGCAGACTATCCAAATGCCGAGATAAACCTCGCGGTCGAGCAGGTGCCAGTGGTAGGTTTGGTCGGCCACGCTGAGGAACTTGAAGCCCAACGCGACTTCGATAAAGCCCAAAACGACCTTCACGGAAGTGAGCCAGCCACCACTCTTGGGCAGGTTTTGGAGCAAATTCGGGAAGAAGGCAAACAAGGCAAACGGAAGCGCAAAGGCCACGGCAAAGGCAAACATCGTCACAATGGGAGCCCAAAACTCGCCCGAAGTGGATTTGATGAGCACCGTACCCACAATAGGACCCGTGCAAGCGAAGGACACCAAAACAAGCGTCAAGGCCATGAAGAAGATACCACCTAAACTCTTGGTACTCTGTTTGCTATCGCTCTTGTTCACCATATTGCTGCCCAACGTGATTTCAAATGCGCCAAAGAACGAAGCGGCAAAAATCATGAACACGAGGAAGAAAATGATGTTCGGTAACCAGTGCGTCGCAAGCCAGTTAAAGATGTCGGCAGTGACGCTGTTGCCGCCCAAAAGCCAGGTCGCCATGATGATGATAGCGATAGGCAAAGTGTAAAGCAACACAATGAAAATAAAATACATAAACGCCTTGAATCGCCCTTGGGCCTTGCTTTCGCCTTCGCCGTGCATGAAGAATGACACGGTCATGGGAATCATCGGGAAGACACAGGGCGTGAGCAATGCAGCAAAACCCCACAGGATGGCTTCGAGAATCATGGCCCATAAACCGGATTTCCCGGCTTTCGTTGCAGGCTCATCAGCCTCAATCACAGCGGGTTCGCCATAAGTCAAATTGACATCTTCTGTCAGCGAAACGCATTGGCCGTCCTTGCAGGCTTGGTAGGTGATTTCGCCCGTGATGGGGAACGAGCCGTCCTTCAGTTTGCGGAAGGTTTGGGCAAAGGCGGCCATGCCCGAAAACTGCTTGTACTCCGTTTCAAAGATGTCGTCGTAAAACAGCGGCACCTCGGTGAGGTCGCGGGCATCGCCCACAGCCTCGAAAAACTCCGAGGTCGTGATGTCGAACACGGTCGGCAGCGGAGCCAAGTCGGGCATTTTGGTGGAATAAATGTGGAACTGCGGGTCGATGGTGGCCGTGGCGACCAAATCGAACTCGTTCTCGTTGAGGTTTTCAATGGCGAAAGTCCATTGAACAGGGTCGATAATTTGTGCCTCGACCTGAATTGGAATGATGGCGGCAAAGGCCATCAGCAAAAAAAAGAACAGTTTTTTCATATTACAATTATAAGATTTTCAATTAGTTACATCGTTAATTTTCTATACAACACTTTCCCTTCCCGTTCAATACTTTCAACCAAATCCTTGTTCCGAAGCATGGAAAAAAGACTCAAATCCACAAAATAGGGCAGATACAAATCGTCTATTTTTGCGTCAAGAAGAGCCAATTGGAGATAGGTTAAATCGCTACCTTTCAAGGTTATATCAATATCCGAAGCCACTTTATTCGTTCCACGCGCACGCGAACCATAAATTATAGCCTCATCGACTTCAGGAACCGAAGATAGAACTTCACGCAAAGCATTGATTTCCATATCCTTTAGACCAAACTCCATCATTCTCCCATTTGTGTAAACAAGTCTTCTATTTTCTGAGAAGACAAGGATTTCATTTTATTATAGAAACATACAAACGCATGAAAATAAGCATCTTTTACCCTAATAACCACATCGGCAGCGGTATTTTCATCATAGGTATGTGAAGTGTCGTTTCGGCGTTTAATCATCTCCATCCAAACATCGCTATCCTTTATCAACTTATTCTCAAAAGCCCAACGAATTGCATCCCTCGAACCCATAAGTTCCTTGTCGGTGCCTTGATATTCCGCATAGCTTTTCATCAATTTCCAAGCCAATTCAAAAGTAAACTCGAAACGTTGAATCAATCCATCAGACTCAAAATCATTCAATTGCCGGATCTTCATCACATTGACCACTTCTGCCAAACGGCTCAAAGCCTTTCGGTAGCTGCTCAATTTCTGTTCCCAACGTGGAAGGGTGTTTTCCATGATTCTCAGAATTTTTGGCAAAAGTAGAAAATTTTCTTGCATCGTACAAAAATTAGTCTTCAAGTCTGCAAACAAATACAGATTTTGTCACATTTGAGAGCTTAAAACGATCATCAATGCGATACCCGACTACCCAAAGAATCTCATCTTCAGCCGAAACCAGCAGCCAAACCTTGCGTTTTTGCCATTCCGTAAACTTCTGATCCACAAAGAAATCGCTCAACAGGAACTTCAATTTGTCGAAGTCCAATTGAGCCACATCAGACGACTTGTCAATGACAAAATCGGGAGTTTTCTCCAACTTGGAAAAACAAAGATGGATTGGCAAAACTATTACATCCTCCCCTACTCCGATTTGGACTTCTTCATCCTCAATAGCCTTGATTTCAGAAAGTTGCAATTCATCTCTGCCAATAATCAATTGGTGTGTCGAGGAAAAATACTTATTCCCTATTCCCGTATTCATTGTTTCAAAAATGAAACGGCATTGATCAGTATTGAAGCCATATTGCCTAAGCCACTCAAAAAGCAACTGAAATGAATAACCCGGCCTTTCGACAAGCTCAGAGGCCTTGGCTTCTGACAGCCGCTTTGCGTCATTGCGAGGAACGAAGCAATCCAGAAAAGCAGAATAAGGAAACCTTTGAACATCTCCATCTTGTTCAACGATTTGCGCCAACTTCTCTTTCAGCAATTCCCGATAAAGCTCGTTTTCCGAAGCAAGATACTCCAAAGATTTATATAATCCTTGCCTCGCTTCAGGTTTCAGTTCATCAAAAGCAGGCAAGAGTTGGTTGCGGATTTTGTTGCGCAAATATACCGATTCGGCGTTGGTATGGTCTTCTCTCCAAACGATTTGGTTCTCAACCGCATACTTTCGGATTTGCTCACGAGAAGCCCACAGTAAAGGTCGAATAATCACGCCGTTTTGTGGCTTCATGCCTTTCAGTCCGTTGAGGCCCGCACCGCGCAACAAGTTGATGAAAAAAGTCTCGGCTTGGTCGTCGGCATGGTGCGCCACGGCGATTTTATTATAGCCCAACCGCAGCCTCAACTGTTCAAACCAAGCATAGCGCAAGTCGCGGGCGGCCATCTCAATGGAAATGCCGTTTTCTGAAGCGTATTTCTCGGTATCAAAATGCTTCACAAAGCACTGAATGTCATGTTTTTCCGCATATTCACGCACAAACTTCTCATCACCGTCGGACCCCTCGCCGCGCAAATGGAAATTGCAGTGCGCCGCAACAAACTCCACCTTGGCTTTCAGCAACAAATCGGCCAAAACCATGGAATCGATGCCGCCGCTGAGGGCCAGAACGACTTTTTCGCCCTCGGCAATCAAGTTACACCTATTAATATATGCCTTGAATTGGTCAAGCATAATCATTTCTTTTTCTTCACCGAAAAACCAAAGCCGCCGATTTTCTCCCCAAGTCCGTAATACTTGCCGTGCGAATAAGCCAAAGGCTTGGCGTGGTTGCGTGGTTGAGTTGGAAAGCGCCCGTGCCCTTGTCGATGAGCTTTTCCTCCGCATTGACGGCCACCACCTCAGCGATGAACATATCGTGAGAGCCTAATTCCTTCACCTCCACCACCTTGCACTCGATGCTCAACGGCGATTCGGCAATCAATGGGGCCTTCACGATTTGGGCAGGTTCGGTGTGCAAGTGCATCTGCTTGAACTTGTTGTAGTCGCGGCCCGAGCGCACACCACACCAATCCGTGGCAGCGGCCAAGTCCTCCGTCGTCAGGTTGATGACGAACTCCTTGTTTTTCATGATGAGTTCGTGCGAGTGGCGTTCCTTGCGGACGGAAATGTAGCACATGGGCGGGTCGGAGCAGATGGTGCCCGTCCAGCCGATGGTGATGATATTGTAGTTTTCCTCGCAGTCGCCGCAAGTGACCATCACGGCGGGCAAAGGATAAATCATAGCAGTTAAGGCTCCATTATGCTTTCTATTTTTGCGCAAAGATAAAGCATTTTCAAACAGCTATTTTATGATACATAACGATCGTTTAACACCATGTTCAGAAGCCATTTTCGAAAATTCTTCTTGAAAAGCAATCAAATTTTCCGTATTATTCT
Source organism: uncultured Bacteroidia bacterium (assembly GCA_902791165.1). GTDB lineage: Bacteria > Bacteroidota > Bacteroidia > Bacteroidales > F082 > Limimorpha. Next base: position 27,684 of record CADAVB010000022.1, read on the forward strand.
TCTGCTTCTCAAACACTCGAATTCCTGGCATTGATATTCGGAAATTCGTATCAGAATCTACACAAATTAGAAAATCAATGCCTCTACTTCTCCCATAAGGATAGAATCTTTTCATGTCTTTCCATTCAATCAATCTATATTCAGGATAAAACTTCGACCCTGACAACCTAGTTTGTTCAAGTCCTTTATCAGTTATCTTAAGGTTAACTGTAACTTCTGTTATTTTATGCCCAATCAACCAAAAAAGCACAAAAGAGCCCAACATCACAATAAATGGTAAAACAAATGAATAGTTATGGTTTTTCATTAATACCATAAATGGAATAGGCACAAACACACCCAAAAAACCATAGCATAAGAAAACTACGAACTCCAAATACTTCACAATCGTGTATCCTTCAGGTCTCGGGATAGTCTTTTCTTCGTCATTGATTTTCTTTTCTTTTTCGCTCATGGCTGATTGGTTTTTCCGATTGCAAAAATAATGATTTTCTCTGTCAGCTTGCGGAGAATACAACAAAAACCAATTGCGCAAAACGAGCGTCTGCTATTGGATTTGGAGCACCCGATGAATCTGCAACGAAGCTTCAATGCAGGCTTGCATATTGCCTGCCCGTTGCTCCATGTCTTCAACGAAACAAGGTTGCAAAAAACGATAATTGGCTTGAATTTCATCATATTGCGCCAAATCCTGACCGAGCCATACCACTTTCAACTCATCGCAATGCGTTAAAACACAAGGTTCTAAACCGCCACCATCGAAGGCTGTCTTGGGCGAAAAAGTCACCCAGTCCAAATTGCTCGGCAAAGGTCGCGTTCCGTTGGTCTCGATGGCGATTTTCTTGCCTGTTTTTTGCTTCAGTTCAGCCACAAAAGCCTCGTCAATGAACAAGGATGGCTCGCCGCCAGTCAAAACAAGCAATGGAGCGTTTGGATATTTATTTACCTCATCCACAATCTCTTGCAAAGAAAGCTTCTCCCCTTCTTGGTGCTGCGTGTCGCAAAAGGCGCAGCGCAAGTTGCAGCCGCTAAAGCGCACAAAGACAGCGGGCGTTCCTGTGTGGAACCCTTCGCCCTGCAATGAGTAGAATATTTCGTTTATGCGATACATCAATCAAAATTTTGCGGCGCATCGTCCTTGATGTAGGAGGCCTTGTTGTCGCGCGATTCCCACACATCGGCGCGGTAGCAATTCGGGACGGTATCGACAATCCAACGGGCGAGGTTCTCCGCCGTCGGATTGAAGTCGAGGACTTCGTTCAAATTGGTGTGGTCTATCTTCCCGTGAATCAGTCGTTTGATTTCGGTAAAGTCGCACACCATGCCATTGTTGTCGAGTTTTTCGGCTCGACAGTACACGTTCACCTTCCAGTTGTGGCCGTGCAGGTTCTCGCACTTGCTCTCATAGTCGAGATAGAGTTGGTGGCAAGAGGAAATCTCTAAGGTTTTTCTGACGTAGTACATATTTCAGTTTACAGTTTACAGTTATCAGTTGTTGGTTAAGGTAGGGGCTGACCTACGTGTCAGCCCATCAAAAAATCAGGATTCGTATTCGGTTTTGTCTTCAATTCCAGCATCGCGCAGGGCTTGAATGCGTTCGTGACAGGTGCCGCATTTGCCGCAGTGCTTCTCGCCGCCCTTGTAGCACGAATAGGTTTCGGTGTAGTCCAATCCTAAAGCCTTGCCGTGTTCAGCTATCTCTTTCTTGCTCAATAATGTATAAGGCGCATAGATTGTGATATTCTCATACGTTCCCGCGGACATGGCCTCCGACATGGCATTGACAAAATCAGGGCGGCAGTCGGGATAAATCGAGTGGTCGCCGGCGTGGTTGGCAATCATCACGCGCTTCAGACCGTTGCTCTCGGCGATGCCTGCGGCGATGGCGAGCATGATGCCGTTGCGGAATGGCACCACTGTGGATTTCATGTTCTCGTCGTCGTAGTTGCCCTCGGGAATGTCATTGGCGGTCATCAGCAGGGCACTCTTGAAGTAACGGTGCATGAATTCCAGCGGGACGATGATGTGTTTGATGCCCAAGCGCTGACAATGCGTCACGGCGCAGACGCGCTCACGACCGTTTTGGGTTGAGCCATAGTCGAAAGTGATGGCCAAGGCGATTTCGTCCTTGTATTCATACAACATCGTGGTAGAGTCCATGCCTCCCGATATAATAATCACCGCGTCTTTCATAAGTTGTGGAATGCTGACATTAAACGTTGCTTGACTATGTCTTGATGCTCCACATCACCGTAGTTGGCAAACGGCTTGATGGAAATGCCGCCACGCGGATTGAACAAGCCGATGACCTCAAGATATTTGGGGTCCATCAACTTGACTAAATCCTTCATAATGATGTTCACGCAATCCTCGTGGAAGTCGCCGTGGTTGCGAAAGCTGAAGAGGTAGAGTTTCAGGCTCTTGCTCTCCACCATCAGCGTGCGCGGGATGTAATTAATAATAAGGTGTCCAAAGTCGGGCTGGCCAGTTTTGGGGCAAAGTGAAGTGAACTCGGGGCAGTCCAAAGTCACAAGGTACTCGTTTTCAGGATGTTTGTTCTCAAACACCTCTAACACTTCGGGCGTATAGTCGTAACTATATTGGGTGTTTTGGTTGCCCAGCAACGTAACGCCTTGCAGTTCTTTCTCGTTTCTTGACATGGTTTGAATTTTGGCTGCAAAAATAATAAAAATTGTAAGGCTGCCATAATATGACAGCCCTACAATCATATCAAATTGATTCTCAGCATCCTTGCGTAGCCCGCTCCAAACGTTTCATTATCGAGAAGATGAACACGGCGGAGAGCAGACAGAGCACCACAAGCACGCCCCAGACCATCCAGAGCGGCATACCAGTGCCCCAAATGCGGGCGATGACGCTGGTGAGGTAGTTGCCGATGGCGGTCACGCAGAACCACAGGCCCATCATCATGCCCTTGTACTTGGGCGGTGCCACCTTCGTGACGAAGGAGATGCCGATGGGACTCAGCAACAACTCGGCGAAGGTCAGAACGAAATAGGTGCTAATCAACCAATTGGGCGAGACCAAAGTGCTGCTCACGCCACCTTGTGCCTTCAGTTCGGCGGGACTGGCCAAGGGGAAGGAACAAACCACCAAAATCAGGAAGCCGAGGGCGGCCACAACCATGCCCAATCCAATCTTGCGCGGCGAGGAAGGCTCCTTGCCTTTCTTTGCCAAGGCACCAAAGACCGCCATCGAAACAGGCGTCAGCGCAACAACGAAGAACGGGTTGAACTGCTGGAACTGCTGCGGTAGCGTATTGACGATTTCAGGCATACCGTTATATAAAAGGAATGCGCCCACCCACAACACAAGTGTCACGATGCCACAAATCGTCTTGCTGCGTTTCGTTTCCGATTGAAAAACGCCGAAGAGGGTGTACACCGAGATAGCAATCAATGTTAATGACCAGATATTGAAGCCGATACGTGTAAAGCCCGTTGCCGTGCTTTGCGTGTAGTCGCGGGCGAAATAGGTCAGACAGAGGCCGGCCTGCTGGAACGACATCCAGAAAAAAATGACCACAGCGAAGACCATCACCAAAGCCGTGATGCGCTCGCGGGTCTGTTCCTTCGAGAGTTCCACCACGTTCACCGTCGTGCTTTCCATTGCCTTGGCCTGCTTAGTGTTCACGTCGGCGTGCTTGAACCAGTTGCGACAGCAAAGGTAAATCGCCATCGAGAGAATCAGCGAGAGGCAAGCCACACCGAAACCGTAGTTGTAGGCTCCCGACAAGGCATCGATGTAACTGTTGGCAAAACCAGTCAAATCGCTAATATTGCCGCCTTGCTGTACCACCAAAGCCTCGAAGGTCGAAAGTGCTTCGGGCGTGATGGTGCCGTCAAGGTATTGGTGCGCTAAGGAAGGAATCTGCGGCACGTAACTATAGCCTGCCTTACCGAGAAACAAATCCGTGACCTTGGTGGCCGTAATGGGCGCAAACATTGAGCCGATGTTGATGGCCATGTAAAACAGACTGAAGCCGTTGTCGCGGAAGGCGCTGTATTTGGCCTCGTCGTAAAGGTTGCCCACCATCACTTGCAGGTTGCCCTTGAACAGGCCCGTGCCTATGGCAATGAGTGCCAAAGCCGAAAACATAGTGATTTTGGCAGTGTCCGTTGCCATCGGTACCGCCAAAAGCAGGTAGCCGAGGAACATGACCACGATGCCGGCGCGAACCATCTTGCCGTAACCGAAACGGTCGGCGAGCATACCGCCAATGAGAGGCATGAAATAGACGCATCCGAGGAAGATGCCGTAGATATTGCCTGCCTGCGCCTCGTTGAAGCCGAACTTGGCTTGCAGGAAAAGCACGAAAATCGCCAACATCGTGTAGTAGCCGAAGCGCTCGCCTGTGTTGGCCAATGCGAGGGCGTAAAGCCCTTTGGGATGTCCTTTGAACATGGTTTTAGGATTAATATTTGCAGCAAAATTAGCAAAATGTTTGCAACCAGCACAAAAAAAAAGCCGACATTGCTGCCGGCTCTCATCGGCTATTTTATGGAGGATTTCCTTCATTCTTGGCAATAGGAACTGGAAATACTTTATTCACAAACTCTTGAGCGTCTGTAAAACAACATAACATGACTCTTTTTTCAAAGTCCTATATGTGTAAATTCGTTTTTGGATATCTAATTATCCTAATTTATTGAGTTTGTGTGAGATGTTAACTAGCACTTTAGCAAAGGCATTTTCAATTAGAGTGGTAAAAAATATACCTGCACCAATACCAAATAGCGACCATGATTCTTCAACAAGTGCGCCAATGAACGTTATAACAAAAACAAAAATACCGATAATCAAAAGAATTATTGCACAAGCATTTAGAGTTTTTTCAGCACCTTTATTAAATCCATCAGATCCTAAGGCTTCAACCTCTTGTCTATAAAATCCACATACTTTTTCAAAATCTTCATCAGAAATACTGCAATCATATCTAAACCGTTTCTTTGTGAACCCATTATTAGATGTAAGTGGAAAATCTTCAACAAAATCTCCTTCCTTAAAATAAACCGTTTCTCCAAGATTGTAATGGCTCAAAACCTTATACCGATATTGGATCTCTTGATTGTCTTTTTCTTCTTCTTTTGTCTTTAGAAACTCTTGTACTTTTTTGTTACTCATGAGCAATTAGTATTGATTACCTACTCTTTTCAAGGCTTTTCGGACACTCCTTTGCCTATAGTTTCCCCGATTCGGCAGATTTACGATTACACACAAGAAGGCTAGGAAACTTGAAATGCACTAGTTTTAGAGTACAGGCTCTGGAAAACCTTCGTAAGAAAACAGCACATGTTTACCTAGCCTCTATGCTCGGTTAGATAAACTAATCGGATACATAAAAGGCTGGCAAACTGTCCTTTATCTCCTTACTGAATTTTCCAGATTTAGTACTCTGAGATACAAGCACAAATTGCCTTCAACTGCTCGGATTTCTCCCCGAACAATCGAAGGCAAAAGTACGAATTATTTCAAATCAAGATGATTTTGGAAAGATTTTTTTCTGATTTTGAAAGATTTCTTGCAAAGCATTCAATATCACTCTTCAATCAAATCCTCCATCCCAAACACCCCAAATTTCCCAATAAGGAACTCCGCCGCAGCAATGGCTCCCAAGGCGAACCCTTGGCGATTAAAAGCCTCATGGGTGAGGGTGATTTTGTCGGCGGGGGAGGTGGCCGTCACGCTGTGGATGCCGTTCACCTCGCCGATACGGGTCACATTAATATATAAGGTGTGGTCGGCGGGCGTGTCGACGCTCCAATGGTCGTAGTCGTGGTTCACGGCGAGGATGTCGTTGGCCAACTTCACCGCCGTGCCACTGGGCTTGTCGAGCTTGTGGATGTGGTGGGTCTCGGCCATCGAGAGCTGGTAGCCGTAACGCTCGGCAAAGCTTGCCAACTGCTTGTTGAGCACAAACATGATGTTCATCCCAATGCTGAAGTTGGGCGCGTGGAAGAGGCTCTGTCCTTCGTTGAGGCAACGAGCCTTGATTTCCTCGAAATGGTCTTGCCAGGCCGTGGTACCGACGACAATCGGTATGTGAAGGTCGAAGCAGCGGTGGATGTTGCCCACCACTTGGTCGGGCTGGCTGAAGTCGATGGCAACGTCGGCCTGCTTCAAAAGGTCGAGGCGTTCTGCCCATTCTTGGGCGTTGTCGATGGTGACAACGATGTCGTGGTGGCGGGCGAGGGCGGCTTTCTCCACCTCGTGGCCCATTTTTCCGTATCCGATTAAAGCAATTTTCATGGTTAGAAGTTTAACTGAAACGACAATCCTACTTGGGCGTATTGCGGCATCTTGACAGGCATTTCCGCAGGCCGCAGAAACGGGTCGATACTGAAACTGAGGTCGTCGCTGATGTCGTAATTGTATAGATGTCCGTCCACGCAGGCATCAATAATGTTTAGACCGTACCACGCCAGGGTAATAATGGTAAACAACTCAAAATCACGACGATAGGATTCCTTATAGGTTTGCAGTTGATTTGCTGCATAGCGGTTGGCCAACTCGGTTTCGTGATCGTTGAGGGTTACGCCTTCGGGCAGGTCGCCGGTTTTGTATTCGTAGGCGTGAAGGTAGGATTTGTACTCATAATAATTATTGTAAGCCACATAGCCGAGGCCGCCCAATCCAGCATAAACGATGGGCACTTTCCACCATTTGCCGTTGTAAATCTGTCCCAATCCGGGCAGACAAGCCGACATGATGGTAGCCGTTTTGGGGCTGTGAGGCTTTTTTTCTTTGGTTTTTTTTGTTGGTTTTGAATTTGTTACAACTGTATCGGCAGTCATGATAGCATTGCCGACGGTATCAAAAACCACATTTTGCGCTTCCGTTTTCTGAAAGGCGAGGATGGCGATGAAGCCCAAAAGTAGCAGAAAACGGCGCGGCATGGCGATTCATTTGCGGTTGAAAAGTTCCATGATGCGGTCAAACTCGGCCTCGTCCTTGAAGTCGATGACGACGCTGCCTTGGCCTTTGATGTTGCGTTTCACCTTCACTTTGGTGTTCAGGGTCTGCGAAAGCGTCTTGATTTTGCTCTTGAAGTGTTCGGGCAGGAAGTTGGTTTGCTTCTTTTCCTTGCCGCCAGCGTTTTTGGCTTTATCGGCCAATTCCTCGGTCTGGCGCACGTTCATCTCGTCCTCGATGATTTGCTGCAACAGCTTGAGTTGCTGCTCCTTGTCGCTGATGTTGATGAGGGCGCGGGCGTGTCCCATGCTGATGTGGCCGTCTCGGATGGCGATTTGCACTTCGGCGGGCAACTTCAACAATCTCAAAAAGTTGGCCACGGCACTACGGCTCTTCCCCACTTTTTCGCTCACTTCTTCTTGCGTCATATTGCACTCGTCGATGAGGCGCTGGTAGGAAATGGCTACCTCGATGGCGTTGAGGTTTTCGCGGTGTATGTTCTCGATGAGGGCGAGTTCAAGCATTTGCTCGTCGTTGGCCACGCGGATGAAAACGGGAATCGTTGCCAGTCCGGCCATCTTGGAGGCGCGCAAACGGCGCTCGCCAGAAATGAGCTGGTATCTGTTGTATCCCAATTTTCGCACCGTAACAGGCTGAATCACACCTTGTTCCTTGATAGACTGCGTCAGTTCGCGCAAGGCGGTTTCGTCAAACTCGGTTCTGGGCTGGAAAGGATTGGTTTCGATGAGGTTAATATCGATTTCGGCAATGGCACCGGCCACGTAATTACCGCTGATATCCTTGCTGGTGATGTCGGTTTCGGGGCTTTGCAGGATGGCGTCGAGGCCGCGGCCCAGGGCTCTTCTGTTCTTGTCAGGCATGGCATTCAATCGTTTTGGGTGATGATATGGTTCTTTTCGAGAATTTCACGTGCAAGGTTAAGGTAATTGACCGACCCCGTGCTGCCCGCGTCGTGCATGATGATGGTCTTGCCGAAACTCGGCGCCTCGCTCAAACGCGTATTGCGGTTGATAATGGTGTTGAACACCATATCTTGGAAGTGCATCTTTACCTCTTCAACAACTTGCTTGGACAGGCGCAGGCGCGTATCGAACATGGTGAGCAGGATGCCCTCGATGTCCAAGTCGGGATTGAGGCGGGTTTGAACTATCTTTATGGTATTCAACAGTTTACCAAGGCCTTCAAGGGCAAAATACTCGCATTGCACGGGGATGATGACCGAATCGGCGGCAGTGAGCGAATTGACGGTAACCAGTCCCAACGACGGCGAGCAGTCGATGATAATGAAGTCGTACTCGTCTTTGAACGGTGCCAGGGCTTTGCGCATCATTTGTTCACGCTCTGATAGGTTGATCATTTCGATTTCAGCTCCGACAAGGTCGATGTGGGCGGGAATCAAAAAGAGGTTCGGGGTTTCCGTTTCCACGATGACGGTCTTCGGATCCACGTTGTCGATGATGCACTCGTAGATGCTTGTTTCCACACTTTTAGGATCGATACCCACGCCTGAGGTGGCATTGGCCTGCGGGTCGGCGTCAATAAGGAGTGTCTTGTGCTCGAGTACAGCTAAACTGGCCGCGAGGTTGATGGCGGTGGTGGTTTTGCCCACGCCGCCCTTTTGGTTGGCTATCGCTATTATCTTACCCATTTTTCAGTCTTTTTTCACGCTACAAAATTACGCTATTTACCGCGTTTTATTGCTTCTGTTTTCGGAAAGTTATCAACATTATTCCGTTTTGTTGATAAGTTTTTCGGAAACAAAAAAGGCCGCGACATTTGCGCGACCTTCTGTAAGTTTTCAAATCTGTTTGTTTACTTGTCGAGGCTGTCGAACCATTTGTCTATCGCGCTGTCAATCTCGCTGACGGGCTTTACGTTGTCATAGTTGTCGTAGCGGCGCGGCGTAGGCTCCGGCTGGTCGTAGTAATCGGCGGGATATTCGCCGGTCGCAACGAAGTTGATGGCGTCGTTCAAGCCTTTGGCAACCTTTTCAAAGTCTTCCTTGTAAAGGAAAATCTTGTGCTTCTCGTAGAAGAACTGGTTCATCTGCTCGTCGAAACGACGCTTGCTTTCGGTTATGGTGATGTACTTTTCGTCATTCTTAGTGGCTTTCACATCGAAAAAATACGTCCTCTTTCCTGCTTTGACGGCCTTCGAAAACAGACCGTCCTTTTCCTTCATTTCATGGTCTTCCATCATGTCTTTCAATAATTTGATGTCTAATTCTTGTTCTAATTGGTTTGAAAAAGTGGGGCAAAAGTAGGAAAAAAATGGATAGTGGAGCGTTTTATGTGTTATTTTTGCGCCAAATTTGAAAATCTTATGGAACTAAACCTAAAACGTCCCATCGCGTTTTTCGACCTTGAAACGACTGGGCTCAACACCTCGCACGACCGCATCGTGGAGATTAGCGTGCTGAAAATCAACGTGAACGGTGAGGATGAGCAGCGCGTTTGGTTGCTCAACCCCGAGATACCGATTTCCGCCGAAGCTGCCTCGGTGCACGGTTACACCAATGAAATGGTAGCCGACAAGCCGACCTTCGCCCAAAAAGCCAAGGAAATCGCGCAGTTTTTCGGCAATGCCGACCTCGCGGGCTACAACATCCTCAAATTCGACCTGCCCATGCTCGTCGAGGAGTTTCTTCGCGCCGAATACGATTTCGACCTCCGCGACCGTGGCTTCATCGACGTGATGAACATCTTCATGAAAATGGAGCCGCGTACGCTGAAAGGTGCGTATCGCTTCTTCTGCCATAGAGAGCTGGAAGGCGCACATGGCGCGATTGCCGACACCCGCGCCACCTACGACGTGCTCTGCGCTATGCTCGACCATTACCAAGGCGTTGATTATGAGGACGCAAGAGGAAAACGCTCGCAAGGTCCTGTCAATGACATGAAGCAACTCGCCGAGTTCTCCGCCCACCACAAAAATGCCGACCTCTCCGGCCAAATCATTTTCGACGAAGAAGGCAAGGAAGTATTCATGTTCGGCAAGCACAAGGGCGAAAGAGTCGAAGATGTGTTCAGGAAAGAACCAGCGTTCTACGACTGGATGATGAAAAGCGATTTCCCGCGCTACACGAAAAAGGTGGTTACCAGCATCCGGCTGCGCATGGGAGGGAAGAATATAAAACACTGAAAACCATGAAGATTATCTGTGTTGGACGCAATTATTTGGCGCATGTCAAGGAACTTGACAACGACTTGCCTTCCGAGCCGATGTTCTTCATGAAGCCCGAAACCGCGCTGTTGCCCGAAGGCAAACCATTTCTTTATCCCGATTTTAGCAAGGAAATCCATTACGAAACGGAATTGGTGCTTCGGATCTGCAAAACTGGGAAAAACATTGCCGAGAATGACGCACCTTATTATTATAATGCCATAACCGTTGGCATCGACTTCACTGCCCGCGACCTGCAAAGCCAATGCAAGGCCAAGGGCCATCCGTGGGAAGTCGCCAAGGCTTTTGATGGTTCTGCCCCTGTTGGTAAATTTCAAGAAATCAGTAAGTTGAAGAATCCTGGCGACATCACATTCGGGATGAAACGCAACGGCGAATGGGCACAGCAAGGGTGCAGCCGCGACATGATTTTCAGTTTCGACAAAATCATAGCCCATGTTTCACGTTTCGTCACATTGCAAGACGGCGACCTTATCTTCACGGGTACGCCGCAAGGCGTGGGAGAGGTGTGTGTCGGGGATGTCTTGGAGTTGTTTTTGGAGGGAAAAATGGTGTTTTCGGTCGTTGTGAAATGAGTTTTTTTTGTTTTTTTGCTATGGCAATACATTTTTTCCTATCTTTGTCCGCTGTTGGAAAACGAGAAATCAATTCAATAATTCAATAATCATTAAAAATCTCAATTATGGGTACATTATCTGAACTTTGGCAAAATCACAGGACATTGGTGGTCTTTGCCATGATTTTAATCGTTGTCATCCCTTTCTTGATCTTCTATCTTAGCAAGGCCAAGAAAGAGCATCCCAAAGGCCTGATTGCAGCCGCTTTAAGTAACATGGGCGAGCGTTTCGGCTACTACATCATGAACGCCGTGCTGGTGCTGTTCATCTGCTCCAAGTTTGGCCTCTCCGACGGAACATCAGGCCTCATTTTCGCCGTGTTCTACTTCTTGATCTACGTTCTTGCGCTTCCCGGAGGCATCATCGCCGACCGCTCACAGAACTACAAGAAGACCATCATTTCGGGTATCGTCGTGATGGCCATCGGCTACGCATTGCTTTCCATCCCTGTGTTTAGCAACGGAGGTTTTGCCCTCGCCATGATCGCCTTGGTGCTCATCGCTTGCGGTAACGGTCTTTTCAAAGGCAACCTGCAAGCCATCGTGGGTCAGTTGTACGACGACTTCGAAGCCGAAGCCGCCAAGAAAGGCCCTGAGGCTTTGGCCCAAGCCAAGGAAAAGCGCGACAGCGGTTTCCAGATTTTCTATGTGTTCATCAATATCGGCGGTGTGATTGCCCCGTTTGTGGCTCCCATCATCCGCGACTGGTATCTGAAAACCAAGGACTTGGTTTACAATGCCGACCTCCCGCGCCTCTGCCACAAGTTCATCATGGGCACCATGGAAGGCAACGACATGACCAACCTCACCGCTCTTTCGCAGAACTATTCCGGTGCAGCTGAAAACCTCTCTGGATTCTGCCAAAACTACCTTCAGGTTTACAACACAGGCGTGCATTATTCCTTCATCGTTTCGGTGTTGGCCATGCTGATTTCGCTGACGATTTTCGTTGCCGTGAAGCACAAGCTTCCGAATCCTGTCAAGAAGGTCAAGGCCGATGTGAAAGAGTATTCCGCCGAAGAGCGCCAAGCCGACGCCAAGGAAATCAAGCAGCGCATGGCCGCTTTGTATGCCGTGCTCGGCATCGCCGTGTTCTTCTGGTTCTCGTTCCACCAAAATGCCCAGTCGCTGTCCATCTTCGCCCGCGACTTCGTCATCACCGACCCGGACAAGGGTGGTCTCCCGCCTGAAATCATGCAATTCATCAATCCGTTCTTCGTCATCGTGCTGACTCCTGTCGTGATGTGGATTTTCGCATCGCTCACCCGCAAAGGCAAGGAAGTCTCGACACCCAAGAAGATCGCACTCGGTATGTTTATTGCTGCTTGCGCCTATATCTTCCTGATTGCCATTGCCGCCATGAACAACTATCCTTCGGGCAATGAGTTCAAGGCTTTGTCGGAAGTGGACAAGGAAGCCATGAAAACCGGTCCTTGGGTGCTGATTGTGACCTACTTCTTCCTCACCGTGGCTGAGTTGTTCATCTCGCCGTTAGGCTTGTCGTTCGTTTCCAAGATTGCGCCGCGCCACATGGTTGGTGTGTGCCAAGGTTTGTGGCTGACTGCCACCGCCATCGGAAACCTGCTTATCTTCCTCGGCGTCAGGATGTTGAATGCCTTCCCGCACCAATGGATGACGTGGGGCGTGTTTGCACTGATTTGCCTCATTTCCATGTCCATCATGCTTGGCATGTTGAAGTGGCTTGAGAAAGTGGCGAAATAATCATTGAAATCACAATGCATAATAATAGCCGGCAGCAATGTCGGCTATTATTGTTCTGCATGATAAAACTGGCTATTCTAGAATTGTTGCCATAAAAATACTATTTCGCCCACTCCGTCGTTAATACAAAAATACACATCAAAAATATGTCATTATTACTCTTCATCCTCATCGTCCCGGCACTCTTCACCATCCCGATTGCGTTCTGCTGGAAGCAGTTCGAGAAGGCCGGACAAAAAGGCTGGTATAGCCTCATCCCTTACTTCAATATTTTTATCTTACTGAAAATCATCAAAAAAGAAAAGAATTTCTGGTGGTGGTTTTTCATCATCTTCCCCTACATCAACATCTTCATGTTGCTGCTCATGCTCGTCGAACTGGGCAAGTGCTTCGGCAGATTCAAGATTTGGGAGGAAGGCATGGCTGCTGTTTTGCCCTTCGTTTTCTTCCCTGTCATCGCCAAAAATGATGCTTACCAAGACCCCGCCACGGCCCAGCGTCCCAAGAAATCAGCTGCCCGCGAGTGGTTCGACGCCATCATTTTTGCCGTGGTTGCGGCCCTGATTATCAGGACTTACGTCATTGAGATGTTCCAAATCCCCACTTCGAGTATGGAAAAATCGCTTTGCGTTGGTGATTACTTGATTGTCAGCAAGATACACTATGGCCCCAAGCGCCCTAACACATATCCTTATTTTCCATTCGTACACAACACCCTGCCAGGCAGCAAAACCAAGAAATCCTATTTGGAATGGATTAAACTGCCCTACCATCGCTACCCTGGCATTTCACGCATCAAGCGCTACGACCCTATCGTGTTCAACTATCCCGCTGGCGACACGGTTTGCGACATTTTCCAAAGCAGCGTCAATTATTACGACCTCGTGCGCGAATACGGTCGTGAGCGCGTTTGGAACGACCATGCCAATTTCGGTAATGTCATCAGCCATCCTGTCGATAAGCGCGAAAACTATGTAAAACGCCTCATCGGTATGCCGGGCGACACGCTGAAAATCGTTGATGGCGTGGTGTTTATCAACGGCGAGAAAGCTTTTGAGCCAGAGAACATGCAGCACAACTACACTGTGGTAACCACTTCGGGCGGCATCAACAAGCAGGTTTTGGACAAATACAACATCACCGAGGGCTACCGCACCGCCGACCCGAACATTTTCGTCCTCAACATCAGCGCGAAGGTGGCCGACGAACTCATCAAACTGCCTTTCGTCACTTCCGTGATGCGCAACATCCAAGCCCCGGGCGAAGGCACTTCGACCAGCCTCTTCCCCAACCGCCCTGACCTTTATCCTTGGAATGTGGACAACTTCGGGCCGCTTTACATCCCGAAGAAAGGCGTTACGGTTCCGCTGAACATCAACACTTTGCCGCTTTACGAGCGCATCATCCACGCCTACGAACTCCACGACTTGAAAGTGCAGGGCAACCAAATCCTCATCGACGGCCAACCCGCCGACAGCTACACTTTCGAGATGGACTACTACTGGATGATGGGCGACAACCGTCACAACTCCGCCGACTCGCGCTATTGGGGCTTTGTGCCTGAAAACCATATTGTTGGCAAGCCCGTACTCGTTTGGCTCTCTTTGGACAAGGAGAACGGCGGAATTAGATGGAAACGAATGTTTAGGATACCGAAATAACGAATTTTTGCAATCAAAATGGCCGTTAATTCTCGACGGCCATTTTTTTTGCATAAAATCGCACTTCTGCCGATGAAAAAAACCAACTATTTTATTTATTTTTGCAAGCTAATAACGAACACCGAAAATGACCGCAGGAAACAACCGTAAAGAAAACACTTTCAGGCAGAAAGCCCAGCCCGAACCTGAGTTTGTGGTGGAAAGGGAAATCGTTGCCGAAGAACCAATAAAAGAGGAAAAAACAAAAAAGGAATCGCCGAAAAAGGCCGAAAAAGCCCCAAAGAGCAAGGAACCGAAGCCGAAAAAGCCCCAAAAAGAGCGCAAACCGTCCGAAGGCAAAATCAAGCGCATTTTAGGCGTGATGTTCCTTTGCTTGGCCGTTTATTTGTTCATTGCCATGCTGAGTTATTTCTTCAGCTTCTTCGGCGGAAACCATCAAGAATTTGGTTATCAAGTTTTTAACGAAAAAATCCAGTTGGAAAACCGCACTGGACGCTTGGGCGCGTTCCTCTCTCAAACGCTCATCAAAGAGTCATTTGGTATCGGATCGTTTTTCTTTGTTTATCTACTGACTATCATCGGTTTGCATCTTACCGACAACGCCAAAATAAAAATGTGGAACCTGTGGAAATACGCGCTGGTGTGTCTCGTTTGGCTACCACTATTCTTCGCATTCATCGCCCTTTCCGCACCGAAATGCGCCATCTTTGGCGGTGCTACAGGAATGTGGCTCAATACGTTACTCAACCAATATGTAGGCAAAGCGGGCACTATCCTCGTTCTCGTGTTCCTTTTCTTGGTGTTCGCTGTTTATCAGTTCAACCTCAGATTCAACCAGATCAAGCAGCTGCGCGAAAAACGAGAGGAAGAACGGCGCAAACAGGCCGCCCTCCTCGCCGAACAGCGCATCATGGAAGAACTTGATCGCGAGAAGCAAAACAGCAACCACGGCGAAGACCTCGACCCCGATGACGATGTCATTGATTTCGACGACGAGGACGACCATAGCGACCTGCCCCCAGTAACTTCCTATTCCCGAACTCCCGACCTCGAAATCGTGAACAGCGATGAATCTGGACGTAAAGAAAATTCGTTTATTCACCAAGAAAACACTGAAAATCAATCTACTGCGGACGGTACCAACCCACAAAACCCGACTTTCACAGTGGAGGACATCGTTGAGCCTTTAAACGGTGGCGAAAAAACAACCGAAACCGATGGCGAAGTAAAGCTGGAAATCGCGCAAAAGCATGAGGAAGAAACGGTTACGGAAGTCAAAAACATCGAACACCATACCATCGACACGCCTTTCGACCCGCGCTACGAGTTGCGCGACTTCAAGTTCCCGACCCTCGACATGCTGAACGATTACGGCGATAAAAAAGCCGAAATCGACAGCGAGGAGTTGGAAGCCAACAAGAACAAAATCGTCGAAACCTTGGGCAACTACGGCATTGCCATCGACAAAATCAAGGCAACCATCGGCCCGACGGTCACGTTGTATGAAATCGTCCCTGCCGCGGGTGTCAGAATCTCGAAAATCAAGAATTTGGAAGACGACATCGCGCTGAGTTTGGCCGCCCTCGGCATCCGTATCATCGCCCCGATTCCGGGCAAGGGCACCATCGGCATCGAAGTGCCGAACAGCAAACCTGAAACGGTTTCCATGCGCAGCGTTTTGGCTTCCGAAAAGTTCCAAAACTCGAAGTTCGCTCTGCCTTGCGCCGTCGGTAAGACGATTTCCAACGAAACCTACGTCTTCGACCTCGCCAAAATGCCGCATATACTCATGGCAGGTGCCACGGGTCAAGGTAAGTCTGTGGGACTCAACGCAATTATCGCCTCACTGCTTTACAGCAAGCACCCGTCGGAACTGAAATTCGTCATGGTCGATCCGAAGAAGGTCGAGCTGACCTTGTTCAACCGCATCGAGCGTCATTATTTGGCGAAACTCCCTGATTCAGAGGACGCTATCATTACCGATGTGAAGAAAGTGGTGCGCACGCTCAATTCGCTTTGCATCGAGATGGACACGCGCTACGACCTGCTGAAACAGGCCGAGTGCCGCAACATCATCGAATACAACGAGAAGTTCAAGTCGCGCAAGCTGCTGCCCACCGAGGGACACCGCTATATGCCTTATATCGTGCTGATTGTCGATGAGTTCGCCGACCTCATCATGACGGCAGGCCGCGAAGTCGAAAGTCCCATCGCACGTTTGGCGCAGTTGGCACGTGCCATCGGCATCCACCTGATTATCGCCACGCAAAGGCCGTCGGTCAATGTCATCACAGGCTCCATCAAGGCCAACTTCCCGGCGCGTATCGCCTTCCGCGTCATTTCCGCCGTCGATTCAAAGACCATCCTCGACCAAAGCGGCGCCAACCAACTCATCGGTCGCGGCGACATGCTGCTCTCGACGGGCAACGACCTTGTGCGCTTGCAATGCGCCTTCATCGACACGCCCGAAGTGAAGGAAGTAACCGAGTTCATCGGGGCACAACGCGGCTATCCCGAGGCGTTCATGCTGCCTGAAGTGCCTGAGGATGAGGGAGAAGCCATTGACATCGACGACGACGGCGAGCGCGACAGCCTCTTTGAGGAAGCCGCCCGAATCGTGGTGCAGACCCAGCAAGGCTCCACTTCGATGATTCAGCGCAAACTGAAACTCGGCTATAACCGCGCTGGCCGCATCATCGACCAATTGGAGGCCGCCGGCATCGTCGGGGCGTTCTCCGGCAGCAAGTCGCGCGAGGTGAAAGTGAAGGACGAATTTGCTTTGGAACAGATTTTGCGGGACATCTACAACAAAGACAACGGAATCTAAAAATGAAAACACGCAAATTCTTTATCGGCTTGGCCATCATCTTGACCGCCAGTACTTTGAAAGCACAAAACAGCGCGGATGCCCTCGTCCGCACCTTCGTCGAACAACTCAAGAAACACCAAAACGTGGAGCTGATTTTCAACTATCAGTTCAGCACCGATGGAAAAAATTTCAGCGAAGCGCAAAAAGGTAACGCTTGGCTGCAAGGTGAAGCCTACAAAATCGAACTCGCCGAACAGCAAAACATCTCCGACGGCAAGACCATTTGGACTTATCTCATTGACGAAGAAGAGGTTATGGTAAGCAACGCCACCGATGGCACCGACAACACGCCATTGAAACTCCTCACCTCGCTTGACGAGAACTACGCCGCCACCGTTTCCAAAATGGACAACAACGGCCTTTGCACCGTGGAGTTGGCAAACCCGAAAGGCCAATACAAGCGCATTACTTTGAAAATCAACACAAAAACCACTGAAATCAAGAGTGCCGACATCTATGTGGAAGACGGCAGCAAGATGGTCATCAACGTGGAGGAAGTGAAATTCGACCAGAAATTGGGCGACAAATTCTTCACCTTCGACGAGAAAGCCCACCCGAAAGTGGATATAATTGATATGCGTTAAGGCAATAATCTGCTTGGTTTTCAGTTAATCGAATAAACATAATGATAAAAATATGAACCTGTTACAAATTCAAGAAGCAGTCAATGACTTGGGCACCGCAGCGGCGGAAACCGTAGCCCAGCCCACCGAAATCAAACTCTCCATCCTCGACCTTGCCATGAAAGGCGGTTGGATCATGGTCGTTTTGGCCGTGTTATCGCTCATCGCGGTTTACATTTTCATCGAGCGCTATATCAACGTCAGTCGCGCCACGAAGTACGACAACGGCTTCATGGAACGCATTCGCGAATACATGAAAGACGGCAAACTCGACTCCGCCAAAGCGCTTTGCAGAGGCAACTCCACCCCTATCTCACGCATGATTGAGAAGGGTCTGTCGCGCATCGGTCGCCCACTGAACGACATCAACTCGGCCATAGAAAACGTTGGTAATCTGGAAGTCGCCAAACTGGAGCGCGGTGTGAGCATTCTCGCCATGATTGCCAGTGCCGCCCCGATGATTGGTTTCCTCGGCACCGTGACGGGCATGATTCGCGCGTTCTATAATATGTCGATGGCGGGCAACAACATTGACATTGAGCTGCTTTCGTCGGGCATCTACGAAGCCATGGTGACCACCGTCGGCGGTCTGATTGTCGGCATCATCGCCTACATCTTCCACGCCGTCATCTCCACAAAAATCCAAAAAGTCGTCAATCTGCTTGAGGCCAAGGCGACCGAATTCATGGACGTGCTGAACGAACCTGCTTAAAACCAGCGTGTTATGGCTATCAAATCAAGAAATAAAGTAGAGCCGACGTTCAACTCCTCGTCCATGTCGGACTTGGTGTTTCTGCTGCTGATTTTCTTCATGCTGACCTCGACCTTGGTCGCGCCCAACGCCATCAAGCTCATGCTGCCTTCAAGCAGCAGTAAGACCATGGCCAAGCAGACCGTCACGGTTTATGTCAATGAGGAAATGAGTTATTTCGTGGACGAAACACAAGCCGACGAAACCCAGCTTACGGAGCTGATTAACAGCAAAATCGGCACCGACACCCAAGCCACGGTGGTGTTGCGCTCCGACAAGAGCGTGCCCGTGCAATACATTGTGAACGTGATTGATGCGGTGAACCAAATCAACAACGCGACAGGCAACAACCACAAGGTCATTCTTGCCACCGCGCCAAAGAAATAGGAGGAAGAACCATGAATAACGAAAAGAAAGACAAGGGAATAGCCGTTGCTGGAACCATCGTGGTTCACGCATTGGTCGTCCTTGTACTTTTCCTGATGGCCTTCAGAACGCCGTTGCCGCTCCCAGGCGAGGAAGGCGTAGAAGTCGATTTGGGCATGATGGACCAAGGCATGGGCAACATCCAGCCCGAAAAGCCCGCCATTCCGCAAGCTGCTGCGCCACAACCCAAGCAAGAAAAGAGCGAAGAGGAGAACCTCACCCAAAACGATGAAGAGGCTCCATCCATCGAGCAACCGAAGACACCCAAGCCGAAACCACAGGAGAAACCCGTTGAACAACCGCCCCAACCCAAAGTGAACGACAGGGCTTTGTTCAAGGGCAGCAACACCTCGCAAGCAGGTGGTTCAGAGGGCATTACAGGTCAGCCTGGCGACCAAGGCAAACCCAACGGGCTGGCTGGCATCAAGCAATATGAAGGCAACGGCGGCAAAGGCAATGGCCCCGGCTACAGCCTTGGCGGTCGCGGCGCGAAAAGTCTGCACCGTCCCAGCGACGATGTCAGCGAAGAAGGCACCGTTGTGGTCGATATTTGGGTAAACCGCGCCGGAAAAGTGGTCAGAGCGGAAGTCGCCACCAAAGGCACTACGTTGATTAATAGCGAAATGCGCCAAAGAGCCGTTCAATCCGCGCTGCGTTCCATATTCGTTTCCGACCCCGACGCGCCCGAAGAGCAGAAAGGCACGATCACTTACAACTTTGTTATCAACCACTAAAAAAAAATGCGGAATGATGAATTCGGAATGCGGAATGATGAATTACTCCGAAACCTTAGAATGGATGTTCAACAAACTCCCTATGTACCAACGCATTGGAGCCGCCGCCTACAAAGCCGACCTGAACAACACCATTCAACTCCTGCAATTGCTTGACAATCCGCAGAATAACTTCAAATCTGTACACATTGCCGGCACCAACGGCAAAGGTTCCGTTTCGCATTTGTTGGCTTCCGTTTTTCAGGAAGCAGGCTACAAGACAGGCCTTTACACTTCGCCGCACCTACGCGACTTCCGCGAGCGCATCCGCATCAACGGGGAGATGATTCCAGAAGAAAACGTCACGCAATTCATTGACACATACAAAGATAGGTTTGAGCAGATGGAACTTTCCTTCTTCGAGATGAGCGTGGGCATGGCCTTCGACTATTTCGCCAAGGAAAAGATTGACATCGCCATTGTTGAAGTGGGCATGGGCGGAAGGTTGGACTCCACCAACCTCATCACACCCGAATTGAGCGTCATCACTAACATAGACTTGGACCATACCAAGTTTTTGGGCGACACGCGAGCCAAAATTGCCTACGAAAAAGCCGGCATCATCAAGCCTGGAATCCCCGTGGTGATTGGCGAAACCCATCCCGAAACCGAGCAAGTCTTCATCGACAAGGCCAAGGAATGCAACAGCTCGATTCATTTCGCCGATCAAATCTTCGACTGCGACAAAATCCATATCGAATCCAACACTGAACAACAATTTGACGTTTGGAAAAACAGCGAGCTGTACTTGGAAGCCCTCGAAATCCCGCTGATGGGTAATTACCAACAGAAAAACCTCGCCACCGTGATGTGTGCACTGGACCTGTTGCGCGGCAAGTTCGACCTTTCGGAAGACGACATCCGCGACGGCATCGGGAAGGTCATCAAAAACACGCATTTGATGGGACGTTGGCAAATCCTCTGCAAAGACCCGCTCACTGTCGCCGACACGGGGCACAACGTGGCCGGCATCAACGAGGTGGTGCGACAATTGGCCGAAATCCCATACGACAAACTGCATTTCGTTCTTGGAATGGTCAACGACAAAGATGTGGATAGCGTTTTGCAACTCCTTCCCCACAATGCTGAATACTATTTCTGCAAAGCCGACATTCCAAGAGGACTGGATGCCAACATCTTAGCCGAAAAAGCCTTCGACATGGGCCTGCGCGGACAGGTGTTCGAGTCGGTGAGCCACGCCTACCGTTCGGCCGTCAATAATGCGTATTTCGGCGACTTGGTCTTCATCGGCGGAAGCAATTTCACCGTGGCCGAGGTCGTGTAAAGGAATTATTCTTACCTTTGCGGAAAATATCAATCATTTTGGAAAGCAAAAGGTTCCATATCATCATTTTGACATTCATCGTTTTAGTGCTGAGTTCATGCTCTGTCAAGAGATATGTTCCAGAAGGACAATATTTGGTCAAAAAAAACACCGTTGTCATCGAGGGCAACAAGGATTGGGGGCGCGACATCAGCAAGTCGGAGCTTTCATCCTACATTGTACAAAAGCCATACAAAAACGTTTTTGAGTCCAAATATCCTTCCATCATCTATTTCAAAGCGGAACGCAAGCCCAACAGCAAATTCTGGAAATGGATGAACCGTAATTTCGGCAAGGAAACCACTTTCTACGATGCCTCCGAAGCCGACCGTTCGGCCACCCAAATGAAACGCTACCTTGACCAAATTGGGCACTTCAACTCGGAAGTAACCCACACCGTGAAGCTCAAAAAGAAGATGGCCAAGGTTACCTACCATGTGTTGCCCACCCAGCCTTATCGCATCAACAAAATCAATTATTACATCGACGACACCCTCATTGAACGCTATATCATGCGCGACAAAGACAAATTCCCCGTCAAGGAGAACGACATCTACGACGAGAACAACATGAAGAACATGAGGGAAATGATTACCGAAAGACTCAGAAATTCAGGGTATTACTATTTCAGCCGAAACAACATACGCTTTGAGGTGGACAGCAATTTCATGAATCACACCTTGGAAGTCAGCATGAGAATTCAGAAAACAGAACATTCACACAAACAATACAGTATCAACAGCATCAGCATCTACCCGAACTATTCCGTGCTTCGCGCCAACGAAACACCCTCCGACTCGATTACACTGACAACGGAAGTAGGTCGGCGCCGCCGTATAAACAATGTCTTAGATTTCTATTATTACGGCAAACCGCGCGTCAGGCCACAAACCCTTACCCGGTCTATACAGATTGTAACCGGAATGCCATACAACTTGAGAAGTGTTACCAGTACCTATCGGGGATTGAACAACTTCCGATTGTTCAGCAACGTGAATGTTACTTTCGACACCGTCCCCAACGACAGCCTCAACCTGTTGGATTGCAAAATCACCATGCACCAAAACGATGTACATTCCTACTCCATCCAAGCCGAAGGCACCCACTCCGACGGCGATTTGGGCATTAAAGGCAATCTGTCTTACACCAACAAAAACATTTTCCATGGCGCCGAAACCTTCCAACTCAGCCTCAGAGGCGGTTTGGAAGCCCAAAGATTGACATTAATCAGCGACGACGACGAAAACACCCGCATTTTCAACACACGAGAATTAGGAGTTACCGCTAGTCTTCAGTTTCCTCGCTTCCTCAGCCCCATCCCCTTGCGCAACTTTGCCCGCGACTATCAACCCACCACCACCCTCAACCTTGGCTTCAACGCCCAAGTACGCTATTACTATTCGCGCTACATCTCCTCAGCCTCCATCAGCTACGATTGGAAAAGCAATTACCAACTGCGCCAAACCTTCTCGCCCATCTTCTTCAACGGCGTGAAAATCGACAACATCCATCCCACTTTCCAGACCTTCCTCGATGCCGAAACCAACCAACGCAAAAAAGACCAATACACCAACCACTTGGTTTTGGGCACACGCTACTCCTTGATTTATAACACACAAAACATCAACCAACAAGGCAGTTTCTTCTACCTTCGCGCCGACCTCGAATCGAGCGGCAACCTTTTATCGCTGTTCAATCGCACCAAACTGATTACCGAGAACAATGGCCACCACGAATTGTTTGATATTCCATACGCACAATATGTTCGAGGCGCTTTCGACCTTCGGCAACACTTAGACTTAGGTCGCGAATCATGGCTTGTGTTCCGCCAGTTCATTGGATTGGGTGTTCCTTACGGCAACTCCGCCGACCTTCCTTTCGAGCGCAGTTTCCATGCTGGCGGTGCCAACAGTTTGCGCGGATGGACCTATCGTGGTGTCGGTCCTGGTGCCTACATACCCAACGAACAAGACATCGAGAAGATTGGCGACATCCAACTAGAACTGAACGCCGAATACCGTTTCCCCATCTACAACATCATCAACGGAGCTTTGTTTGTTGATGCTGGCAACGTCTGGAACTTCAATCCCAATGAAGCCATGCCCGATGGCAACTTCAAGTTCGACACCTTCTATAAGCAACTCGCCATCGACGCAGGCTTCGGCGTCCGCGCCGACGTGTCGTTCCTCATTCTGCGCGTCGATATGGCTTATGCCTTGCGTAACCCCTACCCTGACGCCAATGGAAATTATTGGCGCGACCACGAACAGTTCCTCAAAAACACCCGCCTGCAAATTGGCATTGGCTATCCCTTCTAAACCTTAAAGATGCTGAGCCGAGAAACGCTATATGGAAGCCTCGTGCAATCTTTTGGCTTTGAGCCAACGCAAGGCCAAGCCACGGTATTGCACCACATTGCCGCTTTCCTCCTTTCGGAAAAAAGCAATCCGACCTATATCCTCAAAGGCTATGCTGGAACAGGAAAGACCTCACTCGTTAAAGCCTTGGTAAAGACCCTTCCGCTTATCGGAATGAAATTCGTGCTGCTGGCCCCAACGGGACGCGCCGCCAAGGTGTTGGGAAGTTATACCCAAAAGCATGCTTCTACCATCCATAAAAGGATTTACCAAGCCAAAGCCTTCCCCGACGGTAGCATTGTTATGACAAGAGGCGAAAACAAGGCCAAAAACACATTGTTCATCGTCGATGAGGCCTCGATGATTGGCGAACAAAGGGAATTTGGCGGAAAAAGCCTCCTGGACGACCTGTTGGAATACGTATTCACCGGAGAAAACTGTCGCCTTCTGCTCATTGGCGATATAGCCCAACTGCCCCCTGTCGAGAGTCGCGAAAGCCCCGCATTGGACTACGACTATATGAAATCAGAGTTTCCCATCACAGTGGCCACCTACGAACTTACCGAGGTAAAGCGCCAAGCCCTACAATCGGGAATCCTGTCCAACGCAACGGAAATCAGGGAACGCATAGGGCAACAATTAAGTGCGTATTCCCTTCCCCTTTTCAATCTGACTGGCTTCGACGACCTGCAAAGAATTGAACCCGAAACTTTTGAAGAACTACTTTATACTGTTTTCGCAGATAATTCTGACAACGAAGCCGTCATCATCTGCAAATCGAACAAGCGAGCCAACATGTTCAACCAAGCTATTCGCGGACGTATTCTCAACATCGAAGGCGAAATCGCGACTGGCGACAAACTGATGGTGGTGAAAAACAATTACCATTGGGCCGACGGCAATGATGACATCGGTTTCATCGCCAATGGTGACATGGCCGAAATCCGTAAAATCAAGCGTTTCGAGGAAATGTACGGTTTCCGTTTTGCTGAGGTGGAGCTTAATTTCATTGACTATCCAGATGCACCAAACATCGAAGCAAAAATTCTTTTGGACACGCTGAACAGCAACAGTGCCTCACTAACGAAGGAGGAAAGCCAAAGTTTTTTTCAGGCGGTTGAGGAAGACTATTTAGACATTCCCAATCGACGTGAGCGATATAAAGCTATGAAGGCCAATCCATGGTTCAATGCCTTACAGGTGAAGTTCGCCTACGCCCTCACCTGTCATAAAACCCAAGGCGGACAATGGAAAATCGTATTCATCGATTCGTCGCACAACCTTAAAGAAGAACTGGAAACGGAAGACCTCCGTTGGATATATACTGCCTTGACCCGAGCGCAAGAGCGCGTCTATTTCGTGAATTTCAAGGAAGAGTTTTTTAATAAGCAATCGGAGATAGAGAGGGGTTTTCCTTCGTCTTTCTAAAACCAGAAAACCCCAGCCTGGATCCAGATGCTGGTGAGCAATATCAATGCCTGTATCAGGTATGGCAAACTGGATGCTCTGGAGTACGTTCTGGAGCGTTCCTTTGGACAGCCAAAGCAGACTATTGAGGGTACGATTGAAAACCAGGTTGTGAAAGCACCCACGGATCTTTCTATGCTCTCTACTGAGGAATTACTACAATACAACCAGCTCCTGGAAAAGATCGAAAAGGGGAAAGGAGGGTAGCGTATGGCACGTTTCAAGGCTGTCACCATCCCTACATCCCTACAGGTGAAGATCGAGCTATTCAAGCGTGGATGCTTCGACTTCATAACCTGTGCTGATGGGTTGCAACACAAGAAACAGAATGAGGCTCTGAATCTGCTGACGGATGATGAGTTTCTCCTCGTCGAGCTT
>CADAVB010000023.1 GCA_902791165.1 uncultured Bacteroidia bacterium
GCTTGCGAGAGTTACCTGAAATCCTACCCCAAGGGCAAGCATGTGGATGAGGTGAGAGCCAAGAAGTCCGAGCTTGAAGCGCAAGCCCAAGCCCAACAGCAAAGCGGCAAGGGCACCGCCAATGGCCCCGAGTGGGTTGACCTCGGCCTGCCGAGGGGCACGCTGTGGGCGACGTGCAACGTTGGCGCGAGCAAGCCCGAGGATTACGGCAGCTATTTCGCCTGGGGCGAGACCTCCACAAAGAGCACCTACAACTGGGACACGTACAAGTACGCCAACGGCAATTACGACAAGCTAACCAAATACTGCAACAAAAGCGACTACGGCAACAACGGCTTCACCGACAAGCTGACCACCTTGCAGGCAGGCGACGACCCCGCCACGGCCCAATGGGGCAGCGGCTGGCGCACACCAAGCAAGGCACAGTGGGAGGAACTGTTGAGCAACACAACAAGAAAGTGGACGACGCAGAATGGCAAAAAAGGCTATCTGTTCACCTCAAAAACGAACGGCAATAGCGTTTTTCTGCCCGCCGCCGGCTACCGTTTGGACGGCGAGCTTTACATTGCCGGCAGCTACGGCTACTACTGGTCGCGGTCGCTCCACTCCGGCTACCCGTACAACGCGTGGTACCTCTACTTCAATTCGGACGACTGCAGCATGTACAACAACTACCGCTACTCTGGCTTCAGTGTGAGGCCCGTCCGCGAGAAATAGCCCTTGCCCCTACGGGCGCAGACGGGCAGGGGAGCCGAATCAGGCGGGCGGGGCGCTCGCGGAGCGAGCTGCCCAGCACTGCACGGCTGATTCAGAGCGCAGCAAACAACAATTGACTACGTCGAATCAAAGATTTAAACAATTAAACAATCAACAACTCAACAATACATGACCCAAGAAGAATTTTTCAAGCGCTACACCTACACGCCGAGCCGCGACCGCATCGGTGGCGGCGGCTTCGGCACCGTGTATAAGGCAAAAGACAATGTGCTGCACCGCGAGGTGGCCATCAAGGTGTCGGAAGTGAAGACTACTGCCGACGGCAAGAAAACTTTCTCACTGAAGGACGAGTTTGAGGCCTTGGCCCATGTTCCCAAACACCCCAACATCGCCAATTACGAGGAGTTCTACTCATACGAGAGTCCGCAAGGCCTTTTCGACTACGCTGTGATGCAGTATTACCCCGACGGCAACCTCAACAATGCCATTAAGCAAGGCTTGACACTAGGGCAGAAGGAAGACATTGCCACCCAACTTTTGGAAGGCATCTCGTTCCTCCACGAGCACAAGGTAGTGCATCGCGACCTGAAGCCTGGCAACATCTTGATTGTGAAGGATGGCAATAAAATCATTCCACTTATCACGGACTTCGGCTTGAGCAAGGCGGCGGGCGTGGTGGACGGCAGCGTGTTCAGCAACAGCTTTGGCGCGGGCACACCGCGCTACAGCTCGCCGGAGCAACTGCAAGGCCAGCCCTTGCGCTTCAACACCGACTTGTGGTCGTATGGCGCCATCCTTTACGAGCTGTTTACGGGAACACAACTCTTCAGCGCAGGCAGCGGCGCGGCCAACACCGCCCAGGCCGACATGGAGATCTACAACAAGATCGTGAACGGCAACGTGAGCGGCTTGAACAAAATGCCGGAGCAGTGGCGCAAGGTGGCGGAGCGTTGCCTCGTGGTGGATGCCACCAAACGCGCCAAGGATGCGGGGGAGTTGCTTGGGATTGTCCGTGGCGACGATGACGAGACCGAGATAACCGTCGGCCCTTCGACATCTTCGGCGGGCACAGCAACTTCAACGCCATCCTCCAAGGGAACCGGTGGGCAGACTTCCCCTTCTAAGAAGAGCGGGAAGATTACAAAAGACCCTCCCGCATCCCCCGACAAACCCAAGAGCAAGAAAGGCCTCTGGATAGCCCTCGGCGCAGCCGCGTTAGTGGCTCTTTTGTTGTTGCTCCCCAAGCCCAAGCAAAAACCCATCCCGACGGACCCCGACACGCAAGCCTATGAGGCCTGCCAGACCGTTGCCGACTACCGCGCCTACATGCGCCAATACGGGACAAACGCTCTGCACTATGCCGATGCCCAAGCCTACGTTGAGCGGCACATGGCCGACAGCGCGGCCAAGGCACAACAACAGTTGGCACAACAACAAGCCCAGCAGCAGGCCGAGGCCGACGCCAAGGCGCAAGCCGAGGCGGAGAAGAAAGAGGAGGCAGCCTACAAGAAAGCCCAAGCGCAGGCGCAGGCACAGGCGCAAGCCCAACAGCAAAGCGGCAAGGGCACCGCCAACGGCCACGAATGGGTTGACCTCGGCCTGCCGAGCGGCACGCTGTGGGCGACGTGCAACATAGGCGCCAGCAAGCCCGAGGACTACGGCAGCTACTTTGCCTGGGGCGAGATCCAAACTAAGAATAGTACATACGACTGGGACACATACAAATACACCAATGGTAGTGAAATGTCGCTTACCAAGTACTGTGATGACTCCGATTTCGGATATAATGGCTTCACCGACAACCTAACCACCCTGCAAGTCAGCGACGACGCGGCTACGGCCAACTGGGGCAGCGGCTGGCGTACGCCAACGAAGAAGCAGTGGGAGGAGTTGAAGAACAACACGACCCACAAGTGGACGACGCAAAACGGCAAGAAAGGCTACCTTTTCACCTCGAAGAAAAATGGCCAAAGCGTTTTCCTGCCTGCCGCTGGCTACCAATGGCATAGTGGGCTCCGCTACCTAGGCTCCGACGGTTACTATTGGTCGCGGTCGCGCCACGCTGATAGTCGCGACGCAGAGTATCTTTACTTCAGTTCGGACAAATGCACAATGGGCTTCTTTTCTCGCCGACGTGGCTTCAGTGTGCGTCCCGTCCGCGAGAAATAGCCCTTGCCCCCACGGGCGCAAACCATAAAAACCATAACAACATGGCACAAATCAAGGAAATACTTCAAATAGAAAAAGAGCGCGCCAACATGGAGCAATGGATGGTCATCCACCTGTTCCGTGAAGGCACTTTCTATCGCGCCCCAGCCCCGTAGGGGCGACATATCAATAAGCAGGCGACGTAAGTCCCTGCACTTGTGGGCAAGTCGCCCGCAAACCCAGTAAAACAAAACAACAAACAATGATATGAACATACACCACTTCTCCCAACAAGGCAAACGCAGCAACAATGAAGACTGCCTCGGCACGAGCGCGGCACTGCTCACAGTGTGCGACGGCATGGGCGGCCATAGCTATGGCGAGCGAGCTTCGGCCTTCGTGAAAGAGGCCATACTGAATGCCTTCGCCGAACCAAAGCCTATCGGCAAAATGGAAATCCAGCAACAACTCAACCAAGTGCAAACTGAACTCAACCAACTCTTGGAAAAAGAACCTGAGTTGGAGAAAATGGGCACCACCTTCACGGGTGTTTTCGTCACGCCCGACGTGTGGTATGCCGCCCACATCGGCGACAGCCGTATCTACTTGTTTCGCCCTTCGGAGCAGAAACTATGGCACACATGGGACCATTCCTTGGTAGGCGAACTGATGCGAACCAAGGAAATCACCATCGAGGCAGGTAGGTTTCATCCCATGTCGAACCGCATCTCCAAGGCCATCATCGCGCAAAAAGACGGCAAGCCCGCCAACGCCTCCATCGTGAAAATCGACGAACTGAAAACTGGCGACATCCTATTGCTTTGCTCCGATGGCGTCGTTGAGGCTTGGGGCGACTGGGAATTAGTGCAACTCTTCTCCGACGAAAGCCTCACCTTCGAGCAGAAATGCGAGAAATTGGCCCAGCAGTGTAACGCCAAGTCGAAGGACAACAACACGGCCATCATTGCCGAGATAGGGGAGGAGGACGCTTTCAGCTTCGGCACCAACGAGGAATTAGATTGGACGACCTTTGCCGAGGTGGAAGCTGACTATCAGCAGTATGTGAAGGACAACGAGGAGGTGAAGGAAGAAACACCCAAGCAGGAAACACCTCCAACGGGGCAGCCCCAAGCGGAAATGCCAAAGCAAGAAACTCCCCAACCAGAATCGCCTAAACCCCAACCCGTAGCATCTCCCCAACAAACTCCCGAACCTGCAATGCAGCCAAGCCAATCGGCAAAGCCTTCCAAGAAAAGTCTGTTGCCGCTATTGGTCGCTTTGCTGTTGCTGGTTGTTCTTGGCGTTGCATTTCTTTTGAAAGTCAAGAAACCCAAGGGCGACGAGGCCGCATTTGCCAAGTGCAAGAACGTGAAGGACTACCGCGAATATGTGTCGCACTATGGCAACAAGGGAAAGCACTACCAGGAGGCTGTACGATTTATTGAAAACCATGTGAATGACAGCGTCAAAGAGGCAGAAGCCAAAATCAAGAAGGAAGCGGAGAAAAAGGCCAAGGAAGAAGCCAAACGCTTGGAAAAAGAAGCCAAGGAGAAGGAAAAAGCGGCCTATAATGCCTGCACCACCATCGAGGCCTGTGAGCAATACCTGAAGGAATATCCTGAAGGGATGTTCGTTGGCGAGGTGCAGCAGAAAAAGTCGGAATTGGAGAAAGCCGAGGAGATGCAGAAACGCAAAGAAAAGCTCCAGCAAACCCTCCAAAGCCAATTCGAGCCGGAACCACAAACGGACCAAGAAGCTGAAAACAAGACAGAAAACCCAACAGAAACACTATAAAGCCTATCGAACATGATGAAAAAACTCACACTGTTGCTGCTTGTGCTTGCCATGGGCACGGCAGCCTTCGCCTACAACAACACCTACGCCCTCATTGTCGGCGTGGCCGACTACAAGAACTGCCATGGCATCGACGACGGCGACCTCGTCTTCACGGTGAGCGACGCCGTCGGTTTCGCGAATTTCCTGAAATCCAAGAAAGGCGGCAGCGTGCCGGCATCCCACATCGTGCTGCTCACCGACGCGCAGGCCACGAAGCTGAACATCATCGCCCAAGGCAAAACCTTGTTTGCCAAAGCGAAAAAAGACGACCGCGTCATCTTTTACTTCTCCGGTCACGGCAGCAAAGGGTGTTTCTTGCCCTACGATTTCACGAGGAAAGGCGAAAACCTGTTGTCATTCAGTGAAGTGAAGACCATGTTCCGTGCCGCCAAGTGCAGCACCAAGCTCCTCTTTGCCGATGCTTGCTTTGCCGGTAGCATGAAGAAAGGCTTGGCAGCCACTCCCGAATGGAAAAAGCATTTCAAGAAAGGCAACAAGGAGGCATCCAACATGAACATCGCCGTGATGATGTCGTGCCAAGGCGACGAAACCTCGATAGAAATGCCCAGCCTGAAACAAGGCCTGTTCACCTATTACCTCATGGAAGGCTTGGGTGGGAAGGCCAACAGCGACGGCAACAAGTACGTCACCATCCAAGAGCTGTACTACTACCTTTATCACAAGGTGAAGGACAGGGCAGCACAATGCAATCCGCCCCACAAGCAAACGCCGGAGTTGTTCGGCAAGTTTGATTTGAGACTGATAGTAGCCAACCTATGACGATCAGGAGAGAGTCGAGCGTCTGGAAGACGCGACTAGCGTAACCGTAGGCCGCAGCCTACGGCAGCAGGCGGCACAAGCCCCTGCCAACAGGAAGAACAAACAACAACAAAATGGAAATACAAATCAAGATCGGAAAAGAAGAAACCGGCCCGAAAACAATAACGGTGCCTTCAACCTGCAAAAGGGTAAGTCGCCATCATGCCAAACTGCTTTGGAAAGATGGCATCCTTACCATCGAAGACAACGAATCCACCAACGGCACCTTCGTCAACGGCAAGCGTATCGCCAAAACGAAGGTGACGGAAAACGACACCGTTTGGCTCGGCGGTGTCGGTGGAAACGACCACTACCAAGTGGATGTGAAGAAAGTGTTCTCTGCCTGCCGAGAGTCCGAAGAAAAACAACGCACGGATTATTCCAAGGAGTTTGCGGGTGTCAAGCAGGCGTATATCGAATACAAGGCGGAGGAGTCGAAGCTCAAAAACAGCCAAAATGTGAAGATGCGTGTTGTGAATTTCATCCCGATGGTTGTCGGCGGTCTTTGCACTTTGTTGGGTGGTCCAGGTTTTATCGGATTGGCGGTGGGCATCGTGGTCACCTTGATATTGCTATCAAAAAGCAGCAAGCACGACATCCAGGAGCAAATCACCGAGCTTCAAATCAAATACCAGCCGCGCTATTGCTGCCCCAAATGCGGCACGAAGTATCCCTTCACCACGCATTGGAAAAAACTTGAAGCCGACGGCAAGTGCCCCAACCCGAAGTGTAATGCGGAGTTTGTGAAGAAATCATCTAAGACAACGGATGTTTAGATGTCCGGGAAAAACGAACTCTAAAGAAATCGATAGGCACGACATCCTTTATGAGGCGTATCCGGTGGAGTAAACTCAATTGTCCTCCACATTTTTCGGGAAACGCAGCCACATTTCGTAGGGACTACCCAATTGGTTTACAAAGGCTTGCCACATCCTATCGGGCGAAACGCTGAAGAATTGCTTCGCAGTAATGTCGCTCACCAACCACGAGTTTCTGACCAATTCCGACACCAATTGCCCCGAATCCCAGCCAGCATAGCCCAAATAGAAGCGGGTGTTGGTTTCGTTGGCTATTCCCGTGGAAATCAAAGTCTTGAGCGTTTCGGCATCACCGCCCCAATATAGTCCGTCCATGATGGGGTCGGCATCGGGAATCAGCGGGCCTAATGTGTGGATGAAGAAAAGTTGGTTGTCGGCGACGGGACCACCCAAATACACAGGAGCCTCAAAGTCAGGAAATTCGTCGGTGATGTGGCTCACGCTAGCTTTCAGCGGCTTGTTGATGATGAGGCCAAAACTGCCTTCGCTCTCTTCGTGGTCGATGAGCAGAACCACCGACCTCCCAAAGTGGAAATCGTTCATTAAAGGCTCGGAAATCAGGATGTTACCTGCTTTCGGGTCGAGGCTGTTGGTGCGTATTTTGAAGCATTCATCCAAATTCATAGCGCAAAATTAGGCTTTTTGTCCGATATTCGCCTCGGATTTCGTAATTTTGTGCCATAAAATCGAAAAGTCGTGAAACGCACTGACAACCAAGCAAAATTTGATGCATTGAGGCGCGAGTTCGGCACCTTCACCTTCGTAAAACAAACGGTGATGCGGGCCGAGGGCAAGCTTTCTTTGGCCTTCGACTTCAGCCTCGACAATCGCTATTTCTTCCGCCCGACGCTCGAAATTCCGTCGCGACCCTTCTTCGATTGGGACAACATCCCCGACGAACAACTGCAAAGTCTGGCTTTCCAAATCGGCATGACCGAGTTGGTAAGCTACTGGAAAATCGCTTGCCCGAAAAGGGTAGTGGTGAAGCCGTTTTCGCTGACAGAATCACAGAAAATATTTTGGAAAAAGCTGTATTACAACGGTTTGGGTGAATTTCTTTACCTGAATAGCATCACGGTTTCGGAAGCGGACTTGATGGCGATTGAAACAGACGACAGCCAGCCTTTTGCAAAAGTCGATTTGTCGCTTCAAGAGAAAACGCTCGTTCCCGTTGGTGGCGGCAAGGATTCGGTCGTTACGCTGGAATGTCTGCGCCGCGAAATGCCAGTCATTCCGCTGATTGTGAACCCACGCGGCGCGACTTTGGACTGCGTGAAAACGGCGGGTTACGACCAAAACGACTTCATCGTCATCCATCGCACACTTGACCCTACTATGCTGAAACTCAATGCGGAAGGCTACTTGAATGGTCACACGCCGTTTTCGGCGTTGCTGGCCTTCATCACGGTTTTGGTGGCCTTTGGGAGCAAGTCGAAATACATCGCACTCTCCAACGAAAACAGCGCGAACGAAAGTACCGTTCCTGGAACCAACATCAATCACCAATACAGCAAGTCCATCGAGTTTGAGCGCGATTTCAGAAACTATGTGGCCGCCAATCTGAATGATAACGTGCAGTATTTCAGTTTCTTGAGGCCTTTGAGCGAGTTGCAGATTGCCAAGCTGTTCGCGCAATGCGAGGCTTATCATCCCGTGTTTCGCAGCTGCAATGTGGGCAGCAAGACCGACTCGTGGTGCGGCCATTGCCCGAAGTGCCTCTTCACTTGGATTATCCTTTCGCCCTTCCTTTCGCGCGAAAAACTGACCGCGATTTTTGGTAAAGACTTGTTGAACGACAGCACTTTACGCCCGATTTTCGAGGAATTAAACGGCACGGCACCCGTCAAACCGTTTGAGTGTGTCGGGACGGTGGAGGAGGTGCGGGCTTGCGTAGAAGCCGCTGAAAACCATAACTTTACCGCTGTCAATGCGATTCTCAACCGTTTCAACAGTGAGCATTTCCTGCCCAAAAGGTTTGAACAAATCCTCAAATCACGCCTCCATGTTTGACTTGATACTCAACCGATTGCGCGGCAAACGCATCCTCATCCTCGGCTTCGGGCGCGAGGGAAGGTCGTCGCTGCGTTTTATTGAGAAATATATGCCGGAGGCGACGGTTGCTGTGGCCGACAAAAACCCGATAGAAGGCGTGAAACATTTTGGAAGTGAGTATCTTGATGCAATGTACGACTACGACATTGTCATCAAGACACCTGGCATTTCGCTGAAAGACTTCGACACGAAAGGCGTGGAAATCACTTCGCAAACCGACCTGTTTTTCAGCCAGTTTCATGCGCAAACCATTGGCATTTCGGGAACGAAAGGCAAAAGCACGACCACGAGCCTGATTTTCCACTTATTGAAGTCTTCGGGTCGCGACGCCATTCTGACGGGAAACATAGGCATCCCTTGCTTCGACATCATGGAGGAAATCAAGCCGGAGAGCATCGTGGTTTACGAACTTTCGGCGCACCAGCTGGAGTATGTTCACAACAGTCCGCGCGTGGGCGTTTTGTTGAATGTTTTTGAGGAACATCTCGACCATTTCGGAAGTTTTGAGCGTTACAAATCCGCGAAAATCAACTTGTTACGTTTCATGGGCGAGAACGATACAGCCATCATCCACGAAAGCCTTTTGAATGACGCTTTAGACTTGTTTGTCAATAACAAAGTGTTTTCGCTGTTCGATTTCGATGACGAGATTGACCGTACCGCATTGCCCCTGAAAGGCGAGCACAACTACATGAATGTGAAGGCGGCATTGTTGGCTTGCGATACCTATGGCGTTGATTATCGGGAACTTATTCCGTTTCTATACACTTTCAAGCCTTTGGAACACCGTTTGGAACCTGTGGGCACTTTTGGTGGCGTAACGTTCTACAACGACAGCATTTCCACCATCCCGCAGGCAGCCATTTCAGCCTGTGAAGCCTTGCAAAAGGTTGATTTCCTGTTGCTTGGCGGCATGGACCGTGGTATTGATTACCAACCTTTGGCCGATTATCTGAAAACTCATCCTGTTGAGCATCTTCTTTTTACAGGCAAGGCAGGAGAGCGGATGATGCAACTGATGGACGGCATTTCGACAGCCTCAATGGCCTTTTATTCCACTATGGATGAGGCATTTGCTTACATTTACAACCACGCCAAACAAGGCGACGTTGTCCTGTTGTCGCCCGCCGCGTCGAGTTACGACCTGTACAAGAATTTCGAGGAGCGTGGCGCGAAGTTCAAGCAGTTGGCGCAGCAGTTTGGCCAATAAACGAAAAACCCGCTTGGTGCTCCAAGCGGGTTTTTCGTTGGTTATTAAAGGGTTATCAATTCTTTCCAGGCTTTACGGTACTCCCTCCCGAGTTGCTACTGTTTTGCTTTGGCGTG
Organism: uncultured Bacteroidia bacterium; assembly: GCA_902791165.1. GTDB lineage: Bacteria > Bacteroidota > Bacteroidia > Bacteroidales > F082 > Limimorpha. The sequence goes on from CADAVB010000023.1 coordinate 9,717, forward strand.
ACGGTGGTGGTCTTCTTGGGTGTAGTTGTTCCCGTTGAGGGCTTACTCGTTCCCGTGGCGGGTTTGCTTCCACATGATGAACTGGTGGCGCTCATCTTGTAGCCTGCAGCTTCGGCCATCTCTTTGATGCGAGTGGCGCGTTTCTTGGTGTCGGGGTGGGTGGCGAAAAGTTCGGCTACTCTGCTTTGCGTGGCACTGTTGCCGTTCAGTGCAATTAGTGTGTTCAGTGCATGATACATGGCGAAGGGGTCCACGCCGTTGGCGATGCAGAACTGGAAGGCTTTCTCGTCGGCTTCGTATTCTTGCTTGCGCGAGTAGGCGTTGGAAGCGAGTTGCTGTCCGAGGTCGCCGAGGAAACCCGTCGAGAGGGCACCAGCGGTCGTATTGACTGCGGCGAGGCCATAACGGGCGGCCACCACAAGATAGGCGGTGCGGTAGGCGTCGCGCACGTCTTTATTAATAAGGTGTCCCAATTCGTGGCCTACGACGGCAAAAATCTCGTCGTCGCTCATCACGTCCATCAGGCCGGTGTAGATGCGCACACTGCCGTCGCCGCTAGCGAAAGCGTTCACTGTGTTCGATTGATAGACCTTGTAGTTGAGGTTTAAGTCGCTGATGTTCTTGAATTTGGCCATGATACGGTCGAGGCGTTGGGTGTAGTCGTTGCTGGCCGGTAAAACGGTGTTTTGTCCGTCGGTTTCGGTCATGTACTGGGCGCACAACTGCGAAATCTGGGCATCGCTAATGGTGAGGGCCTGCACTGCGGCAGCACCAGCGTTCAAGGCGGCGTTTTGGTCCACCACTTTCAGAGAGGAACAGCTGGCCATTGCGAAGGCCACTGCGCCGATAAGGAGTAATTTCTTCATTTTTGAGTGATTTTGGGGTTACAAAACTAATTTGGAGCAAAAATAGTGCTAAAAAATCGAAAATTTTGAAAAAAAATGCATTTTTTTCTTGCATGTTTCAAAAAAGTAGTATCTTTGCTGCATCAAAATAATATCAAAATAATATCACTATGGAAACAAAAGAATTTGAATTCAAAGGTTTTGCGATGAACGGTTTCGTCGCGTTGTTTGTTGAACTCGCTCTCATCGTCTTGGGCGTTTGCGGCTTGATCGCGTTTGCTAACGGGAATATGGCTTCCCCGATTCCGTCGATTGTAGGCCTGCTTTTGGCCTGCATTCTGCCCGTCGGTTTCCGAAAGCTGGAGCCGAATGAGGCCCTCGTGATGCTGTTTTTCGGCAAATACAAGGGTACTTTCACCAAGACGGGCTTCCACTGGGTCAATTTCTTGATGACCTCCAAGAAGGTCTCGCTTCGCGCCCGCAACCTCAACCCCGACAACATCAAGGTGAACGACAAGACGGGCAACCCGATCATGATTGGTCAGATTTTGGTCTGGCGACTGAAAGACACCTACAAAGCCATGTTCGAGATTGACTCGCAGACGATGGCCAGCGGCGGATCGGGAACGGCTCCCGTAGCGGTGAGCAGCCGCATGAAGGCCTTCGAGAGCTTCATCAAGGTGCAGAGCGACGCGGCCCTTCGTGAAGTGGCGGGAATGTACGCCTACGACGAAAACGAGGCCGAAAAAGACGAGCTGACCCTCCGCGCCGGCGGCAAGGAAATCAATGATGTGCTCCTCTCCAAGCTGAACGAGCGTTTGGCCATGTCGGGCTTGGAAGTGCTTGAAGCGCGTATTAACTACCTGGCCTATTCGCCTGAGATTGCGGCGGTAATGTTACGCCGTCAGCAGGCGGCGGCCATCATCTCGGCCCGCGAAAAGATTGTGGAAGGTGCCGTTTCGATGGTCAGGATGGCTTTGGATAAACTGAAGGCCGAGGGCGTGGTCGAACTCGACGAGGAGCGCAAGGCCGCCATGGTGAGCAACCTGATGGTGGTGCTCTGCGCCGACGAATCGGCACAGCCGGTGGTCAATACGGGTAGCCTATACTAAACCGAGAATGACAAAACCATGAGTTCCTTGGTAAGCATAGTAATAGGTGTTTTTGCGATACTCTATGCGTACGTCATTAAGTATCACCCCGAAAAGAAACTATGCTGGTTGTAGTAGCTATTTCCGTGGTCTTGTTTACGATTGGCCGTCAAAGGATTACGGGCGAAGTCGAGATTGGGAAATGGGTGCTGATTGGCCTCGTGGTTGTTGGCTTTGTAGTTTCTTGTTTTATTTGAAACAATTAAAAAACGATGAAAACGCTGCTTTTAATAGTCTTTATTGTAATTCTGCTTCTCGCGGTTTCCATCCCTATTTGGTTAGCCATACGGGTGATGCGGCACCCCGAAAAAGACAGTGGTATGCGAAGGGTGATGGCAGAGGAGCGGGGCGAAGAATACGAGAAGGGGATGCAGAAATTCCTTATGGTCAATTATTTGGGTAGTGGACTCGCGTGGTTGATGGCTGCTGTGCTTGAACTTGTCTTTCGCTGGGAATCACCCCTTTCCATGCTGATTTCAGCTTTCACCTTATGTTTGGTGCTGGTTATCGCCAAATGGCGTTTTACTGGAGAATTGAGTAAGGCAGGTTGTGTTACTCTCGCATTGGGACTAGTGTTTGCAGTAATTTATTATGGTGTGTTTTAAACAAATAGAGTTATGTTTTGGATCGACTTGATTATAGGATTGGTCTTGATGCTCTTGGCCTGGGGCGTCTATCGCAATCCGAATTTGATTAACCCTTACGGCGGAATGTCGCCCGAGCGCAAGGCTTTGGTCGATATTGACAACTTGAAATGGGTGTTGGCTATCACTATGGCGGTAGCGGGCGGTTTGCTCATTATCGCGGCTTTGCTTTCCGCTTTCAAGGTCATTGACGAAACCGCAAGCGGCTTTGTGGCAATGGGAATTTGCTTTGCCATGCTTGTGCCTATGTTCATCGCTATGCACCGTTACAATGGCTTCGGTCGCGACAGGTTGGGGCAACTGAAATCAGAAAAAACGGGAAGAGGAGCTTCAATAGCGGCCTTGGTGATTACAGGATTTTCGCTTGTTTTTGTCATCGTCCTTCTGCTGTTTTCCAACCAAACCCCGAAAATCGAAGTGGGTGAGGAGAACCTTAGCATTTCGGGCATGTACGGGCGCGACATTCCCCTTTCGGAAATTGTTTCCGTGGAATTGCTCGAAAAGATGCCGCCTGTCGCCATACGCACCAACGGCTCCAGCACGGGAAAGGCCAACAAGGGCCATTTCAAGCTGAAAAGCGGCGAGAAGTGCATGATGTTCATCAGCAACAAAGGGCCATACATCGAAATTCGCACGACGGACAACTTGTATTACATCAACAGCGACACGGAGGAGAAAACCCTAGAAATCCTGTCGGAGATCAAAGCAAAAGCCCCATTGCCGAGTTCCGTGTCAAATAGGGGGGATTGATTATGGCTAAGGAAAAAGACAATACGAACAAGACTTTCCTGCTCCGCGTCGATGCCGCCACGATGGAGGCCGTGGAGCAATGGGCCGCCGACGAGTTCCGCTCCGTTAACGGGCAGCTGCAGTGGATTATCGCCGAGGCGCTGAAAAAGAGTGGAAGAAAGAAAAAATAATTGTAAACCTGTGAGTTATGAAAACTAGAACAAACATTTTTATCTTGCTGTTCTTTGCTGTTTTGCAATGCAATGCCCAAATAGAAGGCTATTGGAGTGGGAAACTGAATCTGGGACCCACTGAATTGGAGTTGGGTTTTGACATCAAGGCTGTTGAAAACGGCTTTTCCGCCACCTTGGACGTTCCCGCCCAAGGCGCAAACGACCTTCCTGTTGATGAAACCACATTCCACGACAACCGCCTAGAAATGACCATGTCGGCAATGGGTGCCAGCTATTCGGGCGAGTTGAAGGGCAACGTCATCGAGGGCGAGTTTTCGCAACGCGGCATGACTTTCCCCTTGAACCTTGAAAAGAGCGAGAAAGACGCCCAGCAGGCGCGCCCGCAAGACCCACAGCCACCGTTTGATTATCGCATTGAAGAGGTGAGCTTCGTGAACGAAAAAGAAGGCAACACCCTGACAGGAACGCTGACCATTCCCGCAGGCGAAGGCCCGTTTCCGGCCTTGGTGCTCGTTTCGGGCAGCGGACAGCAGAACCGCGACGAGGAACTGATGAACCACCGCCCGTTTTGGGTCATCGCCGACTATCTTTCGCGCCGTGGCGTGGCCGTGTTGCGCTACGACGACCGTGGCATGGGTGGCTCGACGGGCGAGGTGCTGAACGCCACTTCGATGGATTTCTCCTACGATGCCGAAGCCGCTTTCGACTTCTTGCGCAACCGCAAGGAAATCAACGCTTCACGCATCGGCATTTTAGGTCATAGCGAAGGCGGTATCATCAATTTCATGGTGGCGGCGCGCCGTCCCGAGGTGGCGTTTTTGGTTTCCTTGGCGGGACCAGCCGTGAACGGAATAGAGGTGCTCAAGGAACAGCAGAAAGCCATACTGAGGGCTTCGGGCATGACGGAAGAGGCCGTCCAATTCAGCAGTAACGCCAACGCGCAGCTGTTAGACATCATCGAAGCCTCAAACGATAGGGAAGAGGCCGACACTTTGTTGCGCCAGTTGCTGAATGGTTGGGGCTACAACGAGGAACTGACCGAGCAGACCGTTGGGCAAATGGCCTCGCCGTGGATGTACTATTTCCTGAAATATGACCCCACCGAGGCCATCGTCAAGACCAATTGTCCCGCTTTGTTGCTGAATGGTTCGAAGGATTTGCAGGTGTTGGCCTCGCAAAACCTGCCTGCTTACGAGAGAATCATCGCCGAGCACGGCAAGACCAACCTGACTTTGCGAGAACTGCCCGATTTGAACCACTTGTTCCAGCATTGCGAAACGGGTTCGCCCAACGAATACTTCACCATCGAGGAAACCATTTCGCCTGAGGTGCTGGAGCGAATTGTGGAGTTTGTAAAAAAGAACTAACCGCAAAAAAGCAAGTGATTATGACAGAAGAAATGATTATAGGATTGGTTGTTTTCTTGTATGTTCTGCAAGCCGTGATCGGTGGCTTGATAGCCCGTAGGCGTGGCAAGTCGTTTTGGTTCTGGTTTGCCGTGTGCTTCCTCATCATCTTCCCGTTTGGGCTGATTCGAATGTTTATGGGCACGCGCGATGACCTGATGCCCTAAACTGCGTTCAAGCCATTTTTCGTTCTCGGTTCAGCATCACAATCGCGAACAGCATCACGCAAGCCGCCGCCCATTGCACGGGCGAATAGACAGTTCCGTTTACGAAATAGTCGAGCACTACGGCAGTGATGGGATACATCAGTTCGAGGAAAGTCGATAATGAGGCTTTTACATGGCGCAAACCATAGTAATACAGGAAGATGGCTCCCGAACCCGTGGTCAGGCCGATGAGGGCGATGAAGAGCCAGTTGCGCGGCGTAACCTGCGAAAAGTCGCCGATATGGCCCGCAAAAAGCACGATGACGAGCATGATGAGCGTGGTGAAGCCATAGCGGAAAAAGGTGGATGTTACGAAGGAATAGCTGCCTAAAATCTTCTTGGAAAACACCGTCGAACTGCCGAAGGAGAAAGCGGCGAGGAGCGACAGCAGGGCCGCATAAACCGTGGTGATGCCATCCGTGCTGAAGTCGGGAAGCGACCAGCCGAAGGTGAGGAAATAACCTCCAACCAAGGCAATGCCGGCCCAAAGCGCGAAGTGCTTTTTCATCCGCTCTTTCAGAATGATGCGGGCCAAAATGACGGCAAAGACGGGTTGCAGTTTTTGAAGCAACACAATGACGGACAGGCTGTTGAAGTGCAACAAAAACAGCGACTTGACGATGGCCAACGTGCCCAACGCGCCTCCAAACAGGGCGATAAGGACGAAATAGAGCAAGTCGGTGCGCGTCATGGTCTTAAGATGCCGGTATTCCCTGAAAAAGAACACGTTCATCAGCAGGAAAGGGCAGAGATGGATGACGAACACCACAAAAGCCGTGTTGAGGTTGTAAAGCTGCGGCGTGAGCAAAATGCCGTCGGTGCCCCATAGCATGGCTGACAAAGCCACGGCAAAAGCCCCGATAAGTCTTGTATTGCGTAGGTTTTCCTTCATGGTTGGAGGGCGTTTCGGGCGGCAAAGTTAGTAAAAGTTGAAGGTTGATGACCGAAAGTTGAAAGTTTTTCCCTATTTTTGCCTTCCGAAAACAACAAAGACAAACTGAAATGAGATTACTTTTGATTAGCAACTCGACCAACTTCGGCGAGAATTATTTGGCTTGGGCCTCTGCCCAAATCGAGCTTTTCTGCTTGCAGAACCATATTAATAAGGAGTCGCGCATTGTTTTCATCCCCTTTGCAGGCGTGAACATCGGCGGCAAGGCCTATCCCGACAGCTACGATGCTTACGAGGCGAGGGTGAAGACTGTCTTCAGTGAGAAGTTCGGCTTGGACAACTTCACCTCTGTACACCATTTTGACGACAAGGTGAAAGCCGTCAAAGAGGCCGACTGCATCGTGGTGGGCGGCGGCAACACCTTCCACCTCGTGGCCGAAATGCACCGCTATGGCTTGATGGAGGCCATCCGCGACCGCGCCTTGGCCGGCGTTCCTTACATGGGCTGGAGCGCAGGAAGCAACGTGGCTTGTCCCACGCTTTGCACCACCAACGACATGCCGATTGTGCAGCCCGCCTCGTTCAAGTGCCTCAATCTGGTACCCTTCCAAATCAACCCGCACTACCTCGACCCGCACCCCGAAATCGACAAGATGATCAAGCACGGTGGCGAAACGCGCCAAGACCGTATCAACGAGTATCTTGCTGTAAACCAAAACACTACGGTGGTTGGTTTGCGCGAGGCATCGGCCCTTTGGGTGATCGACGACAAAATGATGCTCAAGGGCGGCAAGAAGATGATCGTGATGCGCTACGGCAAGGAAGCCGTCGAAATCGACCCGAATTCGGATGTCAGTTTTTTGCTTGATGGCGGAGTGGCTTGAATGGAAATTATGAATTTTGGATTATGTATATAGATAAACTCAACGACATATTGCGTCCTAAAATCTCGGAACCTGCGAGGGTGATTGATCTTTTTGCTGGTTGCGGTGGCTTGTCGTTGGGTTTTGAAGCAGCTGGCTACGAGACGATTGGATATGAATTTGAGGAGAATGCCGTCAATACCTATAATAAGAATCTGAAAGGCAAGTGTCATCTCCAAAAATTGGAAGTCGGTTTTGAGTATCCTGATGCCAATATTGTTATTGGTGGTCCTCCCTGCCAGCCGTTCAGCGTATTTGGCAATCAGATGGGAATGGAAGACGCAAGAGATGGTTTCCCGATTTTCATTGATGCCATCAAACAAATTCGGCCCAAGGTGTTTCTTTTTGAGAATGTCCGCAACTTGGCCTATTCGCACAAGTGGTATTTCGATTTGATTCGTGATGAACTTGGCAAACTCGGCTATATCATTGATTTCAAATGTATTAATGCGGTGAATTATGGTGTTCCCCAAAACCGTGAGCGGATGATTGTGGTGGGGCACAAATCCTCATTCCGTTTCCCGACGATGCATCAGAAAAAGGTTACGGTCGGGGAGGCGATTGGCGACTTGATTGATTCGGTTCAAGACGAAAGCAAGATTCTGACACCTCGGCAAGATGCGTATATCGCCGTTTATGAAAAGAAATCCGATTGCATCAATCCCCGCGATCTTTATCCCGACCGTCCGGCCCGAACCCTGACTTGCAGGAACTTGGCAGGCTGCACCAGCGACATGCAACGGGTCAGGCTGAAAGACGGCAGGCGGAGGAGGTTGGTGGTTCGCGAGGCCGCCCGACTGCAAAGTTTCCCCGACTGGTTTGAGTTTACTGGCACCGAAATCAAGCAATTCAACCAGATAGGGAACGCCGTCCCACCCTTGTTGGCTTATCAGTTGGCCTTGCAGATAAAGGAAACTTTTGCTTTGCCGATGAAAAGCCGAGAAGAAATAATGGAAAAAGCAGTTCCTTTAACCTTATTTGATTGACTATGGAAATTCAATTGAAAGGAAACAAAAGCGAAGAGGTCAAACGACTGATATTCGCAATGCTGGATATTTTGGGAGAAGTTGGCATACCTTTGGACGGTACACCGAGAAGGTTGGAAAAGATGGCTATGGCTTGTTTGGCTGTAGGCGACATCAAATCAAGGTTTTTTGAGGCGAAATCTGCCGCTGATAACCGCTTTTTAACCACCAGAGAAATCATTAATTATGAAAACACCTTCTACGGTGAAAACATTTCTTCCGGTTCGTATGATGATATTCGCCGAAAAGATTTACTTTTCCCCGTACAAGCTCGAATTGTGCTCAATTCATCTTCCTTCGATACGCAAGCAACAAACAACCCAACTCGCGGATATGCCTTGAATCCCTTGTTTGCTGGATTGATAAAACACTATGGCACAGACAAATGGAAGGAAAGTTTGGTCAGTTACAAAAAACAAGTTGAACTTTTGAAAGACGAACTTGAACGAAAAAGGAATTTGGAGAAGGTAGCCGTAAAGTTGCCTTCTGGTATCGAATTGGAGCTATCGGCTGGCGAACACAATGTTCTTCAAAAGTACATCGTTGAAGATTTCCTGACAAGGTTTGGAATGGGTGCCGAGGTATTGTATATCGGCGACACTTCCGACAAGTTCCTTTACAGAAACGATGCAGTTCTTGACCAAATCGGTTTCTTCACGTTGGAGCATGAAGAATTGCCTGATGTTGTTGCCTATTGCCACGAAAAGAACTTGCTTTTCTTGATAGAAGCCGTTCATAGTGCTGGCCCGATGAGCGAAATTCGAGTAAGGAAACTGAAAAAGCAACTCGAAAAATGTGCTGCCATTCCGATATTCATAACCACTTTCCTAAACAAAAAGGATTTTCGCAAATGGGTAACAGAGATCGCATGGGAAACAGAGGTTTGGGTTGCCGATAATCCAGAGCACATGATTCACTTCAACGGATACAAGTTTCTTGAGATTCATCAATGAATAGAGTTATGACACAAGACTACAGACATGGCCTGACGCACGAAGAAGTTGAGGAAAGCCGCCGCAGGCATGGCGACAACCTTCTCACACCGCCAGAAAAAGACCCGCTATGGAAGCAGTTCTTGGAGAAGTTCCAAGATCCGATTATCCGTATCTTGCTGATAGCGTTGGTGTTGTCGGTGGGCGTGTCGTTGTATCAATTGTTCACTGGAAGCGAAGGATTGAGCGTCTTGCTCGAGCCTTTGGGCATCTTCGTGGCCGTGATGCTTGCCACTTGCGTGGGCTTCTTTTTCGAGTTGAGCGCGAACAAAAAATTCGACATCCTCAACCAAAGCGAGGACGAACAGATGGTGACGGTTTACCGCGACGGCCTCATCCAACGCATTGAACGTAAGGACGTTGTGGTGGGCGACACGGTGGTCGTCAATACGGGCGACGAAATTCCCGCCGACGGCACACTGATGGAAGCCATCTCCATGCGCGTGAACGAGTCGGACTTGACGGGCGAGCCATCGTGCAGCAAGACAACGGAAGAGGCTGATTTCAAGGAAGATGCAACCTATCCGTCTAACTATGTATGTCGCGGCAGCATGGTCATGGAAGGCCATGGCGTGTTCGTGGTCGAAAAGGTCGGCGATGCCACGGAATGGGGCAAGGTGTATCGCGGCGCGCAAATCGACAACAAGATTAAAACACCTCTGAATGAGCAACTTGACCGCCTCGGACATGGCATCACAGTGGCCAGTTATGTCATCGCGGGACTGATTGTCGCCCTGCGAATGTTGATGTATTTCATCGACTTGGACGGGCAACCGTTCCAATGGATGGACTTCGCGCGGTTCACGCTCAACACCTTGATGATTGCCGTTACGCTGATTGTTGTGGCCGTGCCCGAAGGTCTGCCGATGAGCGTCACACTGAGCTTGGCGTTGAGTATGAAAAGGATGCTGGAAACCAATAACTTGGTGCGCAAGATGCACGCTTGCGAAACCATGGGCGCATCCACGGTGATTTGCACCGACAAAACCGGAACGCTCACCAAAAACCGCATGAGCCTCGGCGCGAGCCGCATCTTTGGCCTCAAAAACGAAATGCTCGACGATTCCGAAACAGGACGCTTGATGAAGGAAGGCATCGCGGTCAATTCGACGGCGTTTCTCGACTACAGCGACCAGAAAAAGGTGAAAGTCATCGGCAACCCGACCGAAGGCGCGCTGCTGCTGTGGCTGTTCGACAACAACGTGGATTTCGAAGGAATCCGCGACAATGCAAAGATTGTCAAGCAGTTGCCATTCACGACGCGCTATAAGTACATGGCCACTATAATCCGCACAAGCGAGCACAATCGCAACCTCCTCTATGTGAAAGGCGCACCCGAATACATGATGAAACGCTGCCAAACCGTAAAGATGGACGGGCGTTATGCGGCCATCCAAACGGTGAAGGCCGAAGTGGAGGAGCAACTTTTGGAATACCAAAGCAAGGCCATGCGCACCTTGGGCTTTGCCTATAAGGAACTGTCTGATGCTGAAGTGGATACCATTTTCCAAAACGGTAAATTGCAGTCGGAGGATTTGTGTTTTCTCGGCATTGTGGGCATCATCGACCCGATTCGCGACGACGTTTCCGACTCCATCCAAGACTGCCTCAACGCGGGCATCGGCATCAAGATTGTGACGGGCGACACGCCCGGCACGGCCAAGGAAATAGGGCGGCAAATCGGGCTGTGGACCCAAACGGATTCCGATGAGCGACAGATGATTACAGGAAAAGAATTCAACCTTCTGACCGACGACGAGCTGAAGGAACGCCTCGACGAGCTGAAAATCATGTCGCGGGCAAGGCCTGCCGACAAGGAGCGGCTTGTGCGCTTGTTGCAAGAGCAAGGCGAGGTGGTGGCTGTCACCGGCGACGGTACCAACGACGCTCCCGCGCTCAACCAGGCACAAATCGGCCTATCGATGGGCGACGGCACCAGCGTGGCCAAAGAAGCCTCCGACATCACCATCCTCGACAACTCGTTCAAGAGCATTGCCCAAGCCGTCATGTGGGGTCGATCGTTATACATTAACATTCAGCGATTTATCCTCTTCCAAATGACCATCAACGTGGCAGCCTGCCTCATCGTCTTGATTGGCGCGATGCTCGGCACGGCCTCGCCGCTCACCGTCACGCAGATGCTGTGGATCAACTTGATAATGGACACCTTCGCGGCTTTGGCTTTGGCCTCGTTGCCGCCCGACCATAGCGTTCTCCGCGACAAACCACGACCGCGTAACGCATTCATTATCAACAAGGAAATGAGTCGGCGCATTTTCGGCGTGGGCTTGTTTTTTGTGGCCGTGCTGTTTGGCTTCATCCAATATTTCAAGCACTGCCATATCGACTCGCTGGCCGATTTTTCCTTCCGCGACTATTTTGCCAACTATTTCAATTTCAGTCATGTAAGCGGCAATTTCACGCCCAAGGAGCTTTCGTTGCTGTTCACGATTTTCGTTTTCATGCAGTTTTGGAACATCTTCAACGCCAAGGCATTCCACACCGACGAATCGGCCTTGAAAGGTCTGTTCAGAAAAGAATTGCGGCGTGGCTTTGTCTTCACCTTATTAATCATCTTCCTCGGCCAAGTGCTGATTGTGAGTTTCGGTGGCGAGATGTTCAACGTCGTACCGCTTTCATTCGGCGAATGGCTGCGCATTATCCTCTCCACTTCGCTGGTTTTGTGGGTGGGCGAGGCAGGAAGGTTGGTGAAAAGGTTTAGAAATCATTGACTTAGGCTGGTGCGTCGTATTTCTTTGCGGTTGGTTTGGAGTTCTCAAAATAAAATGTAACTTTGCAGCCGCAAAACCAAATAATATCAATCAATTAAACAACAAAAAAAATGACTCCGATGACGAACATCTTTACAAAGACGCTGGCCATCGCCGCCACAACCACCAAAGCCCCGAAGGGGCGACCCGATGTCAAGCACGGGTGCAACCCGTGCGCTATAACACCATCGGCCCAGCACGGGTGCAACCCGTGCGCAGTAACACCAGCCCGAAACGGCTGCAACCCGCGCAAAACCAAAACGCTCCTCCTCGCCCTGCTCCTCGCGCTGCTCGCGCCTGCGACGGCATGGGCGCAGTTTGGCGGCGGCACCGGAAAGCAAACCGACCCCTACATCATCCGAACCACCAACCATTGGATTGAATTGGCCGACAATGTGGGCGACGGCGAAGACTATTACAAGACATATTTCCGCTTGGATGCCGACCTCGACTTCAGTGGCACCACTTTCAAAGCCGTGGGCAGCTTTGTTCCCCGCAATGAAAGGAAATTCCGTGGCCACTTTGACGGCAACGGACACACCATCAGCAATGTGACCTACACCGCATCCTTTGGCAGCGGGCTTTTCGGATATGCAGGGATTGGCTCCATCAAAAACCTGACTCTTGGCGGCTCCAGCGTCATCACAAGTTCTCAAAATGTGGGTGGCATTGTGAGCCGTTCAGACCGATGCACCATCGTGAACTGCCATGTGGGCAGCAATGTCATTGTCCAAGCCAACACCAATGCCGCAGGAGGCATCGTAGGACTTCTGACAAGAGACACCTTCGGCAGTTCCGGCTACGGTGCCGTAATCGATTGCACCAACGAGGGCACCATAACGGGTAAATCTTCCATTGGCGGAATTATCGGCCATATGTCTCACCCGGAAATTCCTATTACAGGTTGCACCAATTTGGGCACAGTGACCGGCAACTCATACGTGGGTGGCATTGTTGGACACATTGATGGCGATGTGCTCACCAACTGCCATGTGGGAGGCAACTGCACCATCGGCCCCATTGGCGTGAATGGCTCGTCGCAAGGCACCACTTACGGCATCCTTCCCCAAATCATTTATGGAGAAGGGGTGAGCGGCAACATCATCAGCCTGCCCGCTGTAACCGTACACGGCGATGCCTATTACCTGCCCGGACCCTCCACCATCGACCTTATGCTGGCCTATAGCGGAACGGTGGACGAAGGCTATGTGGTGACTTACGGTGCAAGCAACGACTCATTGGTGTTTCGCGGTCCCCATCACGAGTTAGCCTTGCCCGCCTCGGGTGAGGTCACCATCTCGGCCTTGCCGCCCATGCGCGACATCGGCTATGCGTCCTGGGTGAGCATCAACACGCCGCAACAGCAATACACGGGCAATCCGCTTTCGCCCGTCATCACGGTCACTGACAACATGAGCAGTACTCCTATTACCCTTGTTGAAAACATTGATTACGAGATAATTGCACCAGAGGGAGATTGCGTTTATCCGGGCGACTATGTTTTTGGCATAAAGGGAATAGGCCTCTACAGCGGCTACACCACCACGGTCTTCACCATCTATCATATCTTTTTCCAAGATGGCAACGGCACGGCGGAATCACCTTTCCTCATTTTTACTACCGACGACATGAGCGCGCTTGCCGATAGGGTAAATGCTGGCGATGAGGTGACCGGCCTCCATTTCCGCTTGGAAGTCGATCTCGACTATACGGGAAAGGAATACAAGCCCATCGGCTTCTTAGGTGTTTCTATTTTTATGTCTCAGAGGCAATTCCGTGGCATTTTCGACGGCAACGGGCACACCATCAGTCATGTGAACATCTATGAAAACAAAATATACGATGGTGAATGGCATACCAGCACAAACGGACTTGGCCTTTTCCCCTATTTAACAGGCACGGTGAAGAACCTGCGCCTTGCCGACAGCCAAATCATCAGCAGTGGAACTTCCCAGTGGAACGGGAGTAATATTGGCGGTATTGCAGGATATGTCGGTGAGGGCACCATAGACAATTGTGAAGTGGCTGGCAATGTGACGATACAAGGTTATATGTTAGTCGGTGGCATTGCAGGATCAATCAGTTATGGCACCATAAACAAGTGTGTGGTGGGGGGCGATGTGAAGATAAATGGAGGGACGGCGTTCGGCGGCATCGTGGGACGCATGGATTCCTCCTCCACGGTCACTAACAATCTGAGCTTCGGTGATATTTCAATTGTTTTCCAAAACTACTCGTATTTAGGCAGTATTGTCGGAAAGGTTGAAGGCAACAACACCCTATCCAACAACTATTATGTGGATTCCTCCTTTGGAGGCATCGGCGACGAAGAAATATCCCTCACTAGTGTGACGGGCCAAGCCATGCGCGGCTATGCCGTCAGAGGCGGTATGGGTATTACCGTCGCCTTGGCAGGCATCACGGGCGTAGCCTACAACGGTGCTGTTTATGCTGGCGTAGAGCAGAGCGTCAATCTATATCTTGACAACGAAGCATGGGGATGCTTCTCCTATTGGTGCAACGGTAGTAGTCTTTCTAACAACGGCAGCTATTATACGCTCAACATGCCCATGGAACACTCCACTATCTACGCCACCAATATTGCGGAGGTTGTGGAGATGTATGGCACGTATTACCGACTGGCTTGCGACGACAGCAACACGGCGATGGTGATTTATGACGATTCCTACGCCACGGCGGAAGCCATATCAGTTGATGACTTTGAATATCAAGGAACCCCATACACCGTCATCGGCATTGACAACTACGCCTTTGACGGCTGCACACAACTGAATTGGTTCGACTGCCACGCCAACCTTCTTTCCATCGGCGACTTTGCCTTCCTCAACTGCGACAGCCTTGAATATTTGGGGCTTTACCATACCGACACGCCGCCCACGGTGGGCGAGGGCGCTTTCGACGGCGTCGGAATCGACACCTTGATGCTCATGGTGCCTTTCTGCTCGCGATACGAATACGCTATCCATCCCGTGTGGGGGCAGTTCGGCACACTTTTCCCCGACGGAAACTGCGAGTACAATTTCATCGGCATGGGCGAAGACCGCCTTTGGTCGAATCCCGACAACTGGGACGGAGGCGAAGTGCCGGGCGAAGGCGCGCAAGTCGGCATCATGAACGACTGCGAGGTGGACACCGACGTGACGGCAGGCTCCATCACCATCGGCAGCAACTATGATGACGAATACGGGTATTACGATCGCCTCACCGTGAAGTCGGGCAAAACCTTGACCGCCAGCAACTTCATCTACACCGCCGGCGACGAAAGGAATTTCGTCATCGAGGACGGGGCGCAAGTCATCCACAACAACGCGGGCGCGAAAGCCACGATTGAAAAGACCATCACGGCCTACACGCCCAACACCAAGAACGGCTGGCACCTTATCGGCTTTTCCTTCGCGGAAAACGACACGGTGGCGGCGATGCCCAACCTCATGGCCAACAGCTACGACCTTTATTATTACGATGAGCCGACGCACTACTGGATGAACCACAAATACACCGACAACGGTTTCACCGAAATGGAACCCGCGAAAGGCTACCTCTATGCCAACAGCGCTGATGTCACCATCGGCCTGAAAGGCACTTTGGAGGCTGGCAACGCCACAGTGAACGTGCCTTTGGACTACACCGAAGAGGCTGGCACTTTGAAGGGCTTCAACCTTGTGGGCAATCCCTTCGCGCACAATGTGACGACTTTCACGGGAAACAATGTGGCCACGGATTGCTACCGCATGAACGACACCAAGGACGATTTGACGGTGAGCACCATCAGCACTACCAAGCCGCTGCTCCCTGGCGAGGGCTTCTTCGTGAAGGCCACGGGCGACAACGCCTCCGTCACCTTCAACGGCCAGACACGCAGCGAGAAGGCGACAACTGGCCGCATCGCCCTTGAACTCCGCGAGAACGGCAAGCTCATCGACCGCTTCGTTGTGAAGCGCGACGGCGAGCCTTTGGAAAAACTCACCTTGAAAGAAAACGGCACGAAGATTTACGCCACTGAGGACGCACAGGATTATGCTGTCGTCGTCATTGTTAGAGACGGTGTGCACACCGTCTCTACAGCGGACGTGCCTGTCAATTTCAAGGCTGCGAAGAACGGCACCTATACGCTTTCCTTCAACCTTGAAGGCATCGAACTGGACTATCTGCACCTCATCGACAACCTCACTGGCGCAGACATCGACCTGCTCTCCCCGTCATTGCGAGCGCAGCGAAGCAATCCAGGGGACCAGGGGGATTACACCTTCACCGCCAAAACCACCGACTACGCCTCGCGTTTCCGTTTGGTGTTCTCCGCCAACGACGACGCTGAAGGCGACAATGTTGATGCACCGTTTGCCTACATCGATGCCTCGGGCAACATCATTATCACAGGAGACGCAGGCACTGCGTCTCTACAGATTGTGGACGTTATGGGCCGTGTGAATCGCACTGTAGGGCTGTCGCATTGCGGCAGCCGCACAACCACCACGGGGATGACCCCTGGCGTGTATGTGTTGCGTTTGATTGACGGCGAAAACGTCAGGACGCAGAAGATTGTGGTTCAATAAAAACCATCGAACCGAAAAAATCTGAACGTGGTGCGCCGCGTTCAGATTTTTTTTGTACTTTTGCCGCTTCAAATCAAACGGAGAAAAAAATGACTAAACATCTGAAAATTACAGTTTTATGCGCTTTGATGGGTCTGGTTTTCGCTTCGTGCAACCGTCCTTCTATGGTTGGAACGTGGGTTGAAGCTACCCAAGAGGAAGCCATTTCTGACGAAACGGGTTTCACTTTGCTTGAAGATGGAAAGGTTTTGCCGATAAATATGGGCTTCTATGAGTTCAATACATGGGAAAAAAACGGGAACAACATTATTTTCCAAGGCCAATATACTGGCTCCAATCCCCATGATTTTACGGATACTTTGACCGTTGTTGAGCTTACAAATGAGAAAATGGTGCTCGAACAGGCTGGCTACAAAATCACATACCAGCGCAAATAACACCTAACCTCAAACCGCGAATCTTGAAATCTTGAAATCTTGAAATTTTAATTCTTTAAATCCTTAAATACTTATTATCAAATGAAAAAATTGGCTGTGATAGCTTTTGGCGGAAACGCCCTGCTGAGAAGCGGTCAGAAAGGAACATGTCAGGAACAAATGCAGAACGTGGCCGACACCTGTCAGTCGCTGCTGCCTTTCCTCAAACAAGGTTATAACTTGGTCATTGGCCACGGCAACGGTCCCCAAGTGGGCAACGTGCTGATTCAGAACGCCGCCGGCGAGCAAGAAGGCATTCCCGCTATGCCCATGGACGTGTGTGGTGCCGAAACGCAAGGCCTCATCGGCTATATGATTGAGCTGGGCTTGAATCGTGTGCTCGTGCAAGAGAAAATCCAGCGTAACGTTATCACTTTGGTGACGCAAGTCGTTGTGGATAAGGACGACCCGATGTTCCTAAATCCCACCAAGCCCGTTGGCCCGTACTACTCCAAGGAACAGGCTGATGCCTACGCTGCTGAAACAGGCGCCATCTATAAGGAAGACCCCAAAGGTCGCGGCTGGCGCAAGGTGGTTGCCTCGCCAAAACCGATTGGTATTCAGAATGTTGATATCGTGAAGCGCCTCGCCGACGAAGGCAATATCATCGTCACTGTGGGTGGCGGTGGCATCCCTGTCATCGAGAAGGACGGCGTGCACTACGGCGTTGAGGCTGTGATCGACAAGGACTTGGCATCGGCCATGACTGCCATCAACATCAAGGCCGATGAGTTCTACATTCTCACCGACGTGCCGAAGGTGTATATCAATTTCCGCAAGGAAAACGAGAAGGCACTCGACACCATCACCGTTGCCGAAGCCAAGCAATATCTCGCCGAAGGCCACTTCACCGAAGGCAGCATGGCACCC
>CADAVB010000024.1:0-26114 GCA_902791165.1 uncultured Bacteroidia bacterium
AAGGAGAATGTTCAAAGTATTTTTCATGGATTGGAGTTTTGTTGCTGCAAAAATAAAACAAAAAAACCACAATCCGCAGCCCATGCCGCAAATCGTGGTTTGGTTCTATGTGATGTAGGATATTATTCCTGTGTCATCAAGGCCTTGACTTCCTTGGCTTTCATGGTGTAGATGTTGCCTTCAGCATCGCAGAAGCAGAAGGAACCGTTGTGGCGGCAGCGCAGGGCAAGCAAACGTTGCATGGAGAGGTCGAGACCACTCATCAATTTCTTGGTGAAGGATGAAACTTCATTCTTCTTGGCTTTCACTGTTACTGTTGTCATATTGTCTGATTTTTTTGAATTTTTCTTCGTTGTAAAATTTGATGGATTTGATGTTTCCTTCGGCGATAACCTCGGAAGGCATAATGCTGTTGTCGATAAACAGGAAATAGTCCACGATAGGGCAGTAGAGGCTGAAAAGGTTCTTGATGCCCGCACGATAGCGCCTGCGGATGATGCTGTCTTCGACATGATGGCCGCCGTGCTTCACGCGTTCTGCCACACGTTGGATAGCCAAGTCGGGACTTTGCAGCCAGAAATAGACGAGGCTGGTCTTGTAGCCTTGCTCGCGTGCCTTGATGATGAGGGAATGGTATGACTTGGCTGCCAACGTGGTTTCGATGGCGAAGTCAACTTTGTCGGCAATGTGTTTCTTGATGCACGTCAGCATCAGGCGGCCTGCGGCAACCTTGGCGCCGTCGGGGTTGAGCGGCGACAGGCCCTTGGCGATTTCGTCGCAATTGACGAACTCCTTGCATTGCAGCGTCTCGGGCAAAACCGTCAGCGAGGCGGTCGTCTTTCCTGCTCCGTTGCAGCCTGATATGATATACAAATTCGGCATCAAAAAATAGTTTTCTGCTCGTCTGGAACTGCCATTTTCATGCCAGAACCGGCTGCAAAGATACAACTTTTGTGGTTCGCTCAACAATTTTCCACACTTTTCCACAATATTTTTTTTCGACGTTTCTGTTAATGTTTTGAAAATCAGCGGATAATCCAATTTGTTTTTTATGGGCTCCATTTCGGCAAAAAATCGTACTTTTACCGCCTAAAACAGATGCAATGAAAAACCAACATCTCATCGGACTGCTGTTTTTGGTCGTGGCGGCGATGTCGTGCCAAAAGAAAGTGGAATATCCCGTAGAGCCGAAAATTGCTTACGAGGGCTTCACCTATATCTTCAATGCCGACAGCACTTTCAGCGGTGAAGGCATCGTTTCCTTCTCTTACACCGACGGCGACGGCGACCTCGGCCTCGACGATAGCGACACGCTGCCGCCTTTCGGTCCCAACGAGGCACATTATTATAATATGGTAATCGACTACTTGAAATGCGTCAATGGCGAGTTTGTGAAAACGCCTTTGTTGAGCTGGAATGCGCAAACGCAAAGCTTCGACACGGTTTCGTTCAACGCGCGCTTCCATCGCCTGCGCGACAACGACGACCCGAAAGCCATCAGCTCGCCCAACGACACCATCAAGTTCGAAATCCGCATCCTCGACCGTGCCCTGCACGAAAGCAACGTGATATTGACAGACCCTATTTACACGGGCTGTAGAGACGCATTGAATGCGTCTCTTGAAAAAACGAATTTTGTTTTGGGACACGCATTGAATGCGTCTCCTGAAAAAATGAATCCTGTTTTGAGACGCAAGCATTGCGTCTCTACGAAAACCACACCAAATATCTAACGCAATGAAAAAAATCTTTCTTTTCCTGAGCCTGCTGCTCCCCTTTGCGCTACAAGCACAATCGGCGGGCGAAGGCTTCGACGTGAAACACTATGAAATCCATCTTTGGGACTTCGACTTCGCCAACCATACGCTGCAAGGCGAGACTTTCGTCGAGATTGCCGCGACAACCAACATCAACGCCGTTGTATTGGAGCTGAAGAGCCTCACCGCGATGGATGTGGCCTGCGACTTCACCGACGTGGAAAGCTTCAGCCAAGAGAGCGACTTCCTGACGATCAATTTTGCCGAAACCATTTTGGCTGGCGAGAGTGTCATCCTCGACGTGCGATATGGCGGCTCCACCTTCAACGAGTCGTGGGGCGGCGTGCATTGGTGGGGAAGCGACTATGTCTATAACCTCGGCGTGGGCTTCGACAGTCAGCCGCACAACCTCGGAAAGACATGGTTCCCCTGCGTGGACAACTTCACGGACAAAGCTCACTACGACCTGTTCATCACTACGACGAGCGACAAGAAAGCCGTCTGTGGCGGCAATCTCGTTGAGGCCACCGACAACGGCGACGGCACCACCACATGGCATTGGAATACGCCGCAAGAAATCGCTACTTACCATATCTCGTTTGCCGTGGGCAATTATGAGCTTTGGGAAGACAGCTATCGAGGGCTGAATGGCAATGTTGCCATCCAGGTTTACGCCAAGCCGAACCAAATGAACAAAGTGCCTGGCACCTTCGTCCACATCAAGGAAATCATCGCTTTCTATGAAGAGCACCTCGGGGCTTATCCGTTCAACCGCGTTGGTTATGTCAGCACGGAAAAAGGCTGCATGGAACACACCGACAACATCGCTTTCGCGGCCAGCCTCATCACTGGCAACACCTCTGGCGAATCCTACGTGGCCCACGAACTGTCGCACATGTGGTCGGGCAACCTCGTAACTTGCGCCGAAGCGGGCGACATGTGGCTCAACGAAGGCTTCGCCCAATTCTGGGGCGTGTTCTACGAAGCGGGAATCTATGGCGAGCCGACTTTCCAAAACACCATCTCCACCAAAGTCGATCAAATCGTCAATTGGTGCAACACCCCTGCCAATTGGATGCCGCTCAACAACATCCCGCTTGACCTGACCTACGATAATAAAGCAGTGTATGAGCGCGGCGCAGTCATCGTTAATACGATGATGAACTACATGGGCCGCGAAACCTTCCTTTCGGCCATGCGCGACTTTTTCCAGCAATACGCCTTCCAAGCAGCCACTTCACAACAGCTCTGCGAAGCCTTGACCCAATCTTCGGGCATCGACATGAACGGCTTTTTCGATACCTATGTCTATAGCTCGGGGATGCCATTCCTCTATGGCTCTGTCGCTTCTGTCACACCGGTAGGCAACCAGTTTGAGGTGCAACTCGACCTGCGTTATCAGCACATCGGCGACACGCACATTGGGCAAAACAACAAATATGAACTGACATTCATCGGCCCAGATTTTCAATTGGTCACCCAAAAGCTGGGTTGGGACGGCTTGCACGGTAACGCCATCGTGACGCTCGACTTCGAGCCTGTCGCCGTTATCAACGACCTCAATAACAATTGGCTGGATGGCAATACCCAACGCTACTTCATGCTGAAGCCCAACAATACCGAGTCGTTCGCCAACTTCTTGGCCAAAGCCGAAACTATGGCCGATTCATCGTTCGTCAGCGTGGTAAACCATCTCGTGGGTCCCTACGACGACCCGCTCATCGAGGGACTGACACTCTCGCCCTCCCATTTTTGGACCATCAGTCGTTACGACTTTGGCGAAGCCAACATCAGGGGGCAGTTCAACTACTCTAAATCGCAGGAAAACGACATCATCCAAAGCGAAAACGACTCCATTACGCTGCTCTACCGCAAAAACGCCTCCGAGCCGTGGCGCGAAATCGAACATACGCTCCATCCGCAAAGCACTTGGCAGCTGGGACGAATCTATGTCGAAGACTTCCCCTCGGGCGATTATGCCTTTGCCGTTTGGAACAAGGAGCAATTGGCCTTGCCCGAACAAGAAGGCATTGGCAGCCTCAAATTGTATCCCAATCCGGCGCAAGGCCAAGTGGTCGTCGGCTGGAAGGGTGTCGCCGAAGGCCAGATTGTGCTCTGCGACACAGAAGGCCGCACACTGAAAACAGCGCTCTTCGCCCAAACCGAACAAATCACCCTTGCTCTTCCTGATTTGGCGCCCGGATGTTATTTCGTGCGCAAATTGGATAAGAATGGCACCATTTTAGAAACTCAAAAACTCATCATTAAATAATCAATCAGCCATGAAAAGATTTTTTCTCCCAGTTTTGCTTGTGATAGGTCTTTTGGCCAGCGTTTCGTGCGAAAGACAGAAGAACAAATGGTCGAAGTTTTTCGGCTACACGCATGACGATATTGTTGGAACCTATTCTTTTTCCAACATGAGCGACGCCTTCGCCGGTCTTGAAGAGGTGGAAGAAACCCATCACTGCGACCTCTGCGACGATGCCCAAATCACCATTGCGGCCATTTCGGATCGGACCATCCGTTTTAGCATTAATTGCCCGTCGGCCAATTTCGCAAGGGATTACATCGGAAGCGCTTCCATAAACAGTAGCGACTTCAAGATCGACATGACAACGGGCTTCCTGTTTTCCGGTTCCAAGATTAGAGCCTACAATCTGATGGCCTACGTTTACAAAAACGAGGCGCAACAGGTGCGTTTGCATGGTTTTGCCTCTGCCGACGTCTATGGTTTGGTGCCTACCGCTGTTCCTTCAGTGAACGATACGGTGAAAACGAGTAGCCACACCTATTATTTCGATGTTATTAAAAACTAAATACTTACAATAATGAAAAAAGCAATCTTTACTTTGGCCGTCTTTGTGATGGCATTTGCAAATGCAGGATGGGCACAACAGATGCCGGATTTGAAAAACTTGAGTAAGGAAATCGCGTTCAGGCACTTTGGCCACCGCGATGACGGCATGAAGCCGAATAAGGTTATGATTTTGACGGCTGACGGTGAATCTGAACTTAGGGTTACCTACACTTATGACGAAGACACGTTTCTGCGGACGGAAGCCCTGTATGAGGTGAAATATGAGGACACCGAATGGGAAAATCTGGGCCGATTGCTCTATGAGTATGATTTTGCTGATAATGTCATCGAACTTCTTAGCCAAAACTGGCTCAACGGCGATTGGAAAAACTTTGGCTTGGCAAGCTACACCTATGAAGACGAGACACTCAACGAAATACTTTTCCAGGATTGGGACGGCGGTGTTTGGGTGAATGAAACGAAAGCGGTTTACAACTACACGGGCGATCAAACCGCAGTCTTGTATTGGGACTGGACGGGTACCAACTGGACTTCACATGAGCTTTACACCTATACCTACAGCGACAGTTCAATCGAGCTGGTGATCCAATACATGCAAGGTGGCGCATGGCAAAACGACGAAAAACAGACAACCACCCTGGATTTCTTGGGCAATGCGCTTGAAATCCTTGTGGAAGACTGGTCGGGCAGCAATTGGGCCAACGATACCAAAACAACCTACGACTACGAAGATGGCGTGTATGTTACCCAACTTGTCGAGAAGTTTGAGAACGGCGCGTGGGTTGATGACTTGAAATTTGAATACACCTACGAAAACGGAAACGCCACTTATGGAAAATGCTGGAAAAACATTGGCGGCAATTGGTGGGAAGGCGAAGGTGATGTGGAGATGGCCTACAATTATGGTGCCGAAAAAGATGTTTATCTGGGCCATGAGGTGCATGTGGAATATCTTGACGTGACAGGCCTCGATGAAAACAGTTCCGTCGCAGGTTTCAAGGTCTATCCCGTACCCGCCGAGAGCGAAATCCAAATCCAAGCCGAGAACTTCCAAAAAGCTGAAATCTATAGTCTTACGGGACAAAAACTGATGGAGAGCGTGCAACAAAAAATGAACGTCAGCGCGTTGAGCCAAGGCGTTTACCTGCTGAAGGTTTTTGACCAATCGGGCAAGACCGAAACGCAACGCATTGTCGTGAAATAACGGCAAAAATCCCCCGACATGTCATTGCGAGCGAAGCGCGGCAAGCTATGTCGGGGGATTGTTATGTTTATTTCTTCAAAGTGATTCTAAATGTCGTTCCTTCGCCGACGACCGACGACTTCACGAAAATCTTGCCTTTGTGGTAGTCTTCAATGATGCGCTTGGCCAAAGACAGACCGAGGCCCCAGCCGCGTTTCTTGCTCGTGAAGCCAGGATTGAACACCTGTTTGATTTTCGATTTTGGAATGCCTTTTCCCGTGTCGCTCAGGTCGAGGTGGATATGGTCGCCATCGTCGATGAGGTCGAGGGTGATTTTGCCGTGGTCGCCCATGGCATCAACGGCATTTTTGGTCAGATTCTCAAGCACCCAGCGAAACAGCGAAGGAATCAGCGGCATAACCAATTCGCCTTCGGGCAGATTGATTTCAAACTCAAACTTCTTGGAGAACCGTTTCCGTAAATAGTCCATCGTGTCGCGGATGAGGTAGTTGATGTCGGTGGGTTCGGGTACAGGCACGGAACCGATTTTCGAGAAGCGATCGGTCACGATTTGTAGCCGCTCGATGTCCTTCTCCATCTCGTGCGTGTCCACAGAACAATCTTCTTGCATTTTCAGCAACTCCACCCAGCCCATCAGCGACGAGATGGGGGTGCCCAATTGGTGTGCGGTTTCCTTGGCCATGCCAGCCCACACCTGGTTTTGCTCCGAACGGCGAGCATAGCTGAACAGCAGGTAGGCGATGAGCAGGAACAAAGCGAATACAAGGAACTGAATCATAGGGTAGTAGCGCATCTGTTGCACCAAATCGGAAGTGCGATAGAATACGGTGGCTTTGCCCGTGTTCATGAAGTCAATTTGAAGCGGATCATTCTCGTCGGCCATGATTTCGAGCTGTTTGGCCACGTATGCCGTGTCTTTCATCATCAGACTGTCTAAGTTTCCGAAGCCGAGGATTTGGCTTTGGTCTTCGTTGGTGATGATGACTGGCGCGCCCACCGAGTTGAGCGTGATTTCCTCCATGAAGTGCTCAATCATGGCTTCCAAAACGGCTTTCAGTTCGGTGTAGTTCAACGATTCGTCGTAATACAGCCATTGCACGATGCCGTAGCCCGGGTCGATTTTGATGGGCGGAAACTTGGCGTAGGCTTGCTTCATCTCGGCATCGAAATCTTTTTTGCCTTCTTGTTCTGGAGGCAAGTTTTTGGAAGACAGTATGTTGTCTTTTTCGTCGGTAACCACCAAAGGAATGCTGATGTTGTTTCGGATGATATCAACGTAAATGGCAGTGTTCTCGTTGCTCGAAATGTCGATGAGGCGACGATAGGCATTGGCCAACAAATCGACGCGCAATTGCTCTTGCTCGCTCACTTTTTGGAAGAACTCCTCCGTCGATTTCATCATCATGGCGTGCTGTTCCATGGCGGCGGCCCACATCTTCACTTGTCGGGTTTCTTGCTCCGCGATGGACTTCACGAGGCGGTTGGTGTACCACAACGAGGCTGCAATGACCAGCATGGCCACCACGGCCAAGGCCCATTTCCAGCGTTTTTTGTGTGTATAGAGGTTTGTTTTCATTAGATCATTTTGCGCATACGTCCTACGGGAATCCCGAGCTGCTCCCTGTATTTCGCCACGGTGCGCCGCGCGATGGGGTAGCCCTTGTCTTTCAGCACGAACATCAGTTGTTCGTCAGTCATGGGGTTGGCTTTGTCTTCGTTTTCGACCGCATCCTTCAAAATTTTCTTGATTTCGCGGGTCGAGACTTCTTCGCCTTCGTCGTTGGTGATGCCTTCGCTGAAGAAGAACTTAAGCAGGAAGGTGCCGTAGGGTGTTTGCACGTATTTGCTGTTGGCCACACGCGAAACAGTGGAGATGTCTAACCCAATCCTATCAGCCACATCTTTGAGTATCATGGGTTTAAGTTGGGTTTCGTCACCCGTAAGGAAGTAGTCTTCCTGCAAATCGATGATGGCTTTCATGGTGGTGTAGAGCGTGTTTTGCCGTTGGTTGATGGCGTCGATAAACCATCTCGCGGAGTCGATTTTCTGCTTCACGAACTGCGCGGCTTCCTGCATATTGCGCGTGTCCTTGCTCTGCGAAAACTCTTCCATCATTTTTAAGTACTGCTTGCTGACGTGCAGCTCGGGCACATTGCGTCCGTCCAACGAAAGCTCGATTTTCCCGTCTCTCACCGAAACGAAAAAGTCGGGCGTGATGTAATGGATGTTCTTGGTTCCCGTACTGGAAGCGTCGGCGGGCTTCGGGTTGAGTTTCAAGATGGCGTCCAAAGCGGGTTTCAGCTCGCGGTTGCTGACCTCCAGCTTCTTCCCGATTTTGTCGTAGTGCTTCTTCGTGAACTCCTCGAAATAATCCTTGATGATGGTTATGCTCAACTTGTAGTCCATATAGGGGCTTTGGTTTTCTGCCTGCATTCTTTGTAGTTGGATGAGCAAACATTCTTGCAGGTTTCTGGCCGCAATTCCTGGAGGGTCAAGTTGTTGCACGATGCGGAGCACGTTTTCCACTTCCTTCTCGGTAGTGGAGAGGTTCATGGTGAAGAGCAAGTCGTCCACGATGTTCAAAACGGGTCGGTTGAGATAGCCGTTGTCGTCCAAGTTGCCGATAATGTACTCTCCGATGATGAGTTGCTCATCCGTAAGGTCGTGATAGGCCAATTGCTGGTTCAGATAGTCTTGGAAGGTTTCCTCATGGACCACGGGTGCTTCGTAAGCGTCGTCGTCGCTGCTGTAGTTGTTGGCTTGCAGCTTGTAGGAATAATCGTCCAAATCCTCTTCAGGAAGGTAGTCGTTGATGTCGAACTCGTCGTCCTTGCTGAAATCGACTTCGTCGTCGTTGTAGTCATCGTTTTCGCCGTCGTCGGAATGGTCAACGGTTGGCTCGTTGTCCTCATAGTCGTCGTGCTCGTGCGACTCCTCCAAGGCGGGATTGATTTCAAGCTCCTCCTTGATGCGCTGTTCGAGTTCCATGATGGGCAGTTGCAGCAGTTTCATCAGTTGGATCTGCTGTGGCGACAATTTCAGCTCCTGCCGCTGGGTTTGAGTCAATCGTTGGTTGTTCATTTAGTTAGGAGTTAGGAGTTAGGAGTTGGGAGTTAATAGTGATAGCTGGGAAACCACTCCTCACTACTAACTCCTCACTACTCACTATGTTAATACAAACAATTCTTAGGTGTGCGCGGGAACGGAATCACGTCGCGGATGTTGCCCATGCCGGTGAGGAAGAGCAGCAGGCGCTCGAAGCCAAGGCCGTAGCCAGAGTGCGGCACCGAGCCGAAGCGACGGCTGTCCAAATACCAGTTCATGCCTTCTTCAGGAATGCCGACTTCGTGCATACGTTCGAGAATCTTATTAATATCGGTCTCACGCTCGCTGCCACCGATGATTTCGCCGATGCCCGGGAAGAGCACGTCCATGGCGCGGACGGTCTTGCCGTCTTCGTTCTGCTTCATGTAGAAAGCCTTGATTTCTTTCGGATAGTCAGTCAAAATGACGGGCTTCTTGAAGTGCTTTTCGACCAAATAACGCTCGTGCTCCGACTGCAAATCGATGCCCCAGCCCGTGACGGGATACTGGAACTTGCCTTTCTTGTTATAGTTGGAGTTGCGCAAGATGTCGATGGCCTCGGTGTAGGTCAGGCGGACGAACTCATGCTCAAGCACGAAGTGCAGCTTGCTGATGAGCTCCATCGATTTCTCTTCCTCTTTCTTGCCCTTTTCCTCGTCTTGCAGACGCTTGCTTAGGAACTGGAGGTCGTCCATATTGTTGTCCAAAGCGTACTGAATCAAGTACTTGAGCATTTCTTCGGCCAACTCCATGTTGTCGGTGATGTCGTAGAAGGCCATCTCCGGCTCAATCATCCAGAACTCGGCCAAGTGGCGTGTGGTGTTGGAGTTTTCAGCGCGGAAGGTCGGGCCGAAGGTATAAATCTTGCCCAAGGCCGTGGCTGCCAACTCGCCTTCCAACTGACCCGAAACGGTGAGGTTGGTCGATTTGCCGAAAAAGTCCTGCTTGAAGTCGATGTTGCCCTGCTCGTCGCGAGGCGGGTTGTTCAAGTCCAAGGTGGTCACTTGGAACATTTCGCCGGCACCTTCGCAGTCGGAAGCGGTAATGAGCGGCGTATGGATATTGTAGAAGCCCCTCTCTGTGAAGAACTTATGGATGGCGAACACCATGGCGTGGCGCAAGCGCATCACGGCACCGAAGGTGTTGGTGCGGAAGCGCAGGTGGGCGATGTCGCGAAGGAACTCCAAGGAGTGTTTCTTGGGTTGCAGTGGGTATTCGTCGGGGTTGGCCGGCCCGAACAGCCCGATTTCCTTCACACTCAGTTCCACCGCCTGACCGCTGCCCATCGAAGCGACCAAAACGCCCTTGGCCCATAGCGACGCGCCGGCGTGCATCAAGGCTAAATTCTCTTCGGGAATCACGTTCAGGTCGATGACCAATTGCAGGTTGTTGATGGTGGAGCCGTCGTTCAAGGCGATGAAGGCCACGTTCTTGCTGCCGCGCTTGTTGCGCACCCAGCCCATTACAGTAATCTCATTGTCAGAGGCTTGCATCTGCAAGGCTTGCTTGATTTCTACTCTTTTCATTGTATGGTGTTGTTCTATTGTTTTCGTGTATAAATAAAATGCAAAGAAACGAAAAATATTGCAATGGTTAGCCAAAAATGCTGTACATTTGCAAAGTCACGGAGTGACGAAGGTTATTAGGCAGGCGGTAAAGCGCAGCGAAATCCCCGCATACGGAAAAAACAACAAACCCAATAAACAATGGCCAACACGTACACACAATTGTTCACCCACATCGTTTTCCACACGAAAAGCACGGGCATCATCATGCGCGATGAGGATTTGTCGCGTGTGTTCCAATACATTGGAGGGATTATCCGCGAAGAAGGTGCGGTTCCATTTGCCATAGGCGGTGTCGCCGACCATATACATATATTAATGTCGTTGCCAAAAACCGCTGCGTTGTCGGATTTGATGCGTATCATCAAGGCGAAAAGCAGCAAATGGTTGAGACGTTTGGACTCGTATTATGAACCGTTCAGTTGGCAGGATGGTTATGGCGCGTTTAGCGTTAGCCCTTCATTGATGGAACGGACGAAACAATATATTTTGGGGCAGGTGGAGCATCATAAGGTGAAAACATATCATGATGAATATTGTGAAACGTTGAATGCGTATGGAATTGATTATGACGAATATTATGCGTTGTGCGACTGAACGGACGGTATCCTGTCACCCCTACGGGGTTCCATCGGAATCGGATTGCCGTTTGTCGGCAGGGGTTCCATTTCATTCCACCACCTGCCTAAATTCCGTCGTCCCTACGGGACTTCAACCTAACCCCGTAGGGGTGAAAGACGTTAGGCAGGCGGTGAAGCGCAGCGAAACCCCTGCCGATAATAAACGCAGCGATAACCCCAACCCCGTAGGGGTGTCGGATGTTAAGCAGGCGGTTTCAACCCCTGCTCTCACACATGATGCTCCAATGATCCTCTCCGGCCCCTGCAGCATAGAATCCGAAGCCCAAATCCTCGCCACGGCACGCGCCTTGGCGAAAATCCCCCAAGTAACCATGCTACGCGGCGGCATCTGGAAGCCGCGCACGCGCCCCGATGCTTTTGAGGGCAGGGGAGAGCAAGGCCTCGTCTGGCTCCGCGAAGCGAAACGGGAAACCGGACTGCCCACCGCCACCGAAGTGGCCACCCCCGAACATGTCGAGTTGGCGCTGAAATACGAAGTCGATGCGCTGTGGATTGGGGCGCGTACGGTCGTCAATCCGTTCTCGGTGCAGCAGTTGGCCGATTCCTTGAAAGGTGTCGATGTTCCAGTGTTCATCAAAAATCCCGTTTCGCCCGACTTGAACCTTTGGCTCGGTGCTTTCGAGCGTTTCCAAAAGGCGGGCGTGAAGCAGTTGGCGGCCATCCATCGCGGCTTCTCTTATTATAAGGAGTCGCCGTATCGCAACTTCCCGCTATGGGAAATTCCCATCGAACTGACGCAACGGCTGAATGTGCCATTAATCACCGACGTGAGCCACATTTGCGGCAATCGCGAATTGTTGTTGCCCACGGCACAAAAGGCCCTCGACCTCGCCACCGATGGATTGATGATAGAATGTCACATCAATCCCGATGTCGCTTTGACCGACGCCCGCCAGCAAATCACGCCGGAGCAATTGAAGACACTGCTTTCCAACCTGACCTTCCGCGCCAAAAACTCAGGCAGCGTGGATCGCGACCTTGCCAACCTTCGCGGCGAAATCGACGACATCGACAGTGAGTTGCTGCAATTATTGGCTCGCCGAATGGAAGTGAGTGCCCAAATCGGCGAATACAAGAAGCGCAACAATGTTACCGTCGTTCAGATGGACCGCTGGAAAAAAATCCTCGATGAGCATATCGCCACGGGCAGCGACTTGGGTTTGCCGCCCCAATTAATTAATGAGGTGTTCGAGGCCATCCATCAGGCTTCCATTGAGCGGCAGAGCCATATTTTGGAGGATTGAGGGGCGTTGAGCCTAGTCTTTTGTTGAGATTAATTGTTGGAAACGGTCAGTTTGCTTCCGTCAAATACGGTGCGGTATTGAATGAGCGGAAAAACTGGCGCTCCTTCGGTGGGGAAGTTAGGAACCATGTCAAATTCCTCTTTTACAATGATTTGGCCGTTCAAAATACTATAGTAAGCGTTGTTGCAACGATCGACAACGAAAGGATAGTCCACCACTAGGCGCGTGGTTTGGCCTTGGCTGTTGGTGCAGGCGTCGGGATAGTTGGGCGGGAGCATGTCATAGGCCAAAAACTCGTTGTCGCTCAACCGATAAACAATGATGCCTCGGCTAGTGCTTTCCAATTCAGGGGTGAGGTAAATCCAACCACTGACATAGTTAAGCTCTTGATACTGAAGTGTGTTTGGGTAAATCGAGAAACTGAAAGGCGTGGTGGGCCGGTTCGGATTCTGGGGGTATTTCTCGCAAGCCTGCAAAAATGGCAAGGTGCATATTAATATTAATAGGTGTAATCGTAGGCGTTTCATAACAGCAAAGAAACGCTTTTTTTTGCAAAATCGTATGTTTTTGTCGGAAAATACTTATTTTTGTCCCCTTAAATCTGATTGTGATGAAACGAAAAAACGTATTGATATGCCTCTTGCTCAGTCTGTTGGTGCTGTTTGGGTCGTGTGCGGCCAACCGATCGTCGAGGGCCATGCGCAAGGCCGAGCGGCAAATGGAGAAGCAGGAGAAGCAAAGCAAGAAACAATACAAGAAGGCGAAGGATGCCCATTATAAGCACCAAGCCAAGAAGACCAAGAAGATGATCAAGAAGGACAAACGTCATGCGGAGAAGATGCGCCGCCGACAAAAGACGAATCCGTTCTTCTGATTTAGGGCGCGTATTAATTAATAAGGTGTAAGAATCAGAAAAACCGATGAAAAAAATGTAGAAAGAAGAGTTTTTTATAAATAATTAAAATTCAATAAAATAGGATTTGTTCGACTTTTTTTGAAAGAAAAAAAACGCCCAAAAAGATGATTTTTCTTGCGTACTTTCAAAGAAGGTTGTAATTTTGACGACTTTTAATGCACTAAATAAAGTAGTATTACATAAAAATTCAAGGTATGTTTAAAAATTTACTAATGACCCTTGCCGTAGTTTTGGCCACCTGCACGATGACCATGGCTCAGGCGCAAGGAAGACTCAAAGGCAAGATTACCGATGAAACTGGAGAAGCGGTACCATTTGCGAACGTCATTGTAGAAAAGGGCGGATCGCAAGTGGGAGGTGCATCCTCCGACTTCGACGGTAACTACGACATCAACCCGATTCCTCCGGGAACGTATGACCTCAAGGCGAGCTGCATTGGCATGAACCCGTTCGTATTGCGCGGACTGGTTATCCCTGCCAATAAGATCACCTACTACGACATCAAGATGAGCAGTGGTGCCATCAACCTGAATGAAGTCACCATCATCGACTACGAAATCCCTCTGATTTCGAAGGACAACACCACCTCGGGTGCCTCCATCACCGCAGAAGAAATCTCGAAGTTGCCTAACCGTTCGGCTGAAGGCGTGGCCTCCAGCGTCGGTGGTGTGTTCTCGAGCGACGGTGAGGTCGGTAGTATCCGTGGTGCCCGTGAAAGCGCCGTCTATTACATCGACGGTGTGAAGGTCATCGGTAGCGCCAGCGTCCCGCAAGGCGCCATCGACCAGGTGGACGTCATCCTCGGTGGTACCCCCGCGCAATATGGCGACGCCATGGGCGGTATCATCAACATGACCACCAAAGGCCCCAGCCGTACTTGGGGTGGCGGACTCGAAGCCGAATACTCGGTTGACGGTTATGGCCACGGCCGTATCGGCGGTAGCTTGCAAGGACCGCTCATCAAGAGCAAGAAAAACGACCAAGAAGCCCTCCTCGGTTTCTTCCTCGCTTTCGACTACAACCGCAACAAATATGGCAGCCTCTCGGCAACGGGCTATTATCATGCAACCGATGAATGGCAACAACACATCGAAGAAACGCCCCTCACCCTCACAGGCGCTGGCCTCAGTACCAACAGAACGGCATCCTACACCCAACGTGAAGACCTCGTGCACACCCGCTTCCTCAACAACTCGATGAACCAAAACATCAATGTGACGGGTAACATCAACGTCCGCACGGGCAAAAACACCAACCTGACCATCGGCGGTTCGTTGTATCGTCGTGCAGGCCACTATGCCGCCAGCCGTAGCCACTATTATTTCAATACCGACAAGAACTACTTGAGCAAGTCGGGTACCTATCGTGGCTATGTCCGTTTTACCCATCGTTTCCCCACCGATCCCGAAAGCACCTCGCTGATCTCCAACTTCTATTATAGCTTGCAGTTGGACTACACGCACGTGACTTCCGAATCGGGCGACTCCGACCTCTGGGACAACATCTTTGCCTACAACAACATTGGTAAGTTCCTCACCAGAAAAGAGGCTACTTATTCACCTGGCATGAGCGTTTCGGGCGTTGCTGTCGATGGCGACACGATCCTCCATAATTACACCAATGTTTACGTGCTCAACACTTGGGACCACGACACCCTCGTTGAGTTTACCCCCTCCGACTTCAACCCGCTGTTGGTCAATTATGTCAATAACTACTACGCCCTGTATGAACCTTATGGCGCTGCCGGTTATTTCGACAGAAAGTCGAACATCATGCTGAACAACGGCTTGTTTAACGGTATCACTCCTGGCTCGGTCTATGGCTTGTACGCCGTTCCTGGCAGCATCCAATCGGCCTACAGCAAGTCGGTGTCAGACCAAATCGCCTTCAATGCCAACGTGGCCATGACCATCGGCAAGGGCGACAACAGCCACGAAATCAAGTTGGGCTTCCAATATGAGCAACAAAACCAATCTGGTATTTCCTACACTTCCAACTATTGGTCGCTGATGCAAGACGTGACCAACTTCCACATCAGAGAACTTGACCTTGAGCACCCCTATGCCACCAGCTACGATGGTTTCGTGGATACAGTCAGATTCCACAGACTGTATGACGCCAACCAGCAATACGTGTTCGACGCAAAGTTGCGCCAAGCCATGGGACTCAATGTGAAAGGTACGGAATACATCCTCATCGACACTTACGACTTCAACGACAACACCATTATGTATTATGACGATAATGGTAATCTGAAGACCGGTCGTGTTAATGGCGGCCTCAACCTGAATATGTTCTCGGCCGACGAGCTGACCCGCGACGGTAACCTCTATGTTTACTACTATGGTTACACCTACGACGGCAGCAGAAAATACGGTTTGACCGAGCGCCCGACCTTGTCCAACTTCTTCAACGATACCGACGAAAACGGCGTCTTCACCCGTCCCATCGGTTCCATCAACCCCATTTACATGGCTGGTTACATCACCGACAAGTTCGCATTCAAAGACCTGATCTTCAACATCGGTGTTCGTGTTGACCGTTACGACGCCAACCAAAGCGTGTTGAGAGACCCGTTTGTGCTGTATGATTTCAACACCGTAGGCGACATCAAGAATGCCATGTCCTCCAGCACATTCGCTCAGGACTTCCATTTTGCCGGCGAAGTGAGCGACCTCAACATCCCGGGCAACATCGGCGACGACTTCGTCCCCTATGTGAACAAGATTAGCGAAATCACCGAAATCGTTGGTTTCCGCAACGGCAACACCTGGTACAACGCCGATGGTAGAGAAATCTCCGACCCGAGCGTCCTCGACATGGGAACTGGCGTTTCGCCTTGGATTAAGGACATCGACCAACAAAGAGTGAAGGAAAGCTCGTTCAAGGACTATGATCCCTCCTGGAGCATCATGCCTCGTATCTCCTTCTCCTTCCCGATTTCTGACGAAGCCTTGTTCTTCGCCCACTACGATGTGCTGACCCAACGTCCTTCCAGCTCCGACTACTGCAGCCCGCTGTACTACTACAACTTCAACGATATTTCGGGTACGATTGCCAACCCCGACCTGAAGCCCGCTCAAACCATCGACTATGAGCTCGGTTTCACGCAGAAGGTGACCAACACCTCTTCGTTGACCATCACGGCCTACTATCGTGAGCTGCGTAACATGATTCAGATGTACCGTTTCAATGGTGCCTTCCCCAAGTCATACAACTCGTTCAGCAACCTCGACTTCGGTACCGTCAAGGGTTTGACCGCCGAATACGACTTGCGTAGAACCAAGAACGCTCGCGTCCGCGCTAGCTACACCTTGCAGTTCTCGAACATGACCGGTTCTTCGACCACCACCGCTTCGGCCTTGATCGCCGCTGGTGTGCCGAACCTGAGATCGACCTTCCCGACCAACTCCGACCGTCGCCACGGCTTCAACCTCGTGCTCGACTATCGTTTTGCCGACGGCAAGAAGTATGACGGCCCCGTCATCAACCGCAAGAACAGCGACAAGGCTCCCATCCAAGTTCTGGCCAATACCGGTTTTGCTTTGACCGTTGGCGGTGGTTCGGGTACGCCTTACACGGCTTCTCGTACGGTTTCGTCGCCCATCTCTGGCGGTAACAACCTGCTGAAGGGTACCTACAACGGTTCCAGAATCCCCGCATCCTTCAAGTTTGACCTCCGTGTGGATAAGGACTTCAAGTTCAACATGGGCGGCAACAAGGAAGGCAAGACGGGTCGCGATGCTTTCGTGAACGTCTATGTGCAAGTGCTGAACCTGCTCAACTCGAAGAACATCACCAATGTGTATTCCTCGACGGGTAACCCCGATGACGACGGCTACCTCTCGGCTCCCGAATGGCAGCGCGAAATCAACAGCACCATCGACCCGCAGGCCTTCATCCAGATGTATCAACTGTTTGTCAATGCAGGCGGCAACTACTCCATGCCTCGCCAGATCAGAGTTGGCATGAGCTTTAACTTCTAATAGCGAGAATTAATCCACAAAGAAAATTATAAATATCATGAAGAATATATTTCGATTAATGTTTACAGCGCTACTCATTGCGAGTGCTGTGATTCCCGGAAAGGCCGATGTTTACAAGTATGAAAACCTTGGCAAAGGCCAACGCGCTCAAACCGCAGCCGGATGTTCGCCTTCTTCATCGTTTGAATGGCTCGACATCAACAATGTCAGAACCCGTATCAACGCTGGTGGCGATATGTGGTGGGACCTTCCTTCTGGAACGGGATCCAAGTATTACATTCCCGCCAACGGCTCGGCCACCTCTCTGTATGCCGGATCGCTTTGGATTGCCGGTGTTGATATCAACGGTCAGCTCAAATGCGCCGCCGTTCGTTTCCGCCAAGTCGGTAACGACTATTGGACCGGCCCGTTGACTATCGACGGCAGAGCCTCCATCGAGAACGAGACTTGCGCCCGTTGGGACAAGATCTTCAAGATTCACCGTGCCGACGTCGA
Organism: uncultured Bacteroidia bacterium; assembly: GCA_902791165.1. Lineage (GTDB taxonomy): Bacteria > Bacteroidota > Bacteroidia > Bacteroidales > F082 > Limimorpha. Next base: position 17,714 of record CADAVB010000024.1, read on the forward strand.
TGAGTTCCTCGCCAACCGCGGCGAAGATGGCCGCGTGCCCGAAGCACTTATCCCCTCCGTCATCAAGAACTGGCCCGCTCACCCCGGACCGGAAGACCCCGAAGGAATAAGCCAATATCTCGCCCCCTTCTATGATAGTGATGGAGACGGCGAATATCATCCTGAACTTGGCGACTATCCTTACTATGACATCGACAATGAGCTTTGCCACACCAAAATCCCGACCATGGGAGAGGAAAAAGAAGGCTCAATGTATGGCTCCATCCTTGCCGACCAAGTGCTGAAAGGCGACCAAACCCTTTGGTGGATTTTCAACGACAAAGGCGCTTCCCATACGGAATCGAGCGGCGAAGCCATCGGTCTCGAAATTCGTGCCCAAGCTTTTGCTTTCGCCACCAACGATGAAATCAACAACATGTCGTTCTATAGCTACGAAATCATCAACCGTTCGACTTACGTCTTGACGGGCACCTACTTCTCGCCCTGGACTGATATCGACCTCGGTTATGCTCAAGACGACTATGTGGGCTGCGACGTCGGTCGTGGTTTGGGTTACGGTTACAACGGTTCCGCCGTTGATGGTAGCGGTGAACCCGAAGCCTATGGTAGCCAACCTCCGGCGATCGGTATCGACTTCTTCCAAGGCCCCTACATGGACCCCGACGGAATCGACAACCCCAAATACACCTTCGAAGTGAACGTTACCTACGTGGTGGATCCCGCTACGCAAGACACCATCTACACCTACGACACTGTCGGTCAAACCCAAGTGGTGGACTTCAGCATCAACGGTGTGAACTTCGGCAACGGCATCGTTGACGACGAACGTTTTGGTATGCGCCGCTTTGTGTACCACAACAACTCTTCTGACGATAACGGTGACCCCAGCACTGCTCCCCAATACTACAACTACCTCCGTGGTATCTGGAAGAACAACAAGAAAATGGAATACGGCGGCAACGCTTTCTCGGGCGACGGTGTGGTTGGCCCCGAGTGCGACTTCATGTTCCCTGGCGACTCCGACCCGTGGAACTGGGGTACGGGTGGTGTCAGACCTAACGACGGCTACAACGAAAACGGCAAATACTGGACCGAAGAGCAGTGCCAAAACGCTCCTAACGACCGCCGTTTCATGCAGTCGGCAGGCCCCTTCACCCTGCAACCCGGTGCTGTGAACTACATCACCTTTGGTGTGCCGTGGGCACGTGCCTCTTCAGGCGGCGCATGGGCTTCGGTCGAATTGCTGCGCGTGGTTGACGACAAGTGCCAAGCTTTGTTCGACAACTGCTTCAAGGTGATCGACGGTCCGAATGCTCCCGACCTCACCATCCGCGAGCTCGACCAACAACTCATCATCTATCTCTCGAACACAGCCATCTCCAACAACTATAAAGAAGGCTATGTCGAAGTCGATCCTGAAATCCCGACCTCTATCGTTACCGATGTTGAGGTGATTCACGACTCGATTCACGCCACCTTGGATAATGGCAACGACACGACCTTCCTCATTCCTGTGGAGAATATCCCGATTGAGTTGGAATTGAACAGAGAATATCGCTTCGAAGGTTACAAAGTGTACCAGCTGGCCAATGCCGAGGTGGGCGCCGACGAACTCGAAAACACCGACAAGGCTCGCCTTGTGTTCCAATGCGACATTCGCAATGGCGTTACCCGCATGTTGAACTACGAATATGACGAGGCTCTGCAAGCCAACGTGCCCAAGCTGAAAGTGGACGGCTCCGACGGCGGTATCAACCATAGCTTTGTCGTCACCGAAGACAAGTTCTCGATGAGCGACAACCCGACGCTGATCAACCACAAAGCCTACTACTTCATGGCTGTTGCCTACGCCTACAACAACTATCTGCCTTATAACCTCGATGACGCTCTTGGCCTGCAAGGTCAAAAGAAGCCCTATCTCGAAGGCCGTAAGAACATCAAATGCTACACCGCTGTTCCTCACAAGACAACCAACGGCATGGTGCTCCGCAGCACCTATGGCGACAAACCTGCTGTGAAGAGACTTGTCGGTTTGGGCAATGGCAGCAACGAACTCGAATTGAGCCAAGCCACCATCGACGAAATCATGAGCAAGCCGCTTGCCAATGACGAAAGAAGATTCGGTCATCCCGACTATCCGGCTGCCTATCATCCCGTCTATGAGCCTGGCTACGGCCCGATTGATGTGAAGGTAATCGACCCGATTAAAGTGAAGCCCACCGATTATGAACTTTGGTTCGAAGGTATGGATACCGTGTATTCCTATAACGTGACAGGCAACCCAGACGTGTTCGGTGATTCCGCCTACCGTTTGGCTTCGCGTTGGTATCTGAAAGACCTCAGCACGGGCGAAATCTTCGAAAGCGACACCAACACGGTGGTCGGCGGCGAAAACATCTTCATTGACAGAGGTATTTCCATCAACATCAACCAACCCTATGAGATTGGTCGTCGTACGATTGGTAAGATATATTATAGCAATGACTACCATGAATACCAGGCTGTGATTGCCACCAACAATGGTATGATCACTTCCACGGTTGAGTTCCAGAAACCATCCGAGAAATGGTTGGATGGTATCCGCGACAAGGATATTCCTGGCTCATTCCTCAACTGGATCCGTTCTGGAACCTATGTTGACATGAACACGGAAAACCAGGCTTTCAACGACTACGCCATGATGTCAGGCTCCAATAATACTGGTGCCAGTAAGCCTTGGGACCCCAATCAAAACTACGAAAAGATTGCCAATGGCACGTGGTCGCCCTATCTGCTTGCCTCGGTGCACGACAAACCCCACAACGACCCAGGTCCGGTGTTTAGCGCAGCCGCCAAAGCCATTGACGACTTCCAACTGACCTCGAGTGTTGATATCGTCTTCACTGCCGACACCTCGAAGTGGACCCGTTGCCCCGTCCTCGAAATGTGTATGGACGAAAGCTTGTCGGAAGGAGGCGCTTTGCGCTTCGACCTTCGTAAGCATGCCTCTGTGGACAAGATGGGCAATCCTTATGTGGGTGATTTCATGGGCGGCGAAAGCAGCGACAATCCCAACGATCCCAACTTCATCGCCTCCAACGGTATGGGTTGGTTCCCGGGCTATGTTATCGACGTTGAAACGGGCTGCCGCTTGAACGTGGCTTTCGGTGAAGACTCCTACCTTGCCGAAAACGGTCGCGACATGATCTTCAACCCCATGAAGTTGAAGAAGAGCACCATTGACGGCGACTATGGCGACATCTCCCAACTGATGGATCCTGCCATCGTGCGCAACTATGGCACCGACAACGAACCCATCATGGGCGGTAAGCACTTCGTCTTCATCTGGCGTATGGACTCCATTCCCATCCCCGGCGGTTCCAACGTTTACAAAGACGTGAAGAACTTCGCCTACGATGGTGGCCGTTTGCTCTACAACTCGTTGAACCACATCCAGAATGTGGCCGCCAGCAGCGCCGCCAACATCCTGCGCCCGAAACTCTATCGCATGATTCAATGGGTCGGTATGCCCATGGGTGTTGAAGGCTATGACTGGCTGCCCGAAGGCAACGACTGCCGTATCCGTATCCGTATCGCCAAGCCTTATGCTCGCGGTTACAGCCAAATCCCGCTGCAATACGAGGACGAATCGTTGAATATCAACGACTTGTATCCGAAGTATGAGTTCTCCATCGACGGACTGAACCCCATTGAGAACGACGCAGTTAAGGCTGACGAAGACCTCAACCTCATCACGGTTGTGCCCAATCCTTACTACGCCTATTCGGCCTACGAAGGCAATGCACTGACCAACAAGGTGAAGATCGCTAACCTGCCCAACCGTTGCGTGGTGACGATTTACTCAATCAACGGTACGAAGGTGCGTCAGTTCAAGAAAGACAACGAAGACCCAAGTATTGAGTGGGATCTGACCAACTATGCCAATACACCTGTCGCAAGTGGATTCTATCTGATTCACGTCAAAGACCTCACCAGCGGCGGTGAAAGAACGATCAAATTCTTTGGTGCCATGCGTAAGATTGACCTGAATACTTTCTAAATCAATGTAATTGCTAACCATTTAAATTATCACCATCATGAAAAGATCATTTAGATATATAACGATGAGTTTGGCAATCCTTATGGGATTTGCAACATCACAAGCATTTGCAGGTAATCCGGATCGTTCAGGTCAAGCAGGCGCTCCCGAATTGCTGATCAACCCTTGGGCTGCTTCGGCCGGTTGGGGCAACGCGGGAATGTCAATGGTGCACGGCGTTGATGCCATGTATGGCAACGTGGCCGGCATCGCAGGCATCGGCAAGTTTGACATGAACTTCACCCACACCAGCTGGCTCGCCGGCTCGGGTGCCGATATTCGTATCTCCTCCGTGGGCCTCTTGGCCCGCGTGGGAGAAACGAGCGTGTTGGGCCTCTCACTGATGTCGTTCAGCATCGGCGAAATCCCGATTACTACCACCGACAACCCTGATCCGCACACCTTGGGTACCTTCAAACCCAACTTGATGAACATCAATGTGGCCTTCGCCAAGTCGTTCTCCAACAGCATCAGCGGCGGCTTCAACCTGAAGATCATCAGCGAGTCCATCAAGGATATGGGCGGCGTGGGTGTTGCCCTCGACGCAGGTATCCAATACGTCACTGGCCCCTTCGAGAATGTGCACTTCGGCATCACGCTGAAGAACATCGGACCCACGATGAAGTTCTCGGGCGACGGTTTGTCGTACAAGGCTTTCCTCATGCAAGGCACTTCGCAACAATTCACCGTCATCCAACGTGCCGATGAATTCGAATTGCCCACCCAATTGAGCATCGCCGCCGCCTACGATTTCTTGCTGGGCGAAACGTCGAAGCTGACTTTGGCCGGTAATTTCTCGTCCAACTCCTTCACAAAGGACCAGATTACCTTGGGCTTGCAGTACAATTGGAACGACATCCTGATGCTCCGTGCCGGCTATACCTACGAGGAAGGCATCTGGGCTAAAGGTGGCATTGATGATAGCGACGACTGCATGAATGTCAATAGAGGCTTGAGCGCCGGTCTTTCGGTGCAAGCTCCGTTGTCGAAAGAAGAAAACGGAATGAAGCTGGCTGTTGACTACGCTTTCAGAGATACTTACACCTTCAAAGGCCACCATAGCGTGGGCGTGAGAATTATTTTCTGATAAAACGCCGCAGGTATCGAAATTATTCGTACCTTTGCAGTCGCAAACCAAAGATAGACCCTTATTTCGGTAAGGGTCTCTTTTTTGCGACTTGTTTTGAAATCAAATATTCATTCTATCATGTCAGAGATTAAATACTTTACCCCAGAAGGGTTGCAAAAACTAAAGGACGAACTCGACCAACTGATTCTCCGCGAGCGTCCGCGCATCGTTCAAGCCATTCAGGAGGCACGCGACAAAGGCGACCTCTCCGAAAACGCCGAATATGATGCCGCCAAGGAAGCACAAGGCCTTCTTGAAGCCAAGATCGCCGAACTACAGGATTTGATTTTCAACGCCAGGATTCTTGACGAGTCGAAAATGGACAACTCCAAAGTGCTCCTCTATTCCACCGTCAAACTGAAGAACCTCAAGGCCAACATGATGATGACCTACACCCTCGTGCCTGAAAAGGAAGCCAACTTCAAGGAAGGCAAGCTCTCCATCAACTCACCCATCGGACAAGGTTTGTTGGGCAAACAAGTAGGCGATGTGGCCGACATTGTGGTGCCCGCTGGAAAAGTGCAGTTTGAAATCATCGAAATCACGCGATAATACAAATTGCCATGGCCACCATTTTTTCAAGAATTGTTAAAGGGGAAATCCCTTGCTACAAAATCGCTGAAAACGACAAGTTTTTTGCCTTTTTGGATATTAATCCCGTTGCCAAAGGTCATACCTTGGTGATTCCTAAGCACGAAACGGACTACCTCTTTGCCCTCGACGACATGGAGTTGGCAGAGATGACGGTCTTTGCCAAAAAAGTGGCCCTGGCCATTGAAAAGGCCATTCCGTGCAAGCGAATTGGCGTGGCCGTCATTGGCTTGGAAGTGCCTCATGCCCACATTCACCTCATCCCCATCACCCAAGAGGGCGACATGGACTTCAAGAAAGAGCATGTCCACATGAGCGAGGAGGAGTTTCTTGAGGTGCAACGTAGCATCGTGGAACGTTTTTAATGTTAGATGCTTGAATAGACGCGAAAGGGTTGCTACAATGTGTGGCAACCCTTTCGTTTATTTTGCTTTTTCCCCGCCAAAGTCGTCGTAAAGGATGTTCTCTGGCGCTACGCCCAAATTGTCGAGCATACCGACCACAGCGGCACTCATCGGCCCTGGACCGCACATGTAATACTCAATGTCTTCGGGCGCCCGATGGTCTTTTAAATAAGTTTCGTACATTACATTGTGCACAAAACCAGCTGTGTAGGCCACCTTTGAGGCATCGGCGACAGGGTCGGGATGGTCTAAGGCGAGATGGAAATGGAAGTTCGGAAAATCTTGCTCAAGTTGGAGGAAGTCGTCCAAGTAGAAGACCTCGTTCAAAGCACGTGCCCCATAGAAATAATGCATTTCACGGTTGGTAATGTGCAAGGTGCGGGTGAGGTGCATGATTTGCGCACGCAAGGGCGCCATGCCTGCACCGCCTCCAATCCAAATCATTTCGTTGGCGGGGCTGTCAGACTGTGGTCGCCGTACATCGGAAACAGGTTCCTTGATGTGAAAATCCCCGTAAGGCCCCGACATGAGCACTTTGTCGCCAGGCTTCAGCGAGAAGATATAGGACGAAGCAATGCCAGGATTTACGTTCATAAACCCCGAACGGTCGGGTTTGAGCGGTGGCGTGGCAATGCGTACCGTGAGCATGAACACGTCGCCCTCGGCAGGGTAGTTGGCCATCGAGTAGGCACGCACCGTCGGCTCGGTATTGACGCATCGCAGGTCAAACATCTTGAACTTTTCCCATGAGGGAAGATACGCAGCGCCAATCAGTTCTTTGTCGAAGTCGGCATAATTGATGTCGAAAGCGGGGATTTTGATTTGGGCATAAGAGCCGGGGATGAAGTCCATGTGCTCGCCAGCAGGCAACTGCACCTTGAACTCCTTGATGAACGTGGCCACGTTGCGATTGCTGACCACGGTGCATTCATATTCCTTGACATTCAATATCGACTGAGGCACAGTGATTTTCAGGTTTTCCTTCACCTTTACCTGACAGCCCAATCGCCAATGGTCTTGTATCTGTTTGCGGGTAAAGAAACCCACTTCTGTGGGTAGGATGGAACCGCCACCTTCAACCACTCTGCACTTGCATTGTCCGCACGAGCCTTTGCCGCCACAAGCCGAAGGCAGATAAACCTTTTGCTCGGCAAGGGTGTTAATCAAGGTGTTGCCTGACGATACGGTCAGTTCCTTGTCGTCGTTGATGGTTATTTTGACCTCGCCTTTGGGCATGAGCCTATTGCGAATCCAAAGCAGTAAAGACACCAACAAAAGCGTGATGCCGAGAAAAACAGCGATACTGACGATTAGGGTTGTTGACATCATTCGGAATTTGACTGCAAAAATAGGCTTTTTTCCTGGGTTTATGGAAAACAATTCAAAAGAAACGAAATATCCTCGATTTCAAAAGAATTGCCTATTTTTGCACCAAATCTTTAAATCTTAAATTTTGAATCTTGAAATCTGACTTATGGAAGGAAAGCGATTAGAAAAAGTAAACAGACTGATACAAAAGGAATTAAGTGATATTTTTCAGAAGGAACTGAAGCCGAAAGTGCCTTCGCTGATGATTACCGTGACCCGCGTCAGTGTTACCTCCGACCTGTCGTATGCGCGTGTGTATCTCAGCGTTTTCGGCGTGGACGAGAAACAGAAAGTGGTGGACGAAGTGGGCCAAAACGCCCGTGCCATCCGTGGTTTGTTGGGCAACCGGATTCGCCATCAGATGCGTGTCGTGCCTGAACTGCGCTTCATCGAGGACGACTCGCTCGACTATATCGAAAACATCGACAACCTGCTGCATCCCGACAAGTGAGACTGCCGCTGTTCATAGCAAACCGTTACCTCTTGGCCAAAAAGAGCCACAACCTCATTAATATCATCACGTGGATTTCCATCTTGGGTATTAGTGTCGGTTCGTTTGCGCTCATTGTGGTGCTATCGGCCTTCAACGGCTTGGAGAAGGTGATTTCTTCAATGAACAACCGCCTCACGCCCGACCTGCAAATCGCCGCCGTGAAAGGCAAAACCATCGACTTGACGGCATTTCCTTTGGGCCAACTCAATGAAATCCAAGGTGTTGAGTATGTGGTTCCGACGATTACCGAAGACGCGCTTTTTCGCGCCAACGACAAGCAGCACATCGGGCAGGTGAAGGGTGTTGGATTGGAATACCAAAACATTGATCGCTTGAAA
>CADAVB010000024.1:26126-26720 GCA_902791165.1 uncultured Bacteroidia bacterium
CGTGGCGTGGTATCTCGGTATCAATGCATACAACCCATACGCGATGGTGCGCGTCTATGTGCCCAAACGCGGCAACGCCTCGCTGATGAGCCTCGAAAATAGTTTCAATTCCGACGTGCTGACCGTGCGCAGCGTGTTCTCCACTGAACAGGAACAGGACGAAAAACTCGTGCTTGTGCCTTTCGATTGGCTGTCAGAATTGCTTGAATATGAGAACAAAGCGTCAAACGTGGAGCTTTTTGTCGCCCCGAACGCTGATATTAATAAGGTGAAAAAGGAAGTAAAAGCCGAGATAGGGGAGGACTTCACCGTGAAAAACCAGCAAGAGCAACAGGAAACGCTTTACAGAATCATGCGCTCCGAGAAATGGGCGGTCTATGTCATCCTTACTTTCATCCTGATTCTGGCCACCTTCAATGTGGTTGGGTCGCTCTCGATGCTGATGATCGACAAGCGCAAGGACACCGAAATCCTGAAATCCATGGGTGCCGACAACCGACTGATACAGAAGATCTTCCTAAACGAAGGCCTGCTCATTTCCGTGGCGGGCGGCATCATCGGATTGTTGTTGGGCATCATTTTGGTGCTCTTGCA
>CADAVB010000025.1 GCA_902791165.1 uncultured Bacteroidia bacterium
AAAAAACCGTACCTTTGTCGCCATGAACACGATAGGACACATTTTTAGACTGACCACTTTTGGCGAGTCGCACGGCACAGCCATCGGGGGCGTTATCGACGGCTGCCCTTCACAGTTGAAACTCGACTTTGATTTCATTGATGCAGAACTGAGCAGGCGCAAAACGGCACAATCAGCCACCGCCTCACAGCGCAACGAACCCGACCGAATCGAGTGGCTTTCGGGCTTGCTCGACGGCGTTACCTTGGGTACGCCGATTGCCTTCATGGTGCGCAACGAAGACTGTAAACCAGCCGATTACGAAGCATGGAAAGACGTTTACCGACCTTCGCACGCCGATTTCGCCTACGAGCAGAAATACGGCCTCCGCGACTGGCGTGGTGGCGGCAGGGCTTCGGCGCGAACGACCTTGCCGATTGTGGTGGCTGGTGCCATCGCCAAGCAAATCCTGAAAGGCAAAGGCATCCAAGTCGTTGCCGAAGTAATCGAGATGGGCGATGTGCAACAAGCTCAGAAAGAAGGCGATACGGTAGGAGGCATAGTAGAATGTCGCATCATTGGCGCACCAGCGGGTTTAGGCAATCCGATGTTCGGCAAGTTCTCCGCCGAGCTGGCCCATGCCATGTTCAGCCTGCCCGCCGTGAAAGGCTTTGAGGTGGGCGGTGGCTTTGCCTTGGCCAAGATGAAAGGCTCTGAAGCCAACGACACCTTTGTTAATAAGGACGGAAAAGTCACCACTTTGACCAACCGCTCTGGCGGCATACAAGGCGGCATCAGCAACGGCAACGACATTGTCTTCCGCGTGGCTTTCAAACCCATCCCGAGCATCGCAAAACCCCAGCAAACCGTGAATCGGTTAGGGGAGCCTTGCACCATCGCCATCGAAGGCCGTCACGACGTGTGCGCCTTGCCCCGCGCCGTGGTTTTGGTGGAGGCTTTAGCGGCTCTGGTGACGGTGGATGGCTTGTAAAAGCTTCACTTACACGCCTCGGCCACAGCCTTGCCCAAATTGTATAGTTTGTCCCAATCCTCTTCGCGGATGGGTGCGCCTTTCACCTCGACGCTCTCGGCAACGAGGTTCCACTTACCTTCCTCGGCGTATTTGGCCAAGGTTTTCACACCGCCGCCGCTCCAGCTCATGCCGCCAAACAAGCCATAGCACTTGTCTTTCGGCTTGAACTCGTTGATTTCGTGGACGAGCAAAGTCATGTCGGGGAACATGTTAGCATAGTGTGCGCAAGCCCCGATGATAACGCCTTTGTACTTCCAGATGTCGCTCATGATGAACGAAACCTCCGTTTTGGCCACGTCATAGACCTTCACTTCCTTGATGCCGGCTTCAGCCGCGCCACGGGCTACAATCTCGGCCATGCGGGCGGTGTTGCCGTGCATTGAGCCATACACGACGACCAAGCCTTCTTCGCTCTCTTGCTTGCTCCATTGGGTGTATTTCCCGATGACCCAAGCCAAATTACTGCGCCAAACGAGGCCATGTGACGGAGCAATCATCTTGATTTCCAGCGAACTGAGTTTTTCGATGGCTTTCAGGGCTTGCATGGCCACCTTGCCAACGATGTTGGCATAGTAGCGGCGCATCTCGTCCTCATAAAAGGCGAGGTTCACTTGGTCGTCGAAGATGCCGCCATTCAAGGCACCGAAACCGCCGAAAGCGTCGTTGCTGAAAACGATTTTGCTCGTTTGTTCGTAGGTCACCATGGACTCAGGCCAGTGCACCATCGGCACCATGAAGAACTGTAAAGTGTGGCAACCAAGGCAAAGGGTTTCGCCTTCGGACACAGTTTTCTTGTTCTCGATGGGACCGTAAAACGCCTCCAACGGGCCAAAGGTCTTGGCGTTACCCACCACTTGCACTTCGGGCCATTCGCGAAGCACGGCGGCCACGGTGCTGCTGTGGTCAGGTTCGTCGTGATTAATAATAAGGTAATCCACCTTGCGGCCTTTCAGCACCGACTTCACCTTGAAAAGATACTCCTCAAGGAAGTTGGCCTCCACTGGGTCAATCAGTGCAACCTTCTCATCGACAATGAGATAAGAATTGTAGGAAACACCGTTGGGCAGTTCCATGTGATTTTCAAACTTGTCGGTGTGGCGGTCGTTCACGCCGACGTAATATATGTTTTCGGTAAGATTTATCTGATGCATGTTTTTGTTTGTTGTTTCGTTTTGTCGAGACGTGGCGCACCGTGTCTCTACAGCTAAAAAACCTCCTCAAAATCCTCCTTGCCGTGTTTGCACAACGGACATTCAATGTCGTCGGGGAGGATGTCGCCCTCATAGACGTAGCCGCACACCTTGCACACCCAGCGGCGTTTGCCATCTTTAGGTTTTTCGGCAGGCTGCGGTTTGGGTTTGATGTTCTTTTGGTAGTAGTCGTAAGTCACGGAAGGCTTGTCGGAAAGCACCTGAGCGTCAAGCACATCGGCAATGAACATGGTGTGCGTGCCGAAGTCGATGCTACGGGTGACGCGGCAAGCCAAATAAGCGTTGGTGTATTTCGGGATGTAGAGCACATGGTTCACGGCGCGGTGTTCAGACTCGCAATCGGCGAACTTATTCACCTTGCGTCCGCTTTGGAACCCAAAATGCTCAAACACCTTCATCGGTGTTTCGGTGGTCAGCATCGACACGTTGAACACGCAAGAATCCTTGATAAGGTCGTGGGTGTAGTTGCCTTTATTGACGGTTACGGCCACTTGCAGCGGGTTGCTGGTGACTTGAATCACCGTGTTCACGATACAGCCGTTATCAATGTTGTCGTAATTGGTGGTCAGCACATACAGGCCGTAGCCTATGTTGAATAATGCCTTGGTATCCATAACGTTAGGATTAATGTAGAGACGCGGCACGCCACGTCTCTACAAAGGTGATGGTTATTCCACGACAGAAAAACTGTCCTTGCCGATGCCGCAAAGCGGGCATTTCCAGTTGTCGGGGATTTCCTCAAACGGGGTTCCAGGGGCGATGCCGCTGTCGGGGTCGCCTTGTTCTGGGTCATAAACATAACCGCAGACGTCGCAAACGTATTTTTTCATAGTTGAAAGTTTAAAGTTGAAAGTTAATAGTTTTCAGCCTTGATTTGGAAGAAGGCTTGGGGGTGGTTGCACACGGGGCACACCTGCGGAGCCTTCTTGCCGATGACGATGTGGCCGCAGTTGGAGCACTGCCAAACCGTGTCACCGTCGCGCGAGAAGACGATGCCGTCCTCGATGTTTTTCAGGAGCTTGAGGTAGCGTTCCTCATGTTCCTTCTCAATCTTGGCCACCATCTCAAACAGTTTGGCAATCTTGGTGAAGCCTTCCTCACGGGCGGTTTCAGCCATGCCAGCATACATGTCGGTCCACTCGTAGTTTTCGCCAGCAGCGGCGTCCTTGAGGTTGGTCATGGTGTCCGGAATGTCGTCGTTGTGAAGGAGCTTGAACCAAATTTTGGCGTGTTCCTTCTCGTTGTTGGCCGTTTCCTCAAAGAGGTCGGCGATTTGGTTGTAGCCCTCTTTGCGGGCTTTTGAAGCGTAGTAAGTGTACTTGTTGCGGGCTTGCGATTCGCCAGCGAAAGCAGCCATCAAGTTAGCTTCAGTCTTTGATCCTTTTAATTCCATAGTGTTAGAGTTTAGTATTGTTGAAAAATGAATTTTGGGCAAAATTAGGATTAATTTTTGGAAACACAACGCAAAACTTGTAATTATTCTACAAGTTTTGATGTAAAAACAGGAATTTGCCTTGCTTGGATTTTTTTTGCAATAATGCGCTTGTCGCGGTCGAGGACGAGCAACAATGGCGTGGTTTCAATGTCGTAAAGCATCACCAGTTCCGACGGTTTTACAAATCCGCTCGAACCGTCAGGGTTCATGTCGATAGCAAAAATGGTGATTTCCGGGTGTTTAGCACAAACCGAGTCCAAATCGCGCCTTTCCTGAAGGCAGAGGTCGCAGTCGTGGTCGAAGAAGAAAAGCACCGTGTATTCGCTTTCAATCGATTGTAAATCAACGGAATCGTTTAGCTGGAAATTGGGCGCGATGTTGAACAAAGCCAAACGTCGGAAATGTTCGGCTTTGTCGCGAATCAGAGCCAAATTCGCCTCGTTCAAATCCTTGATTTCCAATTTGGAGAAATATTGGTCGTAGAGCCAGACAAACACTTGGTCGTGGGTCATGTATTCGGGGTGCTGGTATTTTTCAAAAAGGTGCCAAAGGATGAAGTCGCGGAGGGCTGTGTTTTTGCTTGTTCTTTCAATCAAACGACTGATTTCCAAAGTGATGGAGTTGGGTAGGGGCGCAACCATTTTGTCGAAATAGAAGTCCAACTGCGCGGCCAAAACGGGGTTTTCGTCCGTTGGCCCGTCGAAAGCCTCAATTCCGTCCCAGAAATGCTGATTTTGGGCCATGCCAAGGCTTGATACGAGCAGCAGCAATATGACAATCTTTGATTTCATGGTGCAAAAATAGAAACAATTTCATTATTTTTGCAATTCAAATTTGAGGAATAAATATGAAAAGAATAGTATTACTTTGTTTCGCTTGTTTTTTAGTGGCACAAATCGGTTTTGCCCAAACCGCCCCGATTCGCGTGGCTTTCTGGAACATGGAAAACTTCTTCGACCCTTTCGTGGATAGCACCAAAAGCTATAACGCCTTCACCGAGGACGGGATGCAACATTGGACCAAAAGCCGTTTCTACAAGAAACGCAACAACATGTATAAGGCGATTTTCGCCATGTCGGAAGGGAATCCCATCGGTATTATTGGGATGTGCGAAGTGGAGAACGAATACGTTTTGCGTTCGATTTTCGAGCAAACGCCGCTGAAGAAACACAACTATCGCTATGTGCACTACGAAGGCCCAGACAAGCGCGGTATTGACCCTGCCATCGTGTATTCTCTCGACCATTTCATGCTCGTTGAGAGTGCGGTGTTTCCCTACTACAACCCCGAGGACACGGCTTATCACTCCCGCGACATACTTTATGCGAAATTCATTGCCAAGGAAGACGGCGTTTCGACAGGCTCAACGCCCGTTAGCGATACGGTTCATATCTTTGTAAACCACTGGCCGTCAAGGTATAGCGGTGAGTTGGAAACGGTAGGCTCGCGCTCGTGCTCGGCGACCCTTTTGCGCGCTAAGGTCGATTCGATTTGCGCCGCCGCGCCCGAAGGCTACAGCCCGAAAATCATCATGATGGGCGACTTGAACGACTGTCCCACCGACCCGAGCATTTACGACGTGCTTCGGGCGCGGCATCCCTCTGAGATGGAGGACGGCTGCCTCATCAACCTGTTCGCTAAAGCCGAGGATTTGGGCTTCGAAGGCACTCTGAAACATCAAGCCGACTGGCAAATCTTCGACCAAATCATTGTCACAGAAGGCGTGTTGAACGATAGGGAAGGGCTTCACTATCAAGAAAATAGCGCAAGAATTTTTGCCGCCGACTTCCTTTTTGAGGACGACGAAACCTATCACGGAAAGAAGCTGTTTCGCACTTACGTCGGGCCACGCTATTTCGGCGGCTTCAGCGACCATTTGCCGGTTTACATTGATTTAATTAGGAATTAGGAGTTAGGAGTTAGGAGTTAGGAAATCGAAGATTCGGTTAGTCAATGACTTCAAACAACAATTAAACAATTAAACGATTCAACATTCAACAAAAACCTTTACTTTTGCGGCCAAAATTGAAACATTATGTGGGTAATCCTGTCACTGATTTCAGCCGTTCTGCTTGGCTTCTACGACATCTTCAAGAAACAGACCGTCGTCAAAAACGCCATCATTCCCGTCTTGTTCTATAGCACCATGATTAGTGGGGCATTGTTCCTGCCTTTTGTGCTGCTTTCGGTTTTCAATCCGGAGCTGTTTTCGGGCGGTTTCATGTCGAAGCTTTACATTGAGCCGATTACGGCGCGGCAACACCTATTAATATTAGGCAAGACCGCTATCATTCTCTGCTCGTGGATGTTCAGCTACTCTGCCATGAAGCACCTGCCCATCACCGTGGTCGGACCGGTCAATCAGTTGCGACCTGCCATTTCGGTGGTTTTGCTGTTTTTGATTTTTAAAGAACAACTTACTGTGGTTCAGTGGATTGGATTGGTTTTGGCTTTGGTTTCGTTCTATTTGATGAACCGTTCTGGCAAGCTCGAAGGCATACGGTTCAAGTCGAACAAATGGGTGTATATGCTGCTTGCCTCGGCCATTTTGGTGGCTTTGAGCGGCGTTTACGACAAGTTCCTGTTGAGCAAGGAAAGCATTTCGCCCTCGACCATTCAGGCGTGGTACACGATTTACGACTTCCTTATGATGGCCGTGCTGTTTTTCCTGATATGGCTCCCAAAACGCAAGGAGCAGCCTTTCGAGTGGCGTTGGGGCATCGTGGCGATGGCCGTTTTCGTCACCGTGGCCGACGTGATTTACCTCACTGGACTGAAACAAGAAGCAGCCGTGGTAGTGCTTATCCCGCTGATTCTCTATGGAGTACGCCTTGTGGTTTCCTTTATTTACGGCATTTTCGGTTTCAAGGAGAAGAACATACGCAGCAAGATTATCCCGCTTTTGATGGTCTTAGCGGCCTTGGTCTGCCTTTGCATTTAAATGGTTGGACTATGTTTTGGAAACGGAACAAAGAGCAAGTAAAACTGGCCGATTGGCCTGATGCGGAATGGCCGGCCTACATCCCGAAATACCATCTGCACGACTTTGCGGCCATCGATTTCGAGGCGGCCAACGCCGAACTGACGAGCGCGTGCAGCATGGGCATCGTCATCGTGCGCGATGACGAAATGGTGGACAACTTCTATAGTCTTTTGCGTCCCGTTCCAAACTATTACGACTTTTGGACGACCAAAGTGCACGGAATCAGGAAGAAAGACACCGAAGAGGCGCCTTCGTTTGCCGAGGCTTGGAGCCGCGTTGTCCGCAAGCTGAAAGGCCTCCCGATGGTGGCTCACGGCAGCCTGTTTGACGAGCGCGTTCTGAAAGCCTTGCACAAGCACTATCATATAAGGTATCCTGATTACCAATTTTATTGCACACACAGAGGTTCCGAAAAACTATTGCCTGAAGCAGAAAGCCACAAAGTGCACGAATTGGCCAAACTTTATGGTTACGATCACGAAAAAACGAAGCACCACAACGCTCTCGTCGATGCGGAGGCTTGCGCCGTCGTTGCGATGCACATTTTCTGAAATTTTTACGGATTTTTGGATTCGGTTTGTAAATTTCATAATTTTGCAGGTAAAATCGATAGAAAATCTAACTCATTATCCTTTATATTATGTTCGAGATTGTTCACAAAGAAACCTTCGCGGCGGAAACCTACTTGATGGATGTGTATGCCCCGCGTATTGCCCATTCGGCCTTGCCAGGCCAGTTTCTCATCGTCAAGATGGAAGAAAATTCTGAACGTATTCCTTTGACTATCAGTGATTACCATCGTGTTCGCGGAACGGTGACCATCGTTTTCAAGGCCATTGGCGAATCCACAAGGAAGATGGCTGAATACAAGGAAGGCGACCGTTTCGCCGACATCGTAGGGCCCTTGGGCAAGCCGTCGGAGTTTGCCAACATGACCGCAGAGGAGCTGCGCAAACGCTCGTTTGTCTTCATCGGCGGCGGCGTGGGCATCGCCCCGATTTACCCGCAAGTGAAGTGGCTCAACGACCACGGTGCCACCGCCGACTGCATCATCGGTGCCCGCACCAAGGACTTGCTCATTTTCGAGAAGGAATTGGCTGAGGTGTGCAACTTATACGTTACCTCCGACGACGGCTCAACGGGTCGTAAAGGATTGGTTACCGACGTATTGCGCCAGCTCGTGGCCAGCGGCAAGCAGTATGACGAGGCCGTGGCCATCGGCCCGATGGTCATGATGAAATTCGCCACCAAGACCTGCGAGGAGTTGGGCATCCGTTGCACGGTGTCGCTCAATTCAATCATGGTTGATGGCACGGGAATGTGCGGTGCCTGCCGCGTGAGCATCGGCGGCAAGACCAAGTTTGCCTGCATCGACGGCCCTGAGTTCTTGGGCAAGGACGTTAATTTCGAGGAGGCCATGAAGCGTCAGGCTATGTATAATAACGTGGTAACACGCAAGCAGTTGGAGGCCGAGGAGAAGGCCGAAGGCCATGTGTGCCACATCGGCGGCATCAGCGAGGAGAGTTTCGACAAGAAGAAGCGTGTGCCATGTCCGGAACAGAAGCCCGAAATCCGTGCCCACAACTTCGACGAGGTGTGCCTAGGCTATTCGGCTGAAATGGCCATCATGGAAGCTCAGCGTTGCTTGCATTGCAAGAATCCGCAATGCGTGGCGCATTGCCCTGTGAATGTTGATATTCCGGACTTCATCGCTCGTGTGGCCCAAGGCGACTTCGAGGGGGCAGCTGGCGTTATCAGCTGCGACTCGGCATTGCCTGCCGTTTGCGGTCGCGTGTGCCCGCAAGAAACGCAATGCGAAGGCGCTTGCGTGATGGGCAAGAAGTTCGAGCCTATCGCCATCGGCAAGCTGGAGCGTTTCGTCGGCGATTACGCCATCGAGCACGACCTGCACTTCAGCAGCCAAAGCATACCCAACGGCCACAAGGTGGCCATCATCGGCAGCGGTCCTTCCGGATTGACTTGCGCAAAGGACTTGTTGTCAATGGGTTACGATGTTACGATCTTTGAGGCCTTGCATGAGTTGGGCGGCGTGCTGATGTATGGCATCCCATCGTTCCGTCTGCCGAAAGACACGGTGGTGAGGAAGGAAGTGGAAAGTGTGCGCAAGTTGGGCGCGAAGTTCGAGAAGGACGTGGTCGTGGGTCGCACCATCACCATCGACGAGCTGATGAAGCGCGAAGGCTTCGAAGCTGTCTTCGTAGGCTCGGGCGCGGGCTTCCCGATGATGATGAACGTGCCAGGCGAGAACCTCTGCGGCGTGGTTTCGGCCAACGAATTCCTGACCCGCAACAACCTGCTCTTTGCCTACAAGGAAGGCTACGAAACCCCGAACTACGTCGGCAAGAAAGTCGCCGTTGTGGGTGGCGGCAACGTGGCTATGGATGCCGCGCGTACGGCTCTGCGTCTTGGTGCCGAGGTGCATATCGTCTATCGTCGCAGCGAGGCTGAACTGCCCGCAAGGGTAGAGGAGGTGCACCACGCCAAGGAAGAAGGCGTTATCTTCGACCTGCTGACGGCTCCTGTCGAGGTGCTTGGCGACGAAAACGGCTGGGTGAACGGCTTCAAGTGCGTGAAATGCGAGCTTGGCGAACCAGATGCTTCGGGTCGCCGCAGCCCCGTGCCGGTGGAAGGCTCGGAGTTCGTCCTTGATGTGGATATGATCATCATGGCACTTGGCACATCGCCGAACCCGCTGATTGGCAGCACCACGCGCAACCTCGACTTGAACAAGAAAGGCTGCATCGTGGCCGACGAAGTGGGCACGACCTCACGTCCGGGCATTTTCGCTGGTGGCGATGCCGTGAGCGGCGCGGCCACTGTCATCCTCGCCATGGGCGCCGGAAAGAAGGCCGCCAAGGCGATTGACGAATACATTAAGAGCCTGCATCATTAGACTATGGCACGTGGCTAATGGCCTATGGCTTGCCTTCATGTGAGGGCTGCCATAGGCCATTGTCATAAGCCATAGTCAATACAAACTATTCCTTGATTTCCACATAAAACACCGTCGGGTCGTCGTCTTCCTCAAACGATTCGTCGGTGTAATATTGTCCGGGCTTGCCGTCGTCCTGGAAAAGGAGTAGCGTCACCTTTTTGAAAGGGATGGGTTGGCCTTGCTTGCTGTAACGCTCAATGTCGGCTTCGGTGAGGCCTTCCATGCGCATCATTTTCAGCATCATGGACAAATCCAGATTCACGTTGAGTAGGTCTTCTTTCCACTCGATGCAAATGACCGCCGTGGTGTAGAGCTTAAAGTTCTTGACTTCTATTTTCTTCATGGCGTAAAAATTTCTGCAAAAATGAGAAAATTGCACGAAAATTGCGTCAGTTTGTGGCAAATTTTATACTTTTGTCCAAATTATAAAAATTAAAGAAATGCGTAAGATTTTGATTATCACGATTTTGGCTGTTTTATCTATGCCTATTTTTGCTCAAAACATTGAAAGTGTTGATGTCGCCAAAGCGCCAGATGGAAAATTCACCACTGTTGTGCACGAATGTACCATTGAGGGCCATGTCGTCAAAGGCCAAAAGCATGGTATGTGGTTGGAATACCACAACAGCAGTATGCATCTGCCCAAGCAAATCATCAATTATGAAAACGGCAAGAAAAACGGTTTGTACATTGAGATCGACAAAACCGGTTCCATCGTAAAAAAAGCCGGATATAAGAACGATGTGCTTGACGGACAAATGGGCGAATGGTATCGTGGCGGAAGGCTCTCCAAGCTGAATACCTACAAAGACGGCGTTCTCGACGGCGAGCAAATCCTTTGCTACGAGAAGGGTGGCAACCTCGAAGTAGCCAACTACAAAGACGGCCTTCGCGACGGCGAAACCACTTGGTATTACGAAAACGGCAACAAGAAAATGACCATCACCTATAAAAAAGGCATCTTTGAAGGCAAGCAAACGACTTACAATTCCGACGGCTCACCCAAGTCCGAGTCATTCTACAAAGGCGGGAAGCTACAAGGTAAAGTGAAGACCTTTTGAGTCGAGTAGCAGCCCTTTATAACAAAGAAAAAACAGAAAAAAGCCAACATATTCAAATAATTAGTATATTTGCGGCTTAATTATGCAACCCAATCAAGGTATCGCCTTGACGAACAAACAACGTATTGAAATGGAAAACAATGAACAACTGAATCAAAATTCCCAAGTTGTCGAAGGAATTGAGAATGAAAATGTTACGCAAAAAAGCGTAAAGAAAGCCATTGATGGTAACGAGAAAAAGAAGATTGTCAAATTGATTCAACCCAACATTTTGCCAGGCAAGGTGAGAATCGAAGCCTCAACCCTTGAAATGGCCGTCGAAGAAGTGGCTCCCGTCGAAAACCAAGACGAGGAACTGCTTGATATCGAAGTGCCTGCCGAACTGGAAGAGGAAGAACTGATTGAGGAAAGCATTGAACTGGCTTCATTGAACAAGCTCCAACTCGTCGAAATGCTGGAAGAAACAGTGAAAGACACCGACATTCAAGCCGTTAAGGACAAAGTGGCTGCCATCCGACTCCATTTCAATAAGTTGAACAAGACCGATATCGACAACGAACTGGAGCAATTCCTGCAAAACGGAGGAGAGGCCTCCAGTTTCCAGCACACCGAAGACGCCTTGGAAAACCGCTTCAATGAGGCGATGAATGTTTTCAAGGCCAATCGTGCCAAGCAAAACGAAGACTTGGAGAACCAGAAGCAGGAAAACCTCGCCAAGAAACAAGCCCTCCTCGAGGAATTGAAACAAATCATCGCTTCCGATGAGTCGCTGAAGAAGACCTACGACGATTTCCATGCCCTTCAAGACCGCTGGAAAGGAATCGGTCCTGTGCCGGCTGCCGAAAACGCCAACCTGTGGAACAACTACCATTTCCTCGTCGAACAGTTCTTCGACAAGGTGAGAATCGGACGAGAGTTGCGCGACCTCGACATGAAGAAGAACCTCGATGCCAAAATCGAGCTTTGCGAGAAAGCCGAGGAATTGCTCAACGAAAAGTCGCTGACCAAGGCCTTCAAGGCCCTCCAGCAGTTGCATGAGGAATGGAAAGAAATCGGTCCTGTGCCTCAGGAGAAGAAAGAAGACATTTGGAACCGCTTCAAGGCGGCTTCAACGAAGATTAACCAAATCAGGCGCGAACACTATTCCAAGATTCAGGAAGAGCAAACCGCCAACCTCGAAGCCAAGAAAGGCCTGTGTGAAAAGGCTGAGGAAATCGTTGGCGAAACCTATTCGAGCGTGAATGCATGGCAGAAGAAAACCACCGAATTGACCGACATTTTCAAGGCATGGAAGGAAGTGGGAGCAGCTGCAAAGAAAGAGAACGAAGACATTTGGAGTCGCTTCAAGTCGTCGATGGACACCTTCTATGCCAATAAGAAGGAGTTCTTCTCGACCTTGAAAGACAAACAAGTGGAAAACTTCGAGCGCAAGGTGCAACTATGCATCGAGGCCGAGGGCTTGATGGAGTCGTCGGAATGGAAGAAGACGACCGATGAGATGAAACGCTTGCAAGAGGAATGGAAGACCATCGGCCCCGTGCCGAAACGTCACACCGACAAGATTTGGAAGCGTTTCCGCGCCGCTTGCGACACCTTCTTCAACCGCAAAAACGAACACTTCAAAGGCATCAAGGGAGAAGAAGACGCCAATTTGGCCGCCAAGAAAGCCCTGATTGAAGAAATCAAGGCGTTCCAGCTGAGCGATAACCGCAACGAGAACATGGACGCTATTAAGGCTTTCCAAAAGCGCTGGATTGAGATTGGCTATGTGCCCTTCCGCCAGAAGGAAGCCATCAACAAGGAATACCGCAGTTTGATTGACGGCTTGTTCGACACCATGCGCAAGAACCAAAACGAAGCCTCGACCAACGAGTTCCGCGAAATGATGGAAAGTTGGAAGGACGACCCGAATGCTGGCGACCGCGTGCGCAAGGAAGGCAACAAACTCCAAACCCGCATCCAAAAGTTGCGTGACGAGATCGCTGTCCTTGAGAACAATATTGGTTTCTTCTCCAAAGAGCTGATGCGCGCCGAGTACGAGAAGAAGATCAACAAGGCCAAGGAAGACCTGAAGGTGCTTGAGGATAAGCTCAAGATTACAGAAGAATAAGAAACGACAAGGTTCTATTCAATAGTTAAGAGGACGCGGCCTTCGGGTTGCGTCCTCTCTTTTATTCATAAAGCCAACTTAACGCATTAGGCGTAAATCCAACCCAAAAACAAAAAAGCACCCCGAAGGGTGCTTTTGGTTTTCCGAAACAACTTCCGATTAGAAGTTGAAACGCAGGTTCAGCGCGGCTGACCAAGTGGACAGCGTGCTGGCGTATTCGTTCCAAGTGGGGTTGGTGAACTGGTAGGTGTAACCATCGGTGGCATTGCCGTTGAGCTTCAGGATGTCGCTGCTGCTCAAGCGTTGCATGTTGCCCCAGCCTCTGTAGAACAAGTTGGCGAGGTTCTTCACATCCACGCCGAAGCTGATGCTTTCGCCGCCATGGAACTTGTAGGTTCTTTCATACTTGGCGTTGAAAGTGTGTCTCCAAGGCGCAACGGCACCGCCGCGCTCGGCATACTGGCCACGGTGGCTGTTCAGGTACTTGTCAGCCTTGATGAAGTCGTTAAAGTCGGCAGCGTTGGTGTAGGGGCTGTTTTCAGCCATGAGTTCGCTTTCGGTGGGGATGTAAATCAAGCTGTTGGAGCCGCCATCACCGTTCACGTTGCTGGTCATCGTGTAGCTGTAGCGCGTGTAGCTGTAGCCGCCGATGTAGCAGTGGTTGAAGCCTTCGTAGTAGAGGCCGAGGGTCTCAACGGTGCGTTGACCAGTAGCCCAGGTCCAGCCAGCGTTGAAGAGCACACGGTGAGGTGTGACATAGCTGCTATAGCCAAGTTCGTGTGAATTCGAACCGTTCACGCCGAAAGCGTTGGTGCTGAAGAAAGATGAAACTTGGTCGCCGATACCGTCGGTCACGTTCTTGCCTTCTGCATAGGTGTAGGCAGCCATCAAGTTGAGGCCGCACTTGAAGTCCTTGCTCAACTGACCGGTGACGCTGTAGTAGTAACCGTTTTTGTCAATGTTGGTGATGTAGTAGGGGTTCACTTTACCGCCAACGCTGTTGGTGATGTTTTCGTTCACCCAGGTCCATCTCTTTTCGGGTTCGCCGGGGAGTTGGATGTCTTCGCCACGGACGAATCCGAGTCTGGTGGCACCAACAGTGGTGATGTCCTTGTTGTAGATGCCTTCGATGGTGGCTTTCACGCCGCCAGGAAGTTCAGCATCAAAGCCCAAGGAGCTCTTCCAAGTTTGAGACATTTTCAGGTTCTTGTCCATGATGGTAGTAGCTGCAGGGGCAGCCAGGTCGGCGGGCAAGTTCTCGGTGCCAAACAGCGTGGCGTGGTTGGCGATGATGTCGTTCACGTTAGCGTAGAAGTTGATGTCGGTATCCTCGGCATTGGCGTTGATGTACTGATATTGCATGCAGTTGGAGTTACCCACGGTCGAAACAATCCACACGAAAGGAATACGGCCGGTGTAGAGGCCCGAACCACCACGGAGGATGTACTTACGATCGCCGGTGAGGTCCCAGTTGAAGCCCAAACGGGGCGAGAAGTTCACGCGGGCCTTGGGCATGTCGGCGGTGGAGAGGCCGCTCAAGGTGTTATTGCCGTCGGCGATGGCGTGGTGCACGCCTTCTGTATCGTCCCAGCCTTCAGCAAACTCCTTGTTGTAGTTATACTCGGCGATGGAAGGATAGTAAGGCAGTTCGGCACGCAGACCAAGAGCGAGTTTGAAACGCTCGCTGAGGGTCATTTCGTCTTGCAGGTAGAGAGAGCCTTGCATGTAGTTGAACGAAGGATACACTTGCTTCGGGTTGCCGTTGTTGTCGCGGTTGTTGCCGAAGGTGATGGCGAAAGCGGTGGGGTTGGCACCACTGGTGAAGTCGTCCCAACTGTTATAGACATAGTAGCCGGCGCCGCCTTGCATGTAGCCGTTCTTGGTGTTGTCGAACTCAAATTGACCACCGAGGGTGAAGTTGTGGATGCCAGTGAGGTAGCTCACTTCGTCGGTCACCACGGCGGTGTGCACTTCGCGGAGGTTGCCGTAGGTGAACGGGTCGGGACCGAAGCTGGTGTAAACGGCCTTGGTTTCGGCAACGCCGTCGCCGTCGGTGTCTAAGTTCTCAAGAATATCAACGGTGGGGAAGAGGTCGCCCACGAAGCTGCGGGGCTCAAACTGACGTGAATAAGTGGCACGCAGCATGTTGTTGCCGCGACCGCTCAGGAAACTGTGGTTCCATTCGGCAGCCACCGAGCTGAAGTTTTGCTCTTGGAAGTAACGGCTGCTCTCGAAGTAAAGGGCGCAGTCCGAAGTACGGCCGTAGCTGTTACGGTTGTAGGGGTTCGGCACGATGGGGTTCACCGAGTTGGAGGGGTTGGACGAAAACTTGTTCTTCACCAAGCTGTAGCGGATGTTGAACTTGTCTTTATCGCCAATGTTCCAGTCCAAACGGGCCAACAACTTGTAGTCGGGCGTGCTGGCGCTGTAGTTCTGGTAACGGCCTGGGTCGTAGTTGTAGGTTTCAAGCAGGTAGTTCTTCATCATGTCCATTCTTTCGACGGTGGGACGGCTGTATTGGGTGCCATTGCCCCAATCGTCGTCTTCGCTTTCGCGGGCAAAACGGGTTTGACCGGGGTCAACGTCGCTTTGATACTCGAAGTTCACGAAGAAGAACAGTTTGTCTTTCACGATGGGACCGCCAACGCTGATGCCTGCGGTGTTATCCAACGACTTGGAGAGCTTCAGACGCTCGGGATAGTTGCCGAACTCGTCCTTCACACCGTACTTGGTGCCCATGAGTCCGTCGCTGGTGAAATAGTCATACACGCTGACGTGCCAGTTGTTCGTACCGCTCTTGGTGACGGCGTTGATGGCACCGCCGGTGAAGCCGCTGTGGCGCACGTCGAAAGGCGTGATGTTGATAGTCATGGCTTCGATAGCGTCCAAGGAGATGGGGCTACCGCCGGCAGGCAGGTTGCCGCCGATACCGAAAGCGTTGTTGAAAGCAGCACCGTCAACGGTGACGTAGGACTGGCGGTAGTTACCGCCGCCAATGGCCAAACCGTTGGAAGTGGTGGCAGCCTGAGGCGTCAGGGCCAACACATCGTTGAGGCTGCGGGTGATGGTGGGCAGCGTGGCGATTTGCTCGTTGCTGATGGCCGTGGTGGCACCGGCACGGTCGCTGTCCATGCCATTGGTGACGGCTTCGGCCACAATGTGCACCTCGCCCAATCCGATGGCTTCCTCGTTCATTTGAACGTTCAGAATCTTCGTTTCACCCAAAGTGGCGGTGATGCCTTCTTGGATGACCGACTGGAAACCGACCATGCGGTACTCGATCTTGTAAGGTCCGCCAGGACGAATGTTGAGCAAGCGGTAGTTGCCGTTTGCATCGGCCACAGAATAATACTGGGCTCCGGAGGGGGTGTGCGTTGCGACTACGGTAGCACCCGGAAGCGTTCCCTTGTGGTTGTCGGTAATCTTACCACTGATGCTTGACGAAGTCACTTGAGCCATCATCGTGATGGAGGCAATCATTGCCACGAAAAAAGTAAGTAACTTTTTCATAATTAATAATTTAGGTTAATAATTGATTTGAATTGTATAAGTTCGTTTCCATTGTTCGGCGCTTGTTTTCATTCTGCAAAGATAGGGATTTCAACAAAAATGCAATAGTTGCGCAAAAAAACATTTCAAAAATCGCCAAAAAAGTATTCAACAATCATTGTTAATAACTTGATAAGTGTTTGCAAATGAGTTTTTTGAAGCAACATAACAAGAATTCTTCATGGCGACCATTTCCAATCTGAATGTTTCTATGTCTGAAAAATGTAGTATCTTTGAAGCCTCAAAACCAAACGCACTATGAAAAGACTACTCATTTGTATGGTTATAACTTCCATGATTTCAGTGCTTTGCTCGTGCAGCACTTCGCATACGAAGGCTTTTAGAACCATGCAGCAGGAAATGACCGACCTAGAGAAGACCATCAACGCGACCGAAGACTGCGACGACTTGCAGATGTTGAGTTTCAGTATTTTGGGATTGCGTTCCGATTTGACCAACCTCGTGCAGGACGATGCTTCGCTGAAAGAATCCGAGGCCGATGAATTGATGCAAATGATTGAGCGTACCGAGCAACTCTGGACGGGCCGACGTCAAACGCTCGGATGTAGCCAAACCGAAATCGAAGGCGACGAACTCGACACTTCAGGCGAGGAAGACGGTTATAACGGCGGCAATAGCAATTGATACATATTAATATATAGCACACATGGGATTCTTTTATAAACATAACCCGAAGAAATTCAACTACATCCCCCGTTATTTCGACCCCGACAAGGAAGCTTGGGAGAAGAAAAAGGCCGAGCTGGGCTACGACGCCAAATTGAGCCACGAAGACCAACTGCGCATGAAAATGCGCCGCAGTTGGGGCACGGCCAAAGAAGAGGAAAGCGCAGAGGAACGCCGCGCCAAGACCATACGCCGTATCGTACTCGGCGCGTTCGTGGCGTTAGTGTTCTATTTTGTATTCTGCACTCCTCTGATGACAAACATCGTTAGCGGCTTGATGGGAAAATAAACTATGCTCGACGTCATCAAATTAATGCCCGATAGCGTTGCCAACCAGATTGCGGCAGGGGAGGTGATACAACGTCCCGCCTCGGCCGTCAAAGAGTTGATGGAGAACGCATTGGATGCCGGCGCCACCCAAATCGACTTGGTGGTGAAAGACGCTGGCAAGGCACTTATTATGGTGATTGACAACGGCTGTGGAATGTCGGAAACCGACGCGAGAATGTGTTTCGAGCGTCATGCCACTTCCAAGATTACTTGTGCCGAAGACCTCTTCGCCATCCGCACGATGGGCTTCCGTGGCGAAGCCTTGGCCAGCATCGCGGCCATCGCGCAAGTAGAATTGAAAACACGCCGCAAGGAAGACGAAGTAGGCGTGAGAATCATCAACGAAGGCTCGGTGGTCAAGGAACAAACCCTTGTGCCTATGCAACCTGGCACGACATTCAGCATCAAGAACCTGTTTTTCAACGTTCCCGCACGACGCAATTTCCTCAAGTCGCCGCAGGCCGAAATGCGACACATCGTGGAAGAGTTTACCCGCGTCACCTTGATAAACCCCGAAGTGGGATTCACCCTCACCAGCGACGGGAAAGAGTTGTATCATCTTTATCCTGGCTCTCTCAAGCAACGTATCATGGGATTGTTCGGAAGCAACTATGAAGAAAAACTGCTGCCCGTCCATCAGGACTCGGAACGGGTGAGCATTCATGGCTTCATCGTTAAAGCGGAATATGCCAAAAAAACACGCGGCGAACAGTATTTCTTTGTAAACAAGCGCTTTATCAAGCACGCATATCTGCATCACGCCATCGAAAACGCCTTTTTGGAGATGATTCCCAAAGACAGTTTCCCGGGATATTTCCTCAACATTGAGGTTGATCCAGCCGACATCGATGTCAACATCCATCCGACCAAGGCGGAAGTCAATTTCCTGGATACCAAATTGGTGTATGCCGTGCTTCATGCCGCCGTCAGGAAAGCCATCGGGCAACACAATCTTTCGCCGACCATCGATTTCAGCGAATCGCCCGACCTCAACATCGACTTTGGCGAGGTGTCGAAAAACGCCCGCCCATTGGTCGTACCGGAAGTGGGTTTCGACGCATCCTACAATCCTTTTAAGGCAATGCAGTCGAACCAAGATGTCAAACCGCAATGGAACGACTTTTCGCAACACAGGCCTAAAGCCTCGGGAGATTGGCGTCAGTTGTACGGCGAACGCACCGACCTTCCCATTAATAAAATAGGTGAGGAAGAGGAAAAGGTGGTGGACGACCCATGCCAATACATTCAGGTGAACCAGTCTTACATTGTTACTACCGTGAAGTCGGGCCTTTTGGTAATCGACCAGCAGTTGGCCCACAGTCGCGTGTTGTTTGAGAAGTACCTGAAACAGATGGAGAGCCATAGCGGCGTTTCGCAACAGGAATTGTTCCCCCAGGCTATGTCGCTGCATCCCAACGACGCTTCGCTACTCAAAGAAATCATGCCCGAATTGGAGGCCATCGGCTTTGTGCTGGAGCAGGTCAATCCCACGACGTTCATGATAAACGGTACGCCCGCCGATTCGGCCGGATGCAATGCGGTGGAGCTGGTCGAGAAGATTTTGGAGAACCACAAAATAAACCGCAGTGATTTGCAGTTAGATAGAAAGCTGGAACTGGCCAAGACCTTATCGGCGCAGTTGTCCATCAAGGCGCAGACGAGGCTTACTGAAAAAGAAATGCAAAACCTTGTGGACCAATTGTTTGCTTGCAATGTGGCCGAGGTAGCGCCCAACGGAAAAAAGATATTTGTTATTATGAGTTTGGAGGATATTAAGGGGAGGTTTGGATAGAGTGTGGAGTTAGGAGTTAGGAGTAGGAGGTTTTGTAGGGACGCAATGCTTGCGTCCGAAATCTTGAAATCTTGAAATCTTGAAATTTTGAAATCTTTAATTTTTTATATCTTTAAATCACAATAAATGAACGAACAATACAGCCCAACGGGATTCAAGGTTTTACCGACAGTGGTGAAGAACTTGTTGATCATCAATGTTTTGATGTATTTGGCGACCATCACGCTAACCCGTTTCAATATCGATTTGAGCGCCATGCTCGGTCTGCATTTTTACAAGGCGTCGCATTTTAGGGTGTACCAATTGGTTACATATATGTTTATGCATGCCAACTTCGGTCACCTATTTTTCAATATGTTTGCGCTGTGGATGTTCGGCAACACGCTCGAGAACCTTTGGGGGTCAAAGCGTTTCCTGCTGTTCTACATGGTGTGCGGTATCGGGGCTGGATTGTGCCAAGAGCTGGTGCAATACATCCAGTATTCCCATTCCTTGGTCGATTTTGACAAAGTGAATCTTGGTGGACAAATCGTAACGATGGATGCCTATCTGAACATGATGAACACCGTGGGCGCGTCGGGTGCCGTTTATGGCCTGCTTTTGGCTTTCGGCATGACCTTCCCCAACTCCATGATTTATCTGTATTTCCTTTTTCCCATCAAAGCCAAGTGGTTTGTGGTCGGTTATGCCGTCCTTGAACTGGTGAGTGGACTGACGGGCACGAGCAACGTGGCGCATTTCGCCCACCTTGGCGGTATGCTGTTCGGCCTTGGTCTGATATTGTACTGGCGCAAGCACGGTATGTGCGGACCGAATTTTGACTTGAAGAAATGGAAGGGATGGTTTTGGAGATGGAAGGAAAAAAGAAACATGGAATACACGCCCTTCGAAGAGGTGAAAGATGAGCCGAAAGTGCCTCGCGACGATGGCGAATACAATCGTCAAAAGGCTGAAAAAGAGCGCGATGTGGATGCCATCTTGGACAAGATTTCCAAAAACGGATACGCTAGTCTGACCGATGAGGAAAAAGAGTTTCTGTTTAAAAACAGCAAGTGACATGGAAAAGAGAGAACGCGGGTTTTTCGGGAAATTGTTGGTGCTTGTTTTTGCGCTTTTGGCTTTCATCGGACTGGTTGCCATGACCTTAAGCGTTGCCAGCCCTTACATTGACCCGAAACGCATTAACTGGATGCCGTTTTTCGGTCTGGCGTTTTGGGAGATTTTTATCTTCAATGTCTTGGTATTCATTGCTTTGTTGTTGCTTTGGTCGCGCAAGGTGTGGATAGCGGTATTGGCTCTTGTAATCGCTATTCCGGGATTGAAGAAGTCGTATTCTATTGGTAGTCAAGTGAATGAAGACAGTTTTCTGCGCCTGATGACTTATAATGTGCACCATTTCAGGCATGTTGATGGCGAAACCGACAAGGAAAGCCATGCCTTTCAAGTGATTGACAAGATTCGGGAGCAAAATCCCGATGTGCTTTGCTGTCAGGAATTTGGTGTCTATCAAAAAGGAGTGTCGCGGGTCAAAGCAATTGAAAGATTTGCGCAAAATGCTGGTTTTCAATATGTTTATTATAACAAAAAACGCGCATACGGTGGCAATGTCATTTTTTCCAAGTTTCCGCTGACCAAGGTGGAGTCGGAAACAGGTTTGGGCAAGGAAATCACGTCGGGCATATTGGTGTCCGTCGATGCGGGCGAAAAAGGGCAGTTCTACCTTGCTAATCTGCACTTGCTTTCTTATAACGTTTCGGACAGTGAGATTGATGTTTTGACCAGTTCTACCGAGCTGCGCAACCAGTTTGATACGGTGGGAATGTCGGTGGTGCGAAAGCTGAAATACGCCTTCGAACGCCGCAGCGACGAAATCGCGATGATTTTGGAATCTTTGAAGCCCTTGGATGGCCCAATTGTGGTATGTGGCGACTTTAACGATACGCCTATGTCTTTCATTTACAAACAGATGCAGGATGCAGGCTTCGTGGATTCGTTCACCAAAGTCGGACGCGGCATCAAACCGACCTACGCGGGAAAACTGCCTCTGATGCGCATCGACTATATTTGGGGTAACGATGGAGTTAAACCATTGAAATTCAAACGATTTAAAAATAAGTCATCTGACCATTACCCCATTATGTTGGATCTCAAAATACAATGAACAACGTTTTGTGGGCAGACACGTGGGTCTGCCCCCTACAACAATAAAAACTAAACACTATATCAATATGACATTAATCAAATCCATTTCCGGCATTCGTGGCACCATCGGGGGGCAGCCGGGCGATAACTTGACTCCGATAGACATGGTGAAATTCACCGCCGCTTTCGTGAAATTTGTGCAACACCGTGGCGTGAAGCGCCCCAAAATCGTCGTCGGTCGCGACGCACGCCTCTCGGGATTCCTTGTGAATCAAGTGGTTTGTGGAACTTTGCAGGCTATGGGCGCAGATGTTTTGGACATTGGCCTCAGCACCACGCCAACCACCGAAATAGCCGTTACAGGCTTGAAAGCCGATGCGGGCATCATCCTCACGGCGAGCCATAACCCCGCCCAGTGGAACGCGCTGAAACTCCTCAATGAGAAGGGCGAGTTCATCTCCGCCGCCGAAGGCGCATGGCTCTTGGAAGTGGCCGAAAAAGACGATTTCGAGTTTGTTCCGATTGAGCAAATTGGTAGTTATCAGCAAATTGACGGCTGGATGGACAAGCACGTCGAGATGGTGTGCCAACTGCCTTTGGTGAACAAGGAAGTCATCGCGAAGGCCAATTTCAAGGTGGCTGTGGATGCAGTCAATTCGACGGGCGGCATCGCCATCCCGAAGATGCTGCGTGCTCTCGGCGTGAAGGAAGTGCTCGAACTCAACTGCGAGCCGACGGGCAAATTCGCCCATACGCCCGAACCCTTGGCCCAAAACCTCACCGACATCTGCCGCTTCGTCAAGGAGCAGGGCTGCGACTTCGGCGTGGTCGTCGATCCTGATGTGGACCGCCTCGTGTTCGTCAAAGAGGACGGCGAATTGTTCGGCGAGGAATACACTTTGGTTTCCGTGGCCGACTTCATTTTGAATCACACGCCTGGCCCCACAGTGAGCAATCTGTCTTCAACCAGAGCTTTAAGAGATGTAACTCAAAATCATGGACAACAATACTTTGCTGCTGCGGTAGGAGAGGTGAACGTGGTCGAAAAGATGAAGGAAGTCGGCGCGGTCATCGGCGGCGAAGGCAACGGTGGTGTCATCTACCCCGAACTCCACTATGGCCGCGATGCGCTTGTGGGTACGGCCTTGTTCCTCACGCAGTTAGCCGAAAAGAAGGTGAAATGCTCCGAACTGAAAAAAGAATATCCGGCTTATTTTATGTCGAAGAACAAAATCCAGCTCACACCCACTACTGATGTGGACGGTATCTTGGTGGAATTTGCAGAAAAGTTTAAGAATGAGCAAGTTACTACCATCGATGGCGTAAAAATCGACTTCGCTGAAGGCTGGGTGCACCTGCGCAAGTCGAACACCGAGCCTATCATCCGCATCTATTCAGAAGGCAAGACCGAAGCCGAGGCCGAACGCTTTGCCGAGATGATTTTGGATGAAGCCCAAAAGATGGTGTAAGATTTTTACGTGCATAAATTTAATAAAATCAATAGTTTAATAATCTTAATTTTAACTAAAACTTTAACAAGATGAAAAAAGTAATGAGAATGGTTGTGCTGTCCGCCATGCTGTTTTGGGGCGCACAGGCCATGGCCCAGACCCGTGGCGCCATCTTTTTTGGCGCTTCGATTCCGACAGGCGATTTCGGCAAGTTCGACAACATGAATGATTTCGCATTGACCACGACCGATGCCACCTATGCAGGTGCTGCAGTCGGATTCAACGCTGGCATCAAATGGTACTTTAACGTTGGCGTGAAAGGCCTTGGTGCAATGCTCTCCATCGACGGCTTCTACAATTCCTCCAACTCAGACCTGAAAACTGCCTATCGTTCTGGTGAAGTGGAGAACAACTACGGTTTTTTGAGTGGCAGTTCCAAATACAACTCCACACCCAAATTGATTAATCTGCCTGCCATGCTCGGCGTGAACTACATTTATGAAATCAATCCCCAGTTTTCGGTGTATGCTGAAACGGGTCTTGGTGGCAACTACCGTATGATAACCACCAAGGAGCATGTTGGTAAACTTGAAGTGCTTGGCATAGAAACTCAACAAACAACCACCCAAAAATATGACGGAGCTTTCAGCTTCGCATGGCAAATTGGTGCCGGCGTCGAAGTGGCCAAGAATCTGTTGATTGGTGCCAGTTTCTATGATTTGGGCAAAGCAGAGGTGAAAGGCGACCAGACCGTCAAACGTAAAACAAACCTCAACAATACGACGACCACCGAGGAGAATTACCTCACCTTTGGCACTGTTCGTCCGAAGATGTTTTTGGTTCGTGTCGGCTTCAGCTTCTGATTATCAGAATATTTTGAATAGAGAAGGGCGGAGCTCCGGATGGACTGGAGTTCCGCTTTTTATGTTGTGTTGCGCTGCTTTCAGTCCCCATTCAACGGCCTCTTTTCCTCCCAAACCACTGGCATGAGCATGGATTACCCCAGCAAAAAACGCATCGCCAGATCCAGTTACATTGACGACCTCTACTGGCAAAGAAGGGAATAAAACAGGTTTGTTTTCAGTGCAATAGATAGCACCATTTGAACCCATTGTTAAAAACATATTGCTTATTCCTTTGTTGTTCAGTGTTTTGTATGATTCAAAAGCGTCGTTTTCGCCCGTCATGGCTTGGGCTTCTCCAAGGTTGCATTTCAAGGCGAAAAGCGTTTTTTTCTTTGACTTTTCCAACGCTTCAATGATGCGCACGGCTCTTTTGGGCGACACGGCGTCCAGATAGAGCGGTGCTTCGCAATGGTCGATGAGATGGGCGAGGGCATCGGAGGTCAGAAGGGTGTCGGCGACCACGATTTCAGCGCGGTCGATGTCGTCCATCTTGGGCGCGAGCCAGTCCAAATCCATGCGGTCGTTGAGGCCGACATCGGAGTGGGCCGACTGCATATTGCCTGTTTCGTCGTTGAAACTGAGGAAGATAGGGCTTTGCTCCTGTGCAAAGACCGACGACAGCGACAGGTCGATGCCGAAACTGCGACATTCGTCGGCCATGCCTTGTGCGAAATCGTCGCCGCCCAATATCGTCATCAGACTCACTTGATGACCCAAGAGGCAGAGGTTGTGGGCGATGTTGCGAGCCACGCCGCCGTGATGGAAACGGATGCGGGCAGGTGTGCAGCCAAGTGAGGTACCGTTGCCCTGCGGAACAACGGAAATGTCGATGTTGGCTTCGCCTATGACGGTGATTTTCATGCTATTTCTGGTTGAATGGAATGCGGTTTTGAATGGAACGACCGAGCGTCACCTCATCGACAAACTCAAGCGCGTCGCCAACGGCAATGCCTTTCGAGATGACCGTAATCTTGCCCTTGAAGTCGGCCAATTGGCGGAAGATGTAGAAATTGGTGGTGTCGCCCTCGATGGTGGCGGGCAAAGCCAAGATGATTTCTTTAATATCTTCGTTTTGAGTGCGTTGCACGAGTTGCGCGATTTTCAGGTCGTGGGGCGAGATGCCTTCTATCGGGCTGATGACACCGCCGAGAACGTGATACAATCCGTTGAACGAGGCCGTCCGTTCGATGGCCAACACGTCGCGCATGTCGGCCACCACGCAAAGCGTGTTCTCGTCGCGTCGCGGGTTGCCGCAGATGGCGCAAACCTGCGTGTCGCTGATGTTGTAACACCGCTCGCAAAGTTTGATATTGCGCTTCATTTTCAGCAGAGAATCAGCGAGTTGCTCGGTTTCCAACTGGTCTTCGTTGAGCAGGTGCAAAGCCAGCCGAAGCGCCGTTTTCTTCCCGATTCCGGGCAGCTTGGCGAGCGCGTCCACCGCGTTTTCCAATAATATGGAGGAATATTCAGCCATAATAAAACGCGCAAAGTTACGTTATTTCCGTAAATTTGCAGCCTCAAAACCCCGAAAAATGAAAAGATTCCTCATCTTTATTGCCGCCGCTTTGATGGCGTTGCCGGCTTTCGCGCAAGACCATAACCGCACCGACTCGAAAGGCCGTCGCCAAGGCCTGTGGACCGACTTCTACGCCAACGGGCAGAAACGCTACGAAGGCGAGTTCAAGAACGACAAGTGCAAAGGCACGTTCCGTTACTACGACGAACAAGGCAACCTGAAGGCCACCAACGAGTTCGACAAGTCGGGCGAGCGCGCGCTGAACAAGACCTACGCGCCCAATGGCCGCGTGGTGGCGACGGGCTATTACCTGAACCAAAAGAAAGACGGCGTGTGGAAATATTTCGATAAAAACAGCGGTCAACTGCTTCTTGTTGAGGAAAATACGGACGGAAAAGTGAACGGGTGGTCGAGGCTTTACAACCCGAGCAACGGCACTTTGGCCGAGGAAACGCACTATGTGAATGGGGCACCCGAGGGTGCTTGCCGCAAGTTTTCCGACACGGGCGTGCTGCTGATGGAGTGTCAATACCGCAACGGCCTTTTGGACGGTCCGTCGAAAAGCTATTTCCCAAACACTTCTTTAAAGGAGGAAGGACAATACGCCAAAGGGAAGAAAGTAGGGCAGTGGAAGACCTACAACGAGGATGGCGATCTCATCGCCGTGGATGCCTACGGGGAAACGGAATAACCTTACTGACAGCGTCTTAGGTAGTCCTCGAGGTTGGGGCGACCGTGTTTTTCAGCCAATTTGTAGTATTCGCAGGCCTTGTCCTCGTCATTGAGGAGGAAATAGGTTTTGCCGAGGTTGAAATAGGCATCGGCGTAGTTGGGATTCAGCTCGATGGCCTTCTCAAAGTCGGCGATGGCTTCCTTGTAGCGTTGTTGGTTTACCTTCACGCAGCCACGGTGATAATACGCCTCGAAGTTGCTTTTGTCGTATTTGACGGCTTTGTCCAAGGCTTGTTCGGCCTCATCGAAATTGCTGAAGTTCACCATCAGGCGGTAGCCTTCGTCCATATAGAGACGCGACTTGGCTGGGTCGTCGCAGCTGGC
This sequence comes from uncultured Bacteroidia bacterium, assembly GCA_902791165.1. GTDB lineage: Bacteria > Bacteroidota > Bacteroidia > Bacteroidales > F082 > Limimorpha. The sequence continues at coordinate 26,197 of CADAVB010000025.1, forward strand.
GAGGCCGATGCACAACGCCATAGCGGAAACAAAAAACAGTTTTTTCATTGCTGTAAATTTTGGGGCAAAAGTACAAAAAAAAGTCCGAAAGCGCAGTGGCTTCCGGACTTTTCGTTTCCCCGAAGGGAGAGAATCACTTTTTACCTAACGATTACTTTTGCAGAAACAGTGTTTCTGTTGTTTTGCAGATGGATGACATAAAGTCCCTTGGCGAGGCTGTGGCTGACGCGCACGGTGCTGCCGGCGTTGATTTGCCGCTGCATCATGGCCTGGCCGAGGAGGCTGTACACGGTCATCGTGTAGTGGGCATCGCTGCGGTTTTCGATGACGAACTCGTTGCCCGTGTTCCAAATCGTAACATTGGCTTCTTCGTCTTCGTCCACGCTGGTATAAGTCAGGTCGATGAAGATGGGCGTGTCGAGGCCGCCGTTGGGATTGACGGTGTTGCCTTCGGGTTGCCAGAAGCCGTTGCTGGTGTTGTATTCATTAAAGATGTTGCCGTCCATGCCGATGATGGCGATGTGGTTGATGCCGTCTTCGCTGTCGTTGGGCAGGATGCCGCCAAACCAACCGTCGTTGCCAGCCACCAAATCCTTGTAGAAGTTGGCGTACTGGTTGATGCTACCGTAGTCCACGCCCACGGTTTCGATGCTGGTGGAATAAAGCGGACGCGGGTCGGAGGCGGTGGCATACAGTGCGGCAAAGCTCATGGCGTCTTCGTGGCTCTTGGCATAGAAGGCCGTGCCTTGATAGGTGTCGCGGTCGGTGCCGAAGTTGAGTACGGTGGCAGCGTCGGTGGTGGTGAATACATGGGCCACGGAGGTGCCGTCGTTGCCGTCGTTGATACGGAGGCGCAGATACACTTGGTTGCCAGGTGTGAAGCGGGCGTTGGCTGTAGGCTCATTGACGCACCACAGCATGGCGTTGCCTTCTTCGTTGGTGGTGAACTCGCCATAGCCGCCCTCGGTAGCGAGGCTCGGGCTGGTGCTGCGGTAGAAGCCGTTGGCGTTGGCATAGATTACGTTGCCTGCGCCGGCCGTTTCTGAACCGTCGTTGCCGTCCACAAACTGGTTGGTGTAGCGGTAGGTGGCGTTGGGCGCGAGGTTATAGACAAACACTTGCGTGGCCACGGGAACGCGGTTGTTGTTCGAGCCGTTGTTGCCTTGGATGTACATCGGCACAATCGACTCGATGTAGGGTTCGCCTTCGCCGATGACAATACCGGTCAGGCTGATGGTGGCCGAGGCTCCACCTCCCGTGTGGGTGATAGTGCCCGCGTAGGTACCTGCTTCCAGACCGGCGGCCATGCGCACATAAACCGTCAGCGGCTGGTTGGTGATGATGCCGTTGGCGAACTCAAGCGTGATGGTGCTGCCGAAGGTCGCGTTGTCTAACGAGATCTCAAAGTATTCCGAAGCTGTAACGCTGACGTTGCCTTGGCCTTCGAGGTTCTCGGATGTCAGGATGTAGCTGCGCGAGGCCGACGGACCTTGACCGAACAGATATTCAAAGTCGAAGGTGTTGGGCGTGGCCGTGATGCTCGGGATGCCCGCGCTGCCCGAAACGAGAAGGATGTCATCGACTTCCCAACCGGCGGCTTGCTCGTCGGAGCTGGTGTATTTGAAGGCGATGTAGCAGTTGTTGCCGCTGAAGCCGTCCATGCTGATGGCTCCCGATTCCACCCAGTTCCAGCTGCCCGTCGAGAGGGGGCAGTTGATAGTTTGCCAGGTGGCAGCGTTCGGGTTGGTGCCGTCGTAGTCGTTGCTGAAGAACACTTCGATGTCGTCGCCATTGTAGTTCTTCGCGGTGCGGAAGGTGAGCACTACATCAGTGTAGGCATCCAAGTCGAAGGCAGGCGAGATGAGCCAGTCTTCGTTTTGGTGGGCTGAGCCTTCGGAATAGCCGTTCATGTAGCCGTAGTGGTTGCCTTGGTAGGAGTTGATGATCCATTCGGCGTCGCCGTCCACGCTCACTTGCGTCCAACCGTGCCAATCGTTCTCCCAGTCTTGGTTGAAGATGATGTATTGGTCGGTATTAATAACATAGGTGGCGCTGGCCACAGGGCTGTTATTGTAGCCCTCCATTTCGGCGTAGGCCCAAATGGTCATGTCTTCCGTTACGCTGATGGCATCTTCATACTCGGTCCAAGGTCCGTTTTCGGATTCGGTGCTGTAATAAATGGTAGCACCTTCGGTGGAGCAGCTGATGGTAACTTCTTGTGCCTCGTAGTAGGTTCCGCCTGCGGGCGTAAACACGGGAGCAGCCAATGTGGGCGTAGGTGCGTCGCCGCCTTGGCCGCCCTTCACGAAGAAGTCGAGGAAGAAGTTGTAGGTCGCGCTGTTCATGTTGCTCTTGGAGTAAGGTGCGATTCTGTCGCCATTGTCATTGAGCTGAAGCGCAAAGGCACGAACGGTGCTTGCACCGATTGTCGAAACATTGGTGACGACGAAACCTGAATAGTTGGGTACCAAAGCGCTTTCTTCAGAGGTCAGGTACTCAATGATCCAGTCCGTGTTGTCGCCGTTCAGGTTGAAGTTGGTGCCGCTGGTGAAACCGATTACATCGCCGTTGGTGTTGGTGAAGGTGTAGTTGGTTCCGTTCACGCCAACCATCCAATAGTAGTCGCTTTCTGCGTCGGCGATGGAAGCGGGAAGGACTTCAACACCGTCGTTGTTGGTGGTACTGACGATGGCAGAAACATTCAACTTGCTGCTGGTGAGTGTGTTGGAGGCGACTTCGTAGGCATTGGCGGTGGCGTTGTATCTCGAAGCGATAATCACTTGGCTGCCATCGGTGAGTTCGCTCAGGTCGAAGATGCGGACGTAGTCTGCAAGGCCGCCCGTTGCGCCAGAAACTTCACCTGAGCAATGGACGTTAACAGAAGTGGCTCCTTCCGAAGCAATTACCAAATCACCTTGATAACCATTGCAATCCAAATTAGCCTTCATTCGAACGTAAATTACGGTCTCTTCAACTATTCCGTTGGTGGGTGTCAGCGTGATGGTGCTTTGTGCGTTAAAGTCGTTGCCCGATGTAGCGGAAATTTCAAAATACTCTGCTTCGGAAATCATGATGTTTCCAGTCAGATTGAGACCGCTTATGGTGATGGTCTGTTCATTAGATGGGCCATCATATATAAGGTAGCTGAATCCCGTCAAGGACAAAGGTGTGGCACTAATGACGGGATCCGTCTGGATGGGGGTGGGCGGGTCGCCTCCTTCGCCACCCTTCACGAAGAAGTCGAGGAAGAAGTTGTACTCGCCTGCATAGCTGTTGCTGATATTGCTGGTTGAATAGGCTCCAAAAACGTTGAAATTATCTGTTTGATTATAACGCAGCGCGATACCACGGGTGTCGGAATCAACATTGGTGATGCGGAAACCGCCGTAGTTCGGAACGAGAGCGCTTTCTTCGGAGGTGGCTGCAACTATGGTCCAGTCTGTCTTGTTGCCTGTGAAATTGAAGTTGGTGCCGCTGTTGTAGCTGAGCACGTCGCCGTTGGCGTTGGTGAAGGTGTAGTTGCTGCCGTTCACGCCGACCGTCCAATAGTAGTTGTTTTCTGCATCGGCGATGGCGGCGGGAAGGATTTCGTTGTTGTTGCTGTCGGTGGCGCTAACGAATGCCGTATAGGTCATTTTGCCGCTCGTGAGCGTGTTGGCGGCGGCTTCGTAGGCATTGGCAGTGGCGTTGTATCTCGAAGCGATAATCACTTGGCTGCCGTCTGCAAGTTGGCTCAAGTCGTTGATGCGTACATAGTCGCCTTCAACGACAGGTGGAGTGGGCGGCGTGGGTGCGTTGCCCGTTACTGTGCCGCTGACATTGACGTAGGTCGTGTCGGAACCCTCGGTGGCAAGGGCGAGGCGCTCGTTGTATTCGCCCACTTCAAGGCCGGCTTTCAAGCGCACAAAGATGGGCAGGTTGTTGAAATGTCCGGCGGGTGCGCTCACCATGGCAGGATTTTCGGGCTGGAACAGCTCGCCGCCGAAGGTGGAAACCTCGAAGCTTTCTGACGGGACGATGTAGGCCGCATCGGTCAAGAAGTCGCCGCTCAAAAGGAATTGGGCGAGTTCCGACGGACCGCCGTCTTCGTATTCGTAGGTCAAGCCGCTCAAAGCAGTCGGCGTGGCGGTCAGCTTGGGATTGTGGCTAAACTCGATGTCGTCGATGCTGACCACGCGCAGTTGGATTGCGTTGTAGCAGCTGACAATGGCCGTGAAGGTTACACGGTCGCCTTCCAACAGACCAGGCACATCGGGGATGCGGTAGATGTTGATGCTCTCGCCGTCTTGCGTGATGGGCGTGTTGCCGTTCAGGTTGATGGCACCGATAATGGCGTTCTCTATCTTCACGCGAGTCGATTGCAAGAGGTTGTCGGCGGCAAAGTCGGCGTTGAGCGCGGCCACGGTCTGCACCTCCAAAGGTAGTTCGTTGCCGTTGGAGAGGATGGCGAACTCGTTGTCGTTGTTGCCTTTGATGCCAGTGAGTTCCACCAGACCGTTATACACGGTTTTCTTGCCGTAGGCGCGCACGTTGTCGCCGATGGCGAGGTTGGCAGGCACGGTGTTGGAATTCAAGAAGAGGTCGATACCGGCTGCGCCGTTTTGCACATACACGTTGCGTCCGTCGATGAAGATGACGGTGCCTTCCACGCAAGCGTAGGCGTTGTTGGCCAAGGCGCGGGCATCGGCGATGGGCATCACTTCATAGATGGTGTAGGTGGCTGTGGCAATTTCACTCATGGCATAGCCGTCGGCAATGGCAGCGGCTTTCAACGTCGTTGTTGCAGGAATACTGATAGGTTCGCTGTAAACGCTGCTGTTCTCGGTCGGGTCGGTGCCGTCCAAGGTGTAATAAATAGTGGCGTTTTCGGTGGTACAGCTGATGCTTACGGTTTGCTCAAGCATGTAGCTGCCTTCGGCGAGGCTGAACGTGGGCGTGGCGGTCAAAGGTACTGCGCTGACGAGTCCGGTTAAAGTCACGGTGGCACTGGCTTCGCCGGAAACGGCAGTAAGGCTACCCGTATAGTTGCCCGAATCTAATCCAGCGGCCAATCTGACATAAACGCTGACAGCGTCAAGTGCACCAGTCGTCGGGGTGAGGGTCAAGGTGGCGGAATAGGTGCCGGTTTCCGTATCGCAAAGCTCAAAGTTAGTAGGAGCCGTAATGGTAACGTTTTCCACAAGGTTGCCACCCGAAAGGGTGAAGCTTTGGGCAGCCGAGGGACCTTCGTTTTCGGTATAGCTAAATCCCGATAAGCTTGTAACAGAAGCGGTCAATGTGGGTGTGGGCAGTTGGGGAACGTCGCCCGACTTGTAAAGGTAAACGTTAAGTTGGCCCGAAGCGTAACATGCGAAAGGCGAGCCATTGTTGTTGAGGCGCAACCAGTTGCGGGTGTTACTGCCTTGTGCTTTGATGGTGGCCACACCATCGCCGTCGATTTCAATGGTCCATTCGCCATTGGCGTTGTTGGTGGCTTGGGTCTTCAGATTGTTCGCGGATGAACTTGCAGCATAGAGGTAACCGCCATTAGCGGCATCGTACAAGGTCCAGTGGCCGTTCTCTTGACCGAGCGTCAGTTCATACACGGCTTCTTCGCCAGCAAGCGTGGCTGGAGTGACCGTGATGACATCGGAAACGGGGCTAACATCAACCGCAGACCTGTTGTTCGCGGTTTGTTTTCCCAAAGCCTTGTATTCCCCGCTCTTAATGCCGACAATGATGTATTTCTCGCCGGCTACAAGCGCGTTGGCGTTTTTGATTAAGGTGTAAGCTGTTTCTTGCGCGGGGGTCACGATGGTATAGGTTGCCGTGGCCACTTCGCTGTCCTCGCAGCCACTCTTGAAAGCTTTGGCCTTCACGGTGGTGGTGGCGTTGATGGTGATGGCAGAGTTGTAGGCTGTGCTGTTCGATGTTGGGTCGGAGCCGTCCAAGGTGTAGCGGATGGTGGCACCCTCGGTGGAGCAGGCGATGGTTACGTTCTGAGCCTCGGTGTAGGTGCCTTCGGCAGGTGTGAAGGTTGGGGTTTCCACCACAGGCATGGCATCCACGGTGCCGCTCAAGGCGACGGTTTTGCTCGTTGCGCCCGTCGAGGCAATGGTCAAATCGCCCGAATAGCTACCGACGGCCAGCCCAGCAATCATCTTCACGTAAACCGTGGTTGTGTTCAGCGTTCCCGCGCTTTGGGTGAGGGTCAGCGAGTTAGCGTAATTGCCGGTTGCCGTGGCGCACACTTGGAAGTTGGTCGGTGCGGTGACGGTCACGTTGGCGGTCAGGTTGCTGCCCGAAACGGTAAAGTTTTTGGCTGCCGAAGGGCCGTTGCCAAAGGTGTAAGTGAAGTCGGAAAGCTCGGTGACCGAGACGGTCAGTTCCGGATCGGCAGGGGTAACTTCTTCGATGTCGGCTGCGCTGCGGGGCAGGATTTCCTTGGTTGTGTCAAATTGCTGATATACACCAGTAATGTTGTAGGACTTGCCATCTACAAGTGTGGTACCAAAGTTGTATAGGGAAGTGAAAACCTGAAGCGTGGTTGTGCCGTCGGAAAGATAGTATTTGCCGCTGTTCACGCTGCAAGTCAGATTGTCATAGTGAACCAAAGCACCCGTGTTAAGGCCAGAAAGGGAGGCCATGTTTATGTTGGATTGAGTAACCGTACCGCCATTAGTGATGGTCAGGTTGCTGGCATCAAGATTGACAAGTTCGGCAGAACCTTTATAAAGCACCAATGAGCAAGGCACGGCATTACCTGAAAGCTTTTTGCCCGCCGAGAAAGTTCCGCTCATGTCGGAATTATAGAAAATGATGAAACCGTTCCCGTTGTTATCGGTGACAAAGATATTCTTACCATTGGTGGAAACACCAGAAACAACCCAGTTGTTAAAAGTAACCGATACTGGGGTTTGCGTGGAAGTTGCCGCCGCAAACAAATCCGGAATCGTGGTGTAAACCACGGGCGCGGCGGCTTGAGTGACGGTGACGGTCTTACTGGTGGCACCAGTGTAACTGAGCGTGAAAGTAGCCGTGCGGGCAGAGCTGGTCGTGTTTTGGGTGGTGGTGAAAGTTACGGCAGTGTTGGTCACAGCAATGTTGCTCACCCAACTTGCCGTGGTGGTGGCGTTGAGCGTCACATTGGGCTTGGGATTGCTAATCGTGTAGGGAATGTTGCCCGAAGTGGCGTCATAGGCCAAATTGACATTGTCGGCATTAATCGAAGGCGTAGTGGTGCCGCCGCCACCAGAATAAGTGACAGAAATGGACTTGATGTAAATCGCCCTCGACGACGTTTGGGCGTAATTGAGAACGATTGCACCGGATGCCGAGCCGGTGAACGTGACTTCCGTTGTGTCCTTGGTCAGCGTATAGGCATCGCCAAAGGCATTTCCACCCACGGTAACATTGAGCGTTCCAGCAATGCCGTTAGCGCCGCTCGTATTCACCTTGATTTCCGTAATGGTTCCTGAAATGCCAGACGTTGAAAATGTAAAATCCGAATAGGGCTTGCCTGCGCTGCCGAATTGCTGGCCTTTGGTGGCATCGTAGCCGAAGTAGTCACCTCCGGTTCCGGAAAAAGTCCAATCAACATTGTCGAGTGTCTTGGTTTGGTTGTTTGCGTCAAACACTTTTGCCGTGAAAGTGTAGGCGTAGTCGTTTCGCGTCTGTCCCACCATCCGTAATGGCAGGAACACCGTTGCCAGCAGTGCAAACGCTGCCAGCAGCAAAGTAAACTTCCTTTTCATAGTAATTTTGTTTTAATTATTTGATATTCAATTATTTGCAATTTACCAAACGAAACGGGTTTGAAAATCCAAAATTAGCATTAATAAAGATTCGCGCCCGAATTATTTATGAACAAGTTTTCAACAGCTTATGAACAAGTTTTCAACGGTCGATGTTGATAATTTTGTTGATAACTTTTGGAATTTTTTTGTAGTTTTGCGCCGTTATAACAACCAAACGATGAAAAAAATAGTACGTACAGTATGGATCGGAGCCTTGTCGGGACTGGCTTTCCTCGGCGCTTGCTGCACCACCAGAGGCGGCATCTCCAAAGCCGAGCGCAAGCAGCTCATCAAGGAGCGCGACTCCATCCAAGAGATTCTCAAACAGCGCGAAATGTCGGCCGTTTACGGCTCGCCAACCCTCATCCAGAAATATGGCCTCGAAACCTTGCGCCTCCGCAACCAACTCGATTCCATCAACTATCGCCTTGGCGAGGATGTGGACTTGGAACAGAGTGCTAAACAATTGGAAATGAAACAGAAACGTGTGACTTTGATGGAGCGCCTTGACCAACTGCGAAATGCCCTACGCGAACGCGAAGGTGCCTGCGTTTATGGCTCGCCCGAAATCATCGAGGAATACGGCCGCGAAACCCGACGCCTGCGTCAAGAGGCCGAAGAAATCCAAAAAGAACTTGAAGAATTGGGCAAGCCAACTTCACAGATTAATAAAGGCGATGCCGAAGTCTTATATGGCACCAAGAGGCCATAAAACGATGATTTTGTTGCAAGAACCATGAGCGAACGCCTCGGCTTCTATAAAAAGGTGATGCTCGAACTCAACCGCGCCGTGCTGCAAAAGCGCACCGAAGAGCACGAGCTGCACCAGCTGTTCTGGGAATGTACGCTGCGCTGCAACCTCAATTGCAGACACTGCGGCAGCGACTGCCGTATGCTCTCCGAAACCGCCGACATGCCCCTCGACGACTTCCTTAAAGTGCTCGACGAAATCAAGCAGCACATGGAACCGTCAAAGGTGATGGTCATCACCACGGGCGGCGAACCCACGATGCGCCGCGACTTGGCGCATTGCGGCCACGAAATCTCCAAGCGCGGCTTCGTGTGGGGCATGGTCACCAACGGCATGACGCTCACACCCGAGAAACTCAACGAGTTCGTCGCCAACGGATTGCGTTCCATCGCGGTGAGCTTCGATGGCTTCGAGGACGACCACAACTGGATGCGCGGCAACCCGCAAAGCTATAAGAACGTTTTGGTGGCGGTCGAGGCTTTGAAACAGCACCCCAACCTCACTTGGGACGTGATTACCTGCGTCAATCAGCGCACTATCAATTACTTGCCCGAGTTTCGCGACTTCCTAATTTCGTTGGGCATCCGTCGCTGGCGATTGTTCACGGTGTTTCCCTTCGGTCGCGCCGCCAACGAGCCCGACTTCAAGCTCACCAACGCGCAATTCGTTGAGATGATGGAGTTTATCAAGCAAACGCGACAGGAAGACCGCATCCGCGCCGACTACGGCTGTGACGGCTACCTCGGCAGATACGAGGGCGAGGTGCGCAACCATTATTTCTCGTGCAGCGCAGGCATCAATATCGCCTCGGTGTTGGCCGACGGCTCCATCTCGGGCTGCCTCAGCATCCGCAGCGACTACCATCAAGGCAATATCTACAAGGACAGCTTCTGGGAGGTGTGGCAAAACAAGTTCGGCGTTTACCGCGACCGCAAATGGATGAAGACCGACCGCTGCGCCGACTGCAAGATGTGGCGCTATTGCCTCGGCAACGGCTTCCACCTCCGCGACGGCGACGGGAAACTGCAAGTGTGCCAGTATCAGTTGATAGTTGATAGTTGATAGTTGATAGTTAGGAGTTAGGAGTAGGGACGCAATGCTTGCGTCCGAAATCTTTGAATTTTTGAATCTTTGAATTTCAAATCTTGAATACCCGAATTTACATAGTAGGCTACATGGGCGCGGGCAAGACCACCGCCGCGAAGCGTATCGCCACGCGCTTGGGCTGGGACGTGGCCGACACCGATGCTATGTTTGAGGAAAAATACCGCATCTCCATCCACGATTTCTTCGAGAAATACGACGAGCAACTGTTCCGAAAATTGGAGTCGGAGGTGCTGAAAACCACTGAAAACATGGAACATACGGTCATCTCCACTGGTGGCGGCATGGCTTGCTGCCTCGACAACATGGAATGGATGAACTGCCACGGCACGACCGTGTTCATGCGCATCAGTCCCGAGGCCGCCGCCGACCGCATCCTGCACTCGAAGCGCAAGCGTCCGCTCACCGACAACAAGACCGAGGCCGAACTGGCCGAATACATACAGCAGCACTACGCCGAAAGGCTGCCGTTCTACGAGCAAGCCCACATCACCGTGAAATCCGAAGACTTTGAACCGTCATTGAGGGTTTGACCCGCAATCTTCTCAACGGGACGAACCGCCATAAGCATAAAAGACACATTATGAATAAACTACACTATCTTGTTTTGAGCCTTATGCTGCTCGCATCATGTACAGACAAAAAAACAGCCGAAAACCATGACATCTTAATTAATTACGCCGATACTACTTATTGGTACGCTTTCGGCAACGAAGGCAAATCCGCCGATGTTTTTTATGTATATCCCACGGTATCAACGATATCCTATGAAAATAACGGCAATTCTTGGTTCGCCGACATCACCTTGACCGAAGTGAGGGAGGAGGCCAACGGCAACCAGCGCTTCAACAAGATGCTGTACGCCGAATACAACTTCTTCGCGCCGTATTACCGCCAAATGATTTTTGAGTCGTACAGTCAGCCGGACAGCGTTATGTTGCGCAACGCCGCCTTTGCCGCCAACGACGTGAAAGCCGCTTTCCAATACTACATGGCGCATGGCAACGGAGGCCGCCCATTCTTC
>CADAVB010000026.1 GCA_902791165.1 uncultured Bacteroidia bacterium
AGCATTGCAAAAACTGTCAATCATAATGGAAAAGAAGAGTTTTAGAGCAGCAAAAACTGCAAAGAAAGACGAATTTTACACTCAACTTGTTGATATTGAGAACGAACTGCGGCACTATAAGGCGCATTTCAAAGGAAAGACGGTACTTTGCAACTGCGACGACCCTCGTGTGAGCAACTTCTTCCATTATTTCAGTTACAACTTCGAGCAGTTGGGGCTTAAGAAACTGATTACCACTTGCTACAAGAACCAAAACCGCGACTTGTTCAGTCAAAACGATGCTGAACAAGCCATTTGGTTGGAGTATTTCGGCGACCGCAACGGCAACCGTGTGCCCGACCCCGAGGAAATCGGCATCCATTACTTCAGAGGCGACGGCGATTTCCGTTCCCAAGAGTGCATTGAACTATTGAAAGAGGCTGATATTGTGGTGACTAATCCGCCGTTTTCGCTGTTTCGAGAATATGTGGCGCAGTTGATGAAATATGAGAAGAAGTTTGTGATTGTTGGGCATCAGAATGCGATTACATACAAAGAAATATTCCCGTTGATAAAAGACAATCAAATATGGCTTGGTTATGGTTTTAAAGGAAGTGCTGCTCATTTCATCAGCAAATATGAAGATGTGGCAACGGCAGGAGACCATCGCGAAGGTATGATTCGAGTTTCAGGTGTGAATTGGTTCACCAATTTAGAGATTCCGAAACGACATGAGGATTTGATTTTATACAAAACCTATAATCCAAAAGACTATCCGAAGTATGACAACTATGATGCCATCAATGTGGACAAAACCGCCGAAATTCCAATGGATTATAATGGCGTGATGGGAGTGCCAATAACGTTTTTGGATAAGTATAATCCTGAACAGTTTGAGATTATTACATTGGGAATAGGCGAAGGAAATTTCACGCCTACAAAAAAGTATCAAAAGTTTAGAGACCCTATCACAAAAGATTATATTTCAGATAAAAGGGACTATTTGTTATACATAAAAAAGCCAGATGGAAAATACTTGACATCTGATGATTATAGGGTAGACAAATGTTATGCCCGTATCTTAATCCGTCGCCGTCAGCCCAAGGTGGTGCCATACGAGATGAGCGACACGCCCGTTTCGATGGCGGCGGAAGAGAAATAACAGGGCTTCACCTCGTCCCGAAGGGACGATACACGAGTAACCGTAGGTCGCGACCTACGGCAGGCAGCATCCTGGCAGGAGAAGCAAAGCCCCATAGGGGCGACATATCAATAAGCAGGCGACGTAAGTCCCTGATAAAGACGTAAGTCCCTGCACAAAACACAACACAATGAACATAGAACTCCACAAAATCACTGTCCGCGAACTGACGAAAGGCTACGCGGACAACAACGAAAACGGCGTGCGCGCCTATGGTGGCCGCCTCGACGTGCGTCCGCCTTACCAACGAGAATTCGTCTATGGCGAGAAGGAACGCGATGCGGTCATCGACACGCTCACCAACGGCTTCCCGCTCAATGTGATGTATTGGGCCCGTAGGGACGCATCGAATGCGTCCTCTGTATCGAATGCGTCCGCAGGGTCGTCGGACACACGCGGTGTGTCCCTACAAGACCCAACGACCCAATTTGAAATCATCGACGGCCAGCAACGCACCATCAGCATCTGCCAATACGTCAACGGCGACTTCGCCTTCAATTTCCGCTATTTCCACAACCTCCAGCCCGACGAGCAAGAACAAATCCTCAATTACGAGTTGCAGGTGTATATTTGCAGCGGCTCCGACAGCGAGAAACTCAAATGGTTCAAAACCATCAACATAGCGGGAAAGGAACTCACCGAGCAAGAGTTGCGCAACGCCGTATATTCTGGCTCGTGGGTGAGCGACGCCAAGCGTTATTTCAGCAAAAACGGTGCGCCGGCGGCCAAAATCGGGGGCGACTACCTCACGGGTTCGGCCATCCGTCAGGACTATCTCGAAACGGCCATCTCTTGGATTTCGGATGGCAACGTGGAGGTCTATATGTCGAACCACCAGCATGACCCGAGTGCCGCACCGCTGTGGCAGTTCTTCCAGTCGGTCATCACTTGGATTGAGACCTCGTTCCGCCCCACCAAGGAGCGCAAAAAGATAATGAAGGGCGTGGATTGGGGTATGCTTTACAAGCAATTCAAAGACCAAGTGTTTGACTACAAACAGGTTGACGATGAAGTGAAACGCCTCATCCTCGACGACGACGTGACCAAAAAGACAGGCATCTATCCATACATTCTCACTCGAAAGGAGAAATATTTGTCCATTCGTGCTTTCACTCCTGCGCAAAAATTGGCGGCATACGAGCGTCAAATGGGTTTCTGTGCCGACTGCGGGCAGCATTTCGACCTGTCGCAAATGGAGGCCGACCATATCACGCCGTGGCATCTCGGAGGCAAAACCGTGGCCGAGAATTGCCAAATGCTCTGCCGCGACTGCAATAGGCGGAAGAGCGGGAAATGATTGTTTCTTACCCGATTCCGTATTTCTCCGCCAGCAGATCCAACAATTCGTCGGCTTGGGCCATGAATTGTGCCGCGTCGTCTTTCCATTCGGGGTAGTCGGCATCGGTTTGGCCTTTGCCGCGCATGGCGTTCATCTTGGAGAGGAAAGTGGTGTCGCGTTCCAGTTGGGTGAACATGGGCAGCATTTTATGGCAAAGTGCTTGTGCCTCAATAAATTCGTTGTTTTCTATCAGCGTGTTCATCAAGAGCAAGTCGTCGGCGGTGGACTGCACGAAGACGCGCAAAACCTCGGTCATGGCCTCGTGGTCGTTGCCCATCATTTCGCCAAAAGCCTGAAAGTCGGGGAAGGCGGTTTCGGCGGTGTTTTCGCTTGTGGCTACACTTCCGAACAAGGCTTCCAACTGCCTCATGTTGAACGGTTTCTGCAAGAAGCCTTCGAAGCCTTCCTCCTTGGCTTTCTCGGTGGTGTATTCGATGCGGCCGGTCATGAGGATGACGGGTTTGGAATTATCGACTTCCTTGACGAGATAGAGGATGTCGTTGCCGCTCACCGCGCCCATCTCACGGTCGGTGAGGATGAAGTCGTAGTCTTGGATTTGCAGCAAGGCATTGTCGAGGTCGTTCATCGAGCGGCAGGGGATGGCCTGGTGGCCGAGGCGGTGCAGCATGTTGTCGATGACCGAGAGCAAGGTGTTGTCGTCATCCACGACTAAGATGTTGAAACGTTTCTTGCTGCCGTCGCTTGCCTCATCCTTGGTATCGATGTTTTCGATGCTATCGACGGGCAGCCTGATTTCGAAATGCGAGCCTTTCCCAACCTCCGATTCCACATGGATTTCGCCGCCGAGCAGGTCCACCAAACCTTTGACGACCGACATTCCGTAGCCGCTGCCTTCGGCGAACTGGTTGTAGGTCTCGATGCGCACAAAGGGCTTGAACACCTCTTCAATCTTGTCTTCGGGGATACCTACGCCCGTGTCGGTGATGTCGAAAACGACGAGGTTTCGTCCGATTCTCGCCTTGAACTTGACCGAGCCTTCCAAGGTGTATTTGATGCCGTTGGAGATGATGTTGATGAGTATCTGCTTGATTTTCAGTTTGTCGGAAAGGACATGGCAGCCCTTTTCGATGGCGGGTTCGTAGAGGAATTGCAGGTTTTTGTGGCGGGCCAAGGGTTCAAACATCTCGGCGGTTTCGTCGCAGAGTTGGCGTATGTCAAAGGTTTCCTTGCTCACTTGTAGTTTTCCTTGTTCGAGGCTCGAGAATTCGAGGAGGTTGTTGAGGAGGTTGAGGATGTGCCCTGCCGATTGCTGTATCGAGTTGATTTCCTTTTCGTTGTCGGTTTTGTCCATCAGTTCCACGTAGCCCATGATGGAGCTGAGCGGTGCCTTGATGTCGTGCGATACGGAGAGCAGCAGTTTGTGGCGGCTTTCCATGGTTTCCTCGGTTTTGCGCTGGGCTTCTTCGGCGGCGCGGCGGGCGCGGTAACCTTTGTTTACATCACTGATAATCAGGATAATGAAGACAATGATAAGAATCAAGGTGATGGCACCAATGAGGATATAGGTGTGGGTGTTCTCTTCGATGATAGCTTCGCTTTTGGAGATTTCTTCGACTGCCGAATCGAGGATTTCCTGGTTGAGGTGAAGCAAGAGGTTGGAGATTTGGGCCGAGAGTTTGTTGTCGTCTTGAATCAGCTTGTTGGTGGTGCGCTCATATTCCTTGATTTTTTCCAGATACTCCACCTTGGCCTTGTCGGAGAGTTGTTTCAGGTCGGCGAGGATGTCCAGCGTGTCAGCTTGCTGCTGTTTGATGTGTAGCGTGTCGGTTTCTTGTATGGAGATGCGGACGATGCTGTCGCTTTCGACGGTAGGCCTGAAAACCTGCCCCATGCGTTTCCAAAAGCCGGTGTTGTTGTGTTGCTTGGGGACGCGGATGAGGGTGTCTTTCGTGATGGTCGTCACCACGATTTCATCCTCCATTTTGGGAGGACGGTAGTCGTCGATCGTGCGGTCGAAGTCGGCCAAAGGGTTGAAGTCGGCAAACTGTCGCGAGATGGCCATGCTGATTTTGCCTTTGTTGTTGACCAGCTTGACGATTTCTTGAATCAGGACTTTGTTTTCCTCGCCAATGTCGGTGGTGACGATGGAGTCGCATTGGGCGTTGATTTTCTGGCTCAGTTCGTTGAATTGTCTGTAGTGTTTCCACCTTTTGGTAGCGGCATAAAGATTGGCCTCCGATTGCGCGTCGTGGATGTCTTGCGTAAACTGGCTGGTCCATGCCATCGTTTGGTTTTGCTTGTCGATATTGAGCTTATGGTTGGCTATCGAGTTGCGCTCGTTGAAGATGTAATAGAACAGCGCACCGCAAAACGCGATGACGAAGACGTTGGTAATCACCACTTTCCAACTGGTTCGGCGTTCGATGGCGATGTTGTCCTTTTTTTGCTTCGGCATGATGCTGCAAAGATAGAACTTTTTCCTATTTTTGCAGCAAATTTACTTAACCATGAACAAAAAGAAATTGTTGCTCGTTCTCGCCCTTGTGGCGATAGTCCTGTATCTTGCCAACAGAAACAAGCCGCAAGACCAAGCAGACAAAGAACCAACAGCGGAATCCACAACCTCAGGCGCCGTCGAAATTGCCATCTTGTCGGTCAATGACATTCATTCCAATATTGACCTCTTCCCGCAGTTTGCGGCGACGGTGGATAGTATTAAAAAGGTGTGCCCTCATCTGCTCGTTTTCTCGGCGGGCGACAACCGCACGGGCAATCCTGTCAATGACCAGTACGACCCGACCAATTATCCTGTGATAGCTTTGATGAACGCGACGGGTTTTGATGTTTCTGCCGTGGGCAACCACGAGTGGGACGCGGGTGTGGCGGCCTTGCAAAACGACATCGAGCGGGCCGATTTCCCTTTTTTGTGCGCCAATGTGCGCGTGCCAGAAAACACGAAACTTGATGTAAAACCATACGAGATAATGGAAGTTCAAGGCGTTAGAATAGCGGTTGTGGGCATGATAGAGGTCCGTGCCGATGGTTTTCCTGGCGCGCATCCCAACAATTTGAAAGGACTGGTTTTTAGAAAGTCCGAAAAGGTGCTTCCCGAATACCAATATCTTAAAAATCAGACCGATGCCTTTGTTTTGCTTTCGCATTGCGGCTATGAGGACGACCGTGAGTTGGCCCAGAAGTGCCCTTGGGTTGATGTGATTATCGGAGGCCACAGCCATACGCTTATTGACCGGCCTTCCGAGCTTAACGGCGTGCTCATCACCCAGTCGGGGTCGCATTTGGAGTATGCCACTTTGTTGCGGCTCAAGTTTAACGAAGGAAAACTGGTGGACAAGAGCGCGGAGGTGCTCAACGTGAAAGGATCGAAACGCAGTCAGCCACAAGTCAAGAAGATGGTCGATGAATTCAACGATTCGCCTGCATTGAACGAAGCCATTGCCACGGCGAGAACCAAGTTCCAGACTCGCGACGAGATTGGGTGTTTGTTTACCGATGCCATGCGAGAGTTGAGTGGTGCCGACTTCGCTTTCCAAAACACTGGCGGACTTCGCGTCAATTATCTCAACAAAGGCCCCATCACCGTGAAAGACGTCTATACCATCGACCCCTTTGGCAACGAGGTGGTGATGTTCGAGATGACTGGAGCACAACTGAAGAAATTCATCGTCAACTCCTATAAGAAAAACGGCGGCTATCCCTCCTACGTTTCCGGAATGACCTGCGCCATTGTGGACGACGGCCAAAACATTAGCGTTTTCGTTACGCCCGACAAAGGACAGTTCTCCACGGGTGCCACCTACAAAGTCGCCATGAATAGCTATATGGCCTCGACAGTCAGGATGGAAAGCCTCGACGAAGGACAAAGCCTCTATAAAACCACCGAGGAAGCCGTTATTGAGTTTTTGAAAAAGCATAAAACGGTTGATTATCAAGGTGTTGTTAGAATAAAGTAAAAATCTGTTTGGAAGGTTGAATCGAATTTCGTAATTTTGCCGCCCAAAATGCAAATCATTCAAAGGAAAAGTATAAAATTTGGAATCGAAAAAAGATGAAAAAAGCATTGTCGATTTTTGCATTTGCCTTGTTATTGGCAAGTTGTAGTCCCAAAAAAGAAGTCAAATTGATTGATGCCGCCAATTTCAACAAAGAGATTGAAGGCAAAAAGGTGTCGCTTTATACCCTGAAAAACGGTTTTTTGACCATGCAGGTGACCAACTATGGCGGTCGTGTGGTGGCATTGTGGGTACCCGACCGTCGCGGTAGCTACGAGGATGTCGTTTTGGGCTACGACCATATCGATAAGTATCTGAACAACAGTGGCGAACGCTATTTGGGTGCCATTGTGGGTCGTTGCGCCAATTACATTTCCAATGGTACTTTTACGTTGGATAGCGTCACGTATCAACTGGCCAAGAATGATGGTGAGCATACCTTCAACGGAGGCCTCGTCGGTGCCGACAAGATGGTTTGGGACGTGGTTTCGGCCAATGACAGCGTCATTCAGATGCACGCCCTTCTTGCCGATGGATTGGACGGTTTCCCTGGCAACCTTGATGTTACGGTTTCTTATACTTTAACATACGACAACACCTTGCAAATCAGATACAAGGCCAATACGGATGTACCCACCTTGTGCAACTTTACCAATAGCTCGTATTTCAACTTGAGGGGCGAAGGCAGAGGCACCATCCTCGACCATGAGCTGCAAATCAATGCGAGATACATGACGACCCTTAATGAACAAGGTCTGCCCAACGGCAAGTATTCAGGTGTGAAGAGCACACCTTTTGATTTCCGCGAAAAGCACCTTGTCGGGGAAAACATCGATAAGCAAGATGAGCAACTGACTTGCGTTAAGGGATACAATCACACTTGGATTGTGGACAAGAACGGCCCGAAGGCCTATTCATGGTGCGCCACCCTCGTTGAACCTAAGAGCGGACGCCAGATGGAAGTTTGGACCGACCAAGTCGGGATACTCTTTAACAGCGGCAATGCCTTTGACGGAAAAGGCGTTGGCAAGAGCGGCAAGCCTATGAACAAGCGCGAAGGCTTGGCCCTGGAACCCCAGTTCTTCCCTGATGCCATCAACCATGAATCTTTGGCTCCATACCCGATTCTGAATCCTGGCGAAGAATACAGCCAGTTGAGCATCTACAAGTTCTCGGTGCAGCCGAAGGAAAAGAAATAAGCAATGCGAAAAATGTTGGGCCTCGTGTCGTTGGATGCGAGGCTTTTTTTATTTTTGCACAATCAAAATTGACTGTTATGCTGAAATTCAAATGTCCGCTGCTTGCGGTTACCGACTTGGAGAAATCCATTGATTTTTATGAGGAAGTCATTGGAGACAGGGTCGCCATGAACTTTGGAGAGAATGTCCAGTTTGAAGGCGGTTTCGCACTCCAGGAAATGAAGAAATGGAAATCGATGATCCACACTGAGAACGTGCGCCGCAAAAACAATGCCGTGGAACTCTATTTCGAGGAAGAAAACTTTGACCGTTTCCTCGAATACCTGAAGGAATTCCCCAAACTCAAGTATGTGCATGGTGTGGAAGAAATGCCTTGGGGTCAGCGTGTGGTTCGCTTCTATGACCCTGATTTCCATATTATTGAAGTGGGAGAGGCGATGGATGCCGTCATCAAGAAACTGTTGAAATCTGGAATGACGGTGGAGCAGGTTTCCGAAAAGAGCCAGTACCCCATCGAGTACGTCAAACGCTTCGCCTGATGAATTACCTTTCAGTCAATTCCATTTCCAAGTCATTCGGAATCAAGACTTTGTTTTCCGATGTCACCTTTGGCATCGACAAGGGCGACAAAACCGCACTGATTGCCACCAACGGCTCGGGCAAATCCACCATGCTGAAGATTTTGGTAGGGAAGGAGTCGCCCGATTCGGGGACGATAACCTATGCCAACGACCTGAAAATCGGCTACTTGGAACAATTGCCCGTGTATCCCGCTGGAACACGGATTTCCGACTTGCTCGACGACTTGAACGAAGAACAACACCTGAAAGCGCGACAGTATCTGACCCGCTTTGCACTCAATGATTTGGAGCAATCCGTCGATGAACTTTCGGGCGGGCAGGTGAAACGCCTCGCTTTGGCATTGGTACTTTTGCATGAGCCTGATTTCCTGATACTTGACGAGCCTACCAACCACTTGGATGTGGAGATGGTGGAATGGTTGGAGAAGTTTCTCACCCAATCCAGCATGACGCTGCTGATGGTCACGCACGACCGCTATTTCCTTGACAGAGTGTGCAATAAGATTTTTGAACTCTATCAAGGCGTGATGTACACTCACAATGGCAATTTTGACTATTATGTGCAGAAAAGTCGCGAGCGCGAGGAGGTGAAACGCGCCACGGCGGAGCGCAACAGCCAACTGCTGAAGTACGAATTGGAATGGATGCGCAGCACGCCGCAAGCCCGCACTGGCAAGTCGAAGAGCCGCATCGATGCCTTTTACGACCTGAAGGAACGCTCGAAATACCAAGAACAGGACGAGCGTTTGGAGTTTGGCTTGCAGATGCAAAGGCTGGGCGGCAAGATACTGGAAATGAGCAATGTGTCGAAATCCTACGGCGACCTTCTCGTTTTGAAGGATTTCGACTATGTTTTCAAGCGCGGCGAGCGCATCGGCCTGATTGGGAAAAACGGCGTGGGAAAATCGACTTTCCTGAACCTGATTACTGGTTCCGTATTGCCCGACAGAGGCCGCATAAAGACTGGTGAAACAGTGAGTTACGGCTATTACCGACAAGAAGGCATCAAATTCGATGAGGGCAAGAGCGTGATTGACACCGTGCGCGACATCGCCGAGGTGGTCAATTACGGCAAGGACAAGGTCTATACCGCCGACCAATTGTTGGCGCATTTCATGTTCCCCTACAAGATGCACCGCCAGCCCGTGGCCCTGCTCAGCGGTGGCGAGAAACGGCGGCTTTACCTGCTCACCGTGCTTGTCAGCAATCCCAATTTCCTCATCCTTGACGAACCTACCAACGACCTAGACCTATTGACATTACAGAAGTTGGAGGACTTCCTGCGTGGTTACAAAGGCTGCCTCTTGGTGGTTTCCCACGACCGTTTCTTTATGGATGAAGTTGTCGATCAACTTTTTGTGTTTCAAGGCGATGGCAATGTGAAAGGCTTTATGGGCAACTACAGCCTGTACAAAGACTATTTGGACGCCAAGCAGAAAGAGGAACGCAAGGAAAAAGCGGCGGAGAAGAAAGACGACCCTCGTCCGGTCAAGCAGCGCGAGAAGGGAAAACGTTCCTTCAAGGAACAACGTGAGTATGAGCAGCTTGCATTGGAAATGGAATCCCTCGAAACTGAAAAAGCAAACCTAACGGAAGCCCTAAACATCGAAACCGACTACCAGAAACTGCAAGAGATGGGCAATCGCTTGCAGGAGATTAGGGATTTGTTGGATGAGAAGGAGTTGCGGTGGCTTGAATTAGACGAAATTGGAGGATAAAAATATGAAAATCAGAAATTTAATTGTTGCATTGTTCCTGTGTTTGGGACAGTTTGGTTGCGGCGAATACGAAACCAATTATGAGGTGGCCTACGTGTTTCTTGACCGCACCGAAGGCTGCAACTTTTTCTCGCAAGGCGACGTGAACATTTGCGCCGACCACAACTTCAATGTGTTCAACACTGGCTCTGACAGGGTTGAGTTTGCCTTCGTAAAGGACTTGGTTTACAAGCTGAAAATGGTGGACAAAATCCCAACCGATGGCTGGACCGACACCATCGAGCACATCAACTTGCAAGATGGCTACATTGGCCGCCTCTTGTTGCCCGACGGCACCTACGAATACTGCCGTTTCTGCGTCTATACCATTGATTATGACATCAATGCGGACCAGTTTATTTTGTTTAAGTATCAGAGCGGGTTTGTGGGGAACTAAATCATTTTCTCAATCCCCCAGCTAAACGCCCTTAACCCCAATTCTGGCGTCTTGAGGTCTTTCTCGTGCAGTTGGTTGAGGATGGCATCGACTTTGTCGTCATCGACGATGCTGATGATGGCGTTATTCAGGGTAGGCCAGGCATGGGTGCCGTAGTGCGGCTCGCCCGTGTTGCTGCCGTGGCCTTTGATTTCGTTCCACTCGGTGAAGCCCTTGACGCCATTGTCGTTCAGCACTTTGGCGATTTCGTCGTAGTAGGCTTGATTATATGTGATGAGTATTGCTTTCATGTTTACCTAATATTTTCAGTTTTCGTCAATGCTTCCTCGGCTTTGCGTCTCTTACGCCTCACCGCACGGGTTTCCAACGAGCAGTACAGCGCGGGGATTAATAATAAGGTGATGAGAGTCGAAACGGTCAAGCCCCATGCGACGGTGATGCCCAAGGCGTTCCACATCTCTGCACCTTCGCCGCGACCGATGGCCATGGGAATCATACCCAAGACCGTGGTCAGGGTGGTCATCAGAATGGGGCGCAGACGCGAGCGGGCGGCTTTCACGGTGGCTTCCTTCACCTCCAAACCGCGCTCTTCGAGAAGGGTGATGTAGTCGATGAGGACGATACCGTTCTTCACGACGATACCCATCAGAATGAGGATACCGACGAAGGCCATCGCGCCCAAGGCGGTGCCGGTGGCCCACAGGCCGAGCAAAACGCCGGTGAAGGTGAACGGCACGGAGAACATGATGACGAAAGGCTTCATCAGGTTCTCGAATTGCGAGGCCATCACGATGTAAACCAAGATGATGATGAGGACGAGCAGGGTGAGCAGGTCTCCGAACATCTCTTGTTGGGTTTCGTAGTCGCCGGCGATTTTGGTCATGATTTCGGCGGGGATTTCGGTGTCGTCGATGACATCCTCGCAAATCTTGACCACATCACTCAGCACCATGCCCTTGCCGACGACGGCGGTAACGCTGACCATGCGCTCACGGTCCTTGCGTTGGATTTGGGGCGGGGTCAATGATTCGATCACTTCGCCAAGGTCGCCGACGCGGACGGGCTGGCCATAACTGTTGTAAATCTTGATGTCTTCGATGTCTTCCACGCTTTGGCGGAACTCGGGGGCGTAACGCACGCGGATGTCGTACTCCTCGCCGTCTTCGCGATAATAGGAACCCACCGAGCCGTTGATGCGGTTCTTGACGTAGGTGGCCGCCGTTGTGCTGTTCAAGCCGTTCAAAGCCAGCTTTTCACGGTCGAAATCCACTTGATACTCAGGTGTATATTCGTCGCGGCCCACAATGACTTGCAGGATGCCACGGTCGCGGAGTTTTTGCGCGATGTCGTTGGCCACGCGGTCGGTGGTGTTGAAATCGTAGCCGTAAACCTCCACCTGCACGGTGCTCATGCCGCCCATGCCGCCACCGCCTTCATTGACGTTGGCCTTCTTGATTTCGGGCATGGCGTTGAGTTTGGCGCGAATCTCGTCGGCCACTTCGCTGGTCTTGCGCAAGCCCGCCTTGCGGCGCTCGGTTTTCGTGCCCAAACGCAGGTTGAACGACATGATGTGCGTGCCGTTGTTTCGCATCGAGGCAAAAGCATTATCGGAGTCGGCTTGGCCGAAACTGTAGTTGCAAATCTTCACTTCGGGGATGGCCATGAAGTCTTCGGCGAGGCTCTTGGCAAGGGCACCCGTCACGTTTTGTCCCGTGCCCGTCGGCAGCTCGATATTGATGCTCAAGCGGCCTTCGTCCATCTTGGGCATCATCTCGGTCTTCAAGGTCGGGGCAAGGACGGCGACAGACAAAACGAACAGTACTAACATTCCTATAATGACCACTTTACGGTGATTGACACACCAATTGATCATTCTGGAGTAGCCGTGACTGATGGCATCCAAAGCCTTGTTGATGGGGCGGAAGATGGCCTTGTGGAGTTTGCTTTCGTGTGGGTTCATCACGAGCATTTTGGAGCACATCATCGGCACCAAAGTCAAGGCACCGATGGTGGACACAATCATAATGATGGACACAATCCAACCCAACTGCTTGAACATCACGCCGGTAGTGCCTTTGATCATGGTCAAGGGCAGGAACACGGCGAGCATGGTCAAAGTGGAGGCGATGACCGAAAGCTGCACCTCTTGGGTGGCGTGAACAGCAGCCTCCTTGGGCTTCGAGCCGCGCTCAATGTGCGTGGTGATGTTCTCCAACACCACAATGGCGTCGTCCACAACCATACCGATGGCGATGGAAAGTGCCGACATGGAGATGATATTCAGTGTGTTACCCGTGGCAAACAGATAAATCAACGAGGCCAACAGCGAAATCGGGATGGCCAAAACGATGATGAAGGTGGCACGCCAACGACCCAAGAACACGAACACGACCAACATCACCAAAATAAAGGTGATGAGGATGGTGTCGCGCAAGCTGTTGATGGTATTTTGGATGGAGGTGGAGCCATCGACGATGATGTTCAGTTTCACGTCGGAAGGCAGCGTCGGCTCAATCTCCTTCAACTGTTTCTTGATGCCCTTGATGACGTTCACGGCGTTGGCGTCGGTCTGCTTCTGGATGATGATGGTGGCACCTTGGCGGCCGTTGCTGTACGATTCTTGGATGCGCTCCTCCGAGCCGTCTCTGACCGTAGCCACATCGCGCAGATAAATAGGTGCGGTGCCGCGTGAGCCGACGATGACGTCTTCCATTTCCTTGGCAGAAGTGAACTCCTTCTGGATACGCAGGCTGTAACTGTTCGAGCCAATGTCGATGTAGCCGGCTGGCACGTTGCGGTTTTCGGTGGCCAAGGTATTGGAAATGCTTTCAAGGGTCAAGTTGTAGGCTTCCAACTTGTTAGGATCGACATAAACCTGAATTTCGCGCTTCGGGGCACCGTTGGCCGACACCGTACCCACGCCGCTCACACGCGCCAAAGGCGTGGTGACGCGGTCCTCGATGATTTTGTCCAAGGCGGGCAGGCTTTCTTCCGCCGTCACGCTGAGGAGCATGATGGGCATGTCTTCGGCGTTGAACTTGAACAGCACGGGGTTGGTCGCGCCGTCGGGCAAGTAGTTTCTGACTACGTCAATCTTGTCGCGCACGTTGTTGGTGGCCGTCTCGATGTCGATGCCGCTTTCAAATTCCAACGACAAAACCGAAGTGTTCTCGCGCGAGGTGGAGGAGAGGTGCTTCAAGTCGGGCACGGCGTTCAGCGTGTTCTCCAAAGTCTTGGAGATGTTGGTTTCAATATCGGCGGCACTGGCTCCCGGATAGGAGGTCATCACCATGATGAAGTTGGTCTCCATGTTCGGTAACTGGTTGATGGAGAGGTTCATCAGGGAGAAAATGCCGAAAATGGCGATGGCGACAAAAACCAAGGCCGTCGTCACCGGATTATTGACTGATGTTCTTTGTAAACTCATTTTCTTTCAGTTAGGAGTTTGGAGTGGAGAGTTAGGAGTTGTGGGGAATACCCCTCACTACTAACTCCTCACTCCACATTAATTTATTTCACAGTTACACTCACTCCATCCTTCAGCCTCACTTGTCCTTCAGTGACGATGCGGTCGCCTTCGTTGATGCCGCTGACGATTTCGTAACGGTTGCCCATACGCTTGCCGAGTTGCACGAGGGTGTATTTCACGGTGTTGTCGGGCTGCAGCACATACACGAAATGCTCGCCCGATCCTTGCTGCTTGACCACGGCGTTATCAGGCACCACGATGTGGTGGTTGGTGCCGAAGTTGGCCGTCACGCGGGCAAACATTCCCGGGCGCAAACGCTCGTCTTTGTTCTCGCAAACCACCTCGACAGGGAAAGTGTGGGTGGCTGCATTGACGGTGGGGTAGAGCAGGTTCACCTTGCCCTTGAAAATCTCACCAGGGTAGGCATCCACGGTGATGTCGAACTCCATGCCTTCGCTCACCTGCGTGAACAGGCTTTCCGACACATTGACCAGCATCTTCACTGGCTGGATTTGCTCGACCACGAAAATGGGCTGCGTCATGCTGTACATGTCACCCTTGTCGTAGTTGCGGGCGGTCACCACGCCGTTGATGGGGCTTCTCAAATAGGTGTTTTCGGCCAGGTTCCCGTAGGTCTTTTTGGTCACGTTGAGCGACAATTTGGCCAAATCGTAGTCGGCTTGGGCGACGGCACCGATGTTGTAAAGCTCAGTGAGGCGCGCCAATTCGGTCGAGTCGTTGATGTATTGCATCTGGGTTTTGGCGAGGTTCACGTCGTCCATCTTGGCCAAGACTTGGCCTTTGCGCACCTTCTGTCCGACCTCCGCGTTGATGCTCACGATGCGGCCAGCCGTTTGCGAAACGATGTTGTTTGTCGCGAAAGGCTCGATGTTGGAGGTGAAAGTGTTGGTGATGTCCACGTCTTCGGCTTGTGCCGTGACGATGCTCACCACGGGCGCGGCTTTGGGCGCGTCTTGTCCCGTTGTGGCGGTTTTGGTGTCTTTTTGTCCGCAAGCCGTCATCAAAGCGGCGGCGAGGGTGATGAGTGTGAGTTTGATGTATTTCATTGATTTGTGTATTGTTATTTCAAGATTTCAAGATTTGTTTGGCTGTTAGCTTTTAGCTGTTAGCCATTAGCATGGTAGTTACTGAGCTAATGGCTTATAGCTTACAGCTTTACTCTTTTCCGATTAATTCATCCAGCGAGGCCTTAGTGACCATGAAATTGTAAACCGATTGGGCCTGATTGAGTTGCGACTGTTGCAAAGCTAATTGCGCGTCGTTCAGTTCAACCAAGGTGGCCTTGCCGACTTCGTACATCTTTTCCATGATGTCGTAGCTCTTTTGAGCAGCCTCCACCGTCTTGTTGGCGGCTTGGTAGTTCTTGATACACAGTGCCATCTGGTCGTTGAAGTTGCGGATGGCGATGCGCAGGTTGCGCTCGGCGTCCTCGCGTTGCAGGGCGAGCATGTTGCGCGTCACCTTGGTCTGTTTGATGGCGTTGTGCTTTTGGAAACCGTCGAAAACGGGGATACTGAGGCTCAATGCTGCGGTGGAGGAGGGGAACCATCTCAGTTCGTCGTCGCCCATCGCACTGTAGTTGTAGTTGATGCTCGCGGCCAAGGTGGGCAGGTATTGCTTTTTCTGCATCCGAAGGGTCGATTCGAGCATACGGTCCTGAATGTCAAGTTGAAGGAGCGAACTGTTGCTGCTGATGTCCTCTTCCGAAACGTAGGGCGTGAGCATTTGTTCGGTGTAGTCGTTCAGGTCGCCAACCACTTGTACTTCCGTTTCGAGGTCGATGCCCATGACGGCTTTCAGTTGCCAGGTGGCGAGCAAAACCGCGTTTTCGGCACTCGAAACATTCGGTTCGGCGTTCATCATCGTCACTTGTGCGCGAAGGCGTTCCACTTCTGAAACCTTGCCCACGTTGAAGCGTTGCTCGGTCTTCTCGTAGTTTTTCCGAGCGTTCTCGTAAACCTGTCCAACCACTTCATGCGACTTCTGTGCCAGAAGCACGGCATAGAAGGCCTGTTTCACCTGCTTCACCATCCCGATTTTGGAGGAACGCGCCTGTTCCACAGCCATTTCCACGTCCAAGGCCGAGAGTTTCAGGCTCTCCCAAAGCTGGGCGTTCACCAAGGGCATACTGGCCGAAGCTGACGCGCTGATGTTGTTGTCGCGGCCCACCTTGATTTCCATCGGTTGTCCGCCCATGTCCATCACCATCACCTGCTTGAGTAAGGTGCGCTGGTAGGAGCTGCTCACATTGACATTCGGGTAAAGCGCGGCATAACTGCCTTTCTGCGCATAGCCGGATTTTTCGATGGTCATGTCCGCGATTTTGATGCTGTTGCTCTCCGAAAGTGCAATCTCCAAGGCTTGGTCGAGGGTGAGCATGAGGCCCGTTGAGCCTGTCGAAGCGCCCTCTTGCGCCCTCGCGAAAATCGGGGCAAAGGTTATTGTTGTGATAGTTAAAATTCTGAAAATCAGCTTTTTCATAGATTGTTTCCTCAGTTGATAGGTCGTTTTTATAAATAAGGTGCAAAAGTAGGAATAATTTCGTTGTGAAATACGCCGTTTTCAACAAAATAATACGCGGTTTTCAACGAAATATTTTGTTGGTTCAATGAAATTTTGGTGTTATCGCATTATAAATTTTGACTTATCTGATACGATTACAAAAATGTTGGTTACAGGCAACACTTTTTATCAAAAACTATTGGTTATAGGCAACACTTTTGGCAGAAAACTGTTGGTTGCAGACAACACTTTTTATGTTGCCGACCGCAAAATGACGCAAATCGAGGAGCGCGAATCGCTGATGGAGAGCGAAGATAACGCGGCGAAAAGGAAATAATGAATAACCCTTAAAAAGGATAAAATGGTAAGATTTTCCTATCGTAATGGAAAATTCTTATAAGTTTTTTTTATTATACTGCAAAAAAATGTATTTTTGCAGTCGATTCAAACAATAAAAGCATGATTAAACGTCGTCTGAAACAACTCATTCTTCCTCGGCTTTTCAGGGGAAAAGCCATTGTGCTGACGGGTCCGCGTCAGGTGGGCAAGACCACCTTGCTTCGTATGCTGATGGCCGAAACTGACAAAAAGACGTTGTTTTGGAATTGTGACGAGCCAGATATAAGGCAAAAACTGTCCAATCCCACTTCAACCCAATTGCAGGCTGATACAGCACAAGCCGACCTTATTCTAATAGACGAGGCACAGCGTGTCCAGAACATTGGCATCACACTTAAACTGCTCATTGACAATTTTCCAGAGAAGCAAATCATTGTCACTGGATCATCGGCTTTGCAGCTCTCCAACTCCATCAACGAGCCATTGACGGGGAGGAAATACGAATACAATATGCTTCCGTTCTCTTCAGAGGAACTTATTGACAACCATGGTAATACAGAGGAAAAGAGGCTTTTGGAAAGAAGAATGGTCTATGGTATGTATCCGGAAGTAGTCAATCTGCCGGGTGATGAACGCGAAACCCTGTCGAATCTCGTCAATAGCTATCTATACAAGGATATATTCGCGTTTCAGGATGTGCGGAAACCGGAGATTATTGAGCAATTGCTTCAAGCATTGGCATTGCAAATTGGCAGCGAGGTGTCGTTCAACGAGCTTTCCAAGTTGTTGGGATTAAACTCGTTAACGGTTCAGCGCTACATCGATTTGTTGGAAAAGTCATACATCGTTTTTCATTTGCGCTCCTTCAGCCGCAACCTGCGAAACGAACTGAAAAAAAGCCGCAAGATTTATTTCTACGACAACGGTGTGCGCAATGCGATACTTGGGGACTTCAAGCCGCTACAGCTTCGACAAGATGCGGGGGCGCTTTGGGAAAACTATCTCGTGAGCGAGCGCCTGAAACACAACTCTTACAGTCTTTTCTATGGGAAAAGCTACTTCTGGCGTACCCAACAGCAGCAAGAAATCGACTATTTGGAAGAAATCGACGGCCTTTTGCATACCTACGAATTCAAATGGAGTGGCAGCAAGCAGCCCAAACTGACCGAAACCTTTGCCAACACTTATCCCGACCATACTTTCACGGTTGTCAATCCAGAGAATTATCAGGACTTTGTGATGGGGAAAAATTGAATTAATCAAACATTAAACTGCCAAAATCTTTGGCTTTCTACTGAAAAAGTTTGGAATGATCAATTATTCAACGTATTCATTCCCAAAACATTACAACTATTCAACCCCAAAAAAGTTTGGACTGCCCTTTCAATTGCTTGACAAATATGGTAGTTTTGCGCCGCTGAAACGAGATTTATTTTGTCCCCATGAAACTGCATCATCTGGTTTTGTTTTTTCTTGTCACAATGTTGGCGGCTTGCCATCCTACATCCCGCGATGTGAAGCAAGTCGCACAAGATGCCTTGGAAAACGCTCGTATTCAGTTGGATTCAGGCAACAAGGCGGAGGCCATGCGTCTGTTCAAGGAGGCGGAGCGTTACGGCCTAATGGCGAATCAAACGCTGACGGTGGCTCATGCACGGTATCATATTGCGCAATGTTTGGGCTACTATGCTGACAAAGAGGAAGTTGTTTCATTGCTGAAGTCTGCTGCCGAGGGCTTTGGCGAGGATTACGCCGACCGTGCAGAAGCGTTGAGAGAGTTGGGCGATTTCTATCAGTTCCACAAACAATTCGATAGCGCGGCGTATTATCTGGATCAGGCCATGACATTTGCCGACCAAAGCGAATCAACAGAGGCAAAACGCAATGTCTTGTCGGCTTTTCATACCCTGTATTTCAATGCAGGGGATTATGAAAAGTCGGCCGATTATCTCAACCGCTTTTGGCAAGCCTCCATTTCGGATGGCGACGACCATCTGCTCATGTACTACTATCACGACATGGGGAACATCTATTTCGAGTCGGGCGACTTGGATTCTGCGGATTATTATTACAGCCGTTTGGAGGAATTGGTGTCACAAACCGAGCCGAACGAGGATACTTGGTTTTATTACGGTGTTCTGTCCGATTTTGCCGAAGAGCGCGGCGATTATGAAACCGCCTGCAAATACGGCTGTCTGTACGAGGAAGGCAGCAAACTTAGGGAAATAGAGCAGCAGGGGAACAATCTTGCGCTCATCAGCCATAAATACGACAGTGAGGTGATGCGGAACGAGTTGAACCGGAAAATCATTATTGGCCAGCGCATCATTATTGTCATCAGTATTGTGGCAAGTTTGGTTTTGGCGGCGTTGTTGGTGTCGCAAATCCGCTTGGCACGGAGGCGCAAACGCGAGGCCGAAATCAATGCCGAGTTGTTCCACTTCAAGCAGCAGAACAAGGACTTGGTCCAAAAACACGCTGAAAACGAGCAAATCCAACAAGACTACGCCGACCGCCTTTCGGATGCCCTGATGAAGGAACAACGTATTATGCTCTTGTTAGACAACTATCTGAATAGCAATAAGAAAGCCAATCTCCTCAAAGACTTGGAGGAGTTCGTTTACGGCGACAAGGACCATTGGGAAGCCATGCTCGCGGTGGTGGACCAGCTCTATCCCGACCTGATGGCAACCCTGCAACAAAAATACCCCAATTTGGACGAGGACGAGCGGAAATCCTACATACTTTCCTGGTTCAAACTTTCGCGCCAAGAGGAAGCCGACTATCTCGGCACTACCGTCAATATGATTGACAAACTGCGCGGAAGACGTAGGAAAAAGATGGAGGAAGGGTAGAATAAGTTTGGACTGTTTCCAAAAATCGTTTGGAACAGGCGTTGAGCTATCTTGTTTGTTTTCAGAATTTTGCATTTTTAATAATTTGGAATTGTTTGGAATGACTGCCCGACCGCTTGACAAAGACGGTAGTTTTGCAGCATCATTTCAAAATCAAACACAATTCACTAATTATTCACATCTTAAAATCAAAAGCAATGAAGAAAGTTGTTTATCTGCTTGGTATCATGCTCCTTATGGCAGGAGCGGCCAAGGCGCAAGACGCAAAGACCCAGAGCGGTCCTGAAATCGAGTTTGAGAAAACCGTCCACGACTACGGCGATGTGCCTTACAACGGCAATGGCGAATGTGAGTTCCGCTTCACCAACACGGGCACGGAACCCCTGCTGATTCAAGAGCCCAAGTCGAGCTGTGGGTGTACCATTCCTTCCTGGCCTAACGAGCCTATTCTCCCCGGCGAGTCGGATGTCATCAAGGTAACTTACAGGACCAACCGAGTTGGGCAAATCAACAAGACCGTAACCGTAAATTCCAACGCCGTCAAAAACTCTACCGTAGTGCTACGCATCAAAGGCCGAGTGCTTCAACAACCTACCGAAGCCCTCCCCGAGAAGACGAACGCCTTCGGCAACGGTTCTCCCGTCAATAACGACTGATTTTAGCGAATTTATTTGGTTATTAAAAGCCGTCTAATGTATTGTTAGATGGCTTTATTCGTTGTACTTTTCAATAAAAATTGTTGGTTACAACCAACACTTTCTGATAAAATCCCCTCAAATCTTCAAAATCCTCTTGGCGTTTTCGGTTTTCGCCTTATCTTTGCGCCAAATTAAGTGGAGATGAAGAAACGAACCCTGCCGACATTGCCCACCGCCAACCTCGACTTGCTGGAGCGCCTCTACAAATGGGGCGTCATCTGGATTGTGCTGTTCATCATTTTCTTTGCTGTGCACTTTTCGGGCAACACGCTCTTCCGAGTAGTCAGCTCGCTGTGTTTTGTCGGAATGGTGGTGCTCGAAGTGGTCTTTGTGAATAAAGTGCTAATTGCCATTCTGTTAGCAAGAAAAAGATTAGTGCTTTTCATCCTGATTTCGATTTTCGTGCTTCCCGTTTGGGCAGCCCTTTCTACGGGAATCGACATTTGTTTGCTGCATTTCATCGCAAATCGGCCTTTCTCGGAGTTGTTCACCTTCCCGTTTGCTTTCATGGCCTTCATGGTGCGTCTGATTTGGTTCATCGCCACCTATGCCATCACAGTGATTTTCTACTTCCAGCGCAAGGAAAACGAGGAGAAAATCATCGCCGACCAACTGAAAAGCGAGAAACTAGATATGGAACTGCGCTACCTAAAGTCGCAAATCAACCCACATTTCCTTTTCAATGCGCTAAACAACATCTACTCAATGGTTTACACCCACGACGACAACGCCGCCGACGGTGTGCTGAAACTTTCCGAAATGTTGCGCTACGTGCTCGTGGACTGTCAGGCCGAGATGATCCCGTTGAGCAAGGAAATCAACTACATTGAGAATTTCATCGACTTCCAGATGATGCGCATGGGCGGTCGGCGCGACGTGCATTTAGACAAGGACGTGGAGAATGAGGACTTCATGATTGCGCCCATGCTGTTGCAGCCCGTCATTGAAAACTGCTTCAAATACAGCCGTTTAGAAACACATCCCGAGGGTTTTGTGCATGTCGGCATAAGGCAGTCGGGTGGTAAGTTCAGCTTCGAGGCCGAGAACACCATCGCGCAAAACACCATGTCCATTGTGGGCAACGGAACGGAAACAAGAGAATCGGGCATAGGACAGATGAACGTGCAACAGCGCCTGATGCTTCATTATGGAGAAAGCTATGTGTTTGATATTGAACAAGATAATAATATTTATAAAGTTAGGATAGAATTATGAAAGAGAAATACAACGTCATCATTGTGGATGATGAATATTTGGCGCAAAAGCTGCTTCAAGACTATGTTTCCAAAATGGAATCGCTGCAATTGGTGGCCACTTGTTCCAATGCGTTCGAGGCAATGGAAGCCCTAAAGAATAACAAGGTAGATATTATGCTTCTAGATATTCAAATGCCTGATTTGACAGGACTTGAACTGGTCAAGAGTTTGGAAAAGAAGCCCGCTGTTATCTTCACCACGGCCTATTCGGAGTATGCCGTCGATGCGTTCAACTTGGCCGTTTCCGACTATCTGCTCAAACCCTTCGATTTTCCGCGTTTCATCCAAGCCATCAACAAGGCCATAGGCAACGTGAAACCGAATGGCGAAGATGCAGGCAAAATAACCGCCGACACCATCAGCCGCTCCAACGACTTTATCACTGTGAAGGCCGACTACAAACTCTATAAAATCAATTACGGCGACTTGCTTTTCATTGAAGGACAGCATGAATACGTTACTTTCCATACCACCGACCGTCGCATCACCGCGCTTTATGCACTGAAAGACTTGGAAGAGCTGCTTCCGAAAGACCGTTTTGTGCGCGTTCATAAGTCTTACATCGTGTCTTTCAGTCATATAGAGGATTTGGACAAGTCGGATGTTACCGTAGCGGGTGTCAAAATCCCCGTGGGTGCCAGCTATCGCGACATGCTTCTTTTGCGTTTGCAGTAGGTGCATTGAGCCTGAATTGAAAAAAAGTTTTATTAATTGCCTTTTGTTTTTGATAAAAAACTTATATTTGCGCCCTAAACACTTTTAAAAACACTTAAAAATGGGTAAATTTGAAATCACAAGCAGAAAGAACGGCGAATTCCAGTTCAATCTGAAGGCCACCAATGGCCAAGTCATCCTCACTAGCCAAGGCTACGCAAGCAAGGCTACCTGCCTCAACGGCATCGAGTCGGTCAAAAAGAACAGCCAAGAAGAGAAACGTTTTGACATCAAGGAAGCCAGCAACGGCAAGCCTTATTTCAACCTGATGGCCACCAACGGCCAAGTCATCGGCACCAGCCAGATGTATGCCAACGAAACCAACATGAAGAACGGTATCGCCTCGGTGATGAAGAACGCTCCTGAAGCTGAAATCGTTGACCTTTCGGAAGCCTAAGTCTAGGCTGTAATGTATGAAAATCAAGCGGCAGAAATGCCGCTTTTTTTTATGCAGAATACAGAAATCCAATTGATTTATTGAACAAATTGGTATGCACCCATATCGGGCATTCCCGTTCTTGAAACGCCGTCCAAGTCGTAAGGCACCTCGTTGCCGAAAAGCGGACTGCCTGTGCCAATGACGGGCGAGGCGATGCTGTCGATGTGGAGGTCGTTGCGCTGGATATTGGCAAAGTAAGGCTCAAGGTTGAACAGGCAATGGTTGAAGCCCGTCGTGGCGTTGGCGTATTTCTCGGTTTTGACAAGGCAATGCTCGAAGTGGAAAGTGGAATCGGCTTCGGCTCCGAAATGGGTGACCAATTCGTCCTTTTGTGAACCATAAACGATGCAATTGCCCAATTCCATATTGAAAGGATAATAGAAAATATCTTGGGTTTGGCCGTCCTTGGCGCAGTTGAGCAGGGTCATGGCGGCATTGTTTTTGTGTTCGTTGCCGTTCCAGTAGTTGGCTAGGGTGCCATGCACAAAGCGATAGTCGCCGCCAAAAGCCCACACATTGCTCGTGCCACAGTTGGCAATCGTAAAGTTCTTTGCTTCAACGGCATAGAGGATGGAATACAGTCCGTAGCCGCTTTGGTTTTCGATGACGGTGTTGTCGATGCGCAGGGCACACTCCGTCACTTTCAGTGCCGATTGGCAGTTGATTCCGATGAAACCGTTTCGGATGATGGCGTGGCTGATGCGGTGGTCGGCGCCGGCGCGACCGTCAAGGAGCATGATTTGATCCCATTGTCCGGGCGTGTCGTTGTAATAGGATTCAAGTCTGTCGCCTTGAATGACGACGGGATTTTCTGCCGTGCCGTCGATGATAAGCTGGCCGTCGCTCCACGA
>CADAVB010000027.1 GCA_902791165.1 uncultured Bacteroidia bacterium
ATCAGGCTGTCGCGCACGCCGTTGGCCTTTTGCAAGTGCTTGGTTACCATGGTGTGAACATCTTCCAAATACTCGCCAAGGTTGCCGTTCACGGGTTTGTGCGTCAGGTGGATGGAGCCTTTGAACAGCGGCATCTCAATGTTCACCCAGTCCTTCTCTTCGGGCGAGTAAGGGTCGGGCGTGACCAGTGCGTATTGCGGGCACTCGAAACTGTATTTGTCGAGTGTGTCGACTTTGGCGTAGGCCTTCTCCGGCAGGTCGATGCGGAAGTAGCCGCGCGGCTTGGGCAGGTAGTTCTTTTGGCGGTCGCACGAAACGGCAAGGCAGGTCATGGCAAGTGCCACGAGGAATATGGAAACTTTATTCTTCATCGAAAACGACTTTTACTTCCTTGATGCGGCGCTGGTCGGCGTCGGTGATTTCTAAATGGAACTTCTCGAAGTTGAACTTGAACCCGATTTCGGGAATGCGTCCCTCGATTTCGAGAATCAGGCCGGCCAAGGTGTCGGCCTCGCCTTGCATCGGTTCGAAATAGCCTTCGTCCACGCCAAATACCTTGCAGAAATCGACGATGCTGGTTTGGGCCTTGAAGAGATAGCTGCCGTCGTCGAGCTTCTTGTAGTGTTCTTCGGTGTTGCCTTCGTCGAACTCGTCATTAATCTCGCCCACGATTTCCTCGATGATGTCTTCCATCGTGATAAGGCCCGATGTGCCGCCGTATTCATCCACCACAATGGCGATGTGGATTTTCTTCTCGCGGAAGTCTTGGAACAGGTCATTAATCTTACGGTTTTCGGGCACGAAGAAGGCGGGGCGGACGAGTTTCTGCCACTCGTAGGATTGCGCGTCCAAATAGGGCAGCAGGTCTTTCACATAAAGGATTCCCGTAACTTTGTCCAAGGTCTCGTCATAAACAGGAATCCGCGAGAATCCGCTTTTGATGATCGTGGCAAGCATATCCAAAAACTCCATGCTTTGCTCCACGCCGACAATGTCGATACGCGGAATCATCACGCCGCTCACTTCCTTTTCGCTGAACGAGGCGATACCCTTCAACATCTGCTTTTCTTCGGGCTGTGTGGACTCCTCGGTGGCAATTTCCACGGCGGTGGAAAGGTCTTCCATTGAGATTTCGCCTTTTTTCTTCTCCAAGTGCCTGTCCATGAACGCGGTGGAGTTGACCAGCAGCCTGCTCAACGGTTTGAAAAACCCGTTCATAAAATGCAGCGGCCGTGCCATAAAACGGGCTACTTTGACAGGACGTTTGCTGGCATAAATCTTAGGCGTGATTTCGCCAACGATGAGAATCAATGAGGTCACAATCACCACTTCCAAAAGGAAAGCCGCCACAGGATAGGCCACCATGTCGAACAATCGGCTCATGATGTAGGTGGAAAGCAACGTGATGGTTACATTGACAAAATTGTTGCCAATCAAGATGGTAGCCAGCAAGGATTTAGGCTTTTCGCGAAGCTCGAGCACAAGTCGGCTTTTGGCATCATCGCGCGACTCAAGTTCGTCGATGTCGGCAGGCTTGAGGGAGAAAAACGCCGTTTCGCTGCTTGAAATCAACGCCGAGGCAATGAGAAGCAAGCACAATACGCCCAATCCTATGAGGGCGCTAGCGGTAAATCCAGTGAAAAAGTTGTTAGAAACAACGGCGAGCAATCCTATGAGAGGGTCAG
The DNA here is from genome assembly GCA_902791165.1 of uncultured Bacteroidia bacterium. Lineage (GTDB taxonomy): Bacteria > Bacteroidota > Bacteroidia > Bacteroidales > F082 > Limimorpha. The sequence goes on from CADAVB010000027.1 coordinate 1,686, forward strand.
GGTCAGGGGTTTCCAAAATCGTTGTGTTTAAAGTTCAGGCTGCAAAAGTAGGAATTATTTCTGACATAGAGCCGAACTTGCCTCAAAAAGGCAGGTCGTTGCCTTCGTCGGGCATACTGGCGTTGTTTTGCGGCATGTAGCCCGTCGGTGCGGATTCGGTGTTAGGTGTATAAGGCTGTCCATACGACGATTGCGAGGCGGGACGTGCGGGAGCCATCTGCATCATCTTGTCGGCGATGACCTCGGTAACATAACGCACCGTGCCTTGTTGGTCGGTGTATTGACGGGTGCGGAGCTTGCCTTCCACATACATCAAATCGCCTTTCGAGTAGTTACGACGGCCTTCGGCGATGTCGTTGGCCAAATTGCCCCACACGACGATATTGTGCCAATCGGTTTGCTCCACCCAGTTCTGATCGCGGTCGCGATAGCGTTCAGATGTGGCCAAAGTGGCGCTGATTTTTTTGTTTCCGTTTTCAAAAGTAGTGATTTCAGGGTCTTTGCCAAGGCGACCGATGAGGATGACTTTGTTTAAGCTTGCCATAATTTTTGGGGTGTTTTTGTATTTAAGTATTTAAGTATAAGTCAATTAAACGCGGGACTGGATATTGCGCCAGGTCCTTTTCACGGGTCAAAAATATATCTTTTGTTTCAATTGGCAACCATTCTTGTTCAAGTTTTATTTCGATGAACTGCGCGACGAGGGTGCGATGGGTGAGTTTGTGGGTATAGATTGGAGAAACTTTAAGCACCGTAAAACTCTTGTTTCCAATAAGCTGTACAAAATATTCTGAAGCTAACACTGCCTCCACCGTCAAAGGCGTTTCGCTTTCGACACAAGGGAAATCATACAGATGATGCCAAATGCCCTTGTCGCTGCGCTTGCGCAAACAGAGCCTATCCTCCCCTCTCAACACCAAATAATTGAGATAGCAGGTCTTCACTTTGGTTTTTGCCAACTTCACGGGGCGCTCCGCTACGGTTTGACGGGCAAAGGCAAGGCATTGTGCTTGGAGCGGACACTGCAAACAATTAGGGCTTTTCGGCATGCAATGCAAGGCTCCAAACTCCATAAGGGCTTGGTTGTGAAGCCCAGGTTGCTCACGGTTGAGCTGCTCGTCGGCAAGGCGCGCAAAAAACGCTTGGCCTTCTTTATTATTAATAGGTGTATCGACATCGAAAAGACGCGACAACACGCGATAAACGTTGCCATCCACCACGGCGTGGGGCAAATTAAAGGCGATGGAAGCGATGGCGGCAGCGGTATAGTCGCCAACGCCCTTCAGGCGTTTAAGCTTCTCAAAATCAGCGGGAAATTGTCCACCATATTCCGCTACCACCTGTTGTGCACAATGGTGCAGATTACGCGCTCGAGAATAATAGCCTAAACCTTGCCACATTTTCAGCACCTCTTCCTCCGAGGCACCGGCAAGGGCTTCCACAGTAGGCCAGCGCTCAATGAAACGATGGTAATAGTCCATCCCCTGGCTGACTCGGGTTTGCTGAAGAATGACTTCAGAGATCCATACCTGGTAAGGGCTTGGATGATGCCTCCAAGGGAGATCGCGCCGGTTTTTGGCGAACCATTCGAGCAAGATTTCTTGTAGGATATTCATGTCGTAATCAAGTGTCAATTCGGTCGAAAATCTTTATTTATAACCCATTAGATAAAAAAAATGAACAAAAAAGGCTTGTATGTCAGAAATGTTTTATACCTTTGCCGCAAATTTACAACAATCAAAAATATCTAACCATTAAAATAAGAAAAAAAATGACAAAAGCAGAAATCGTAGCTCAAATTGCTGAGAAGACTGGCGTTGAAAAAGGCGCAGTTCAAAACGTAGTTGAGAACTTCATGGAAGTAGTGAAAGCAGCCATGGCCAAAGGCGACAATGTGTATTTGAGAGGCTTCGGAAGCTTCATCATCAAGACGAGAGCTGAAAAGACCGGAAGAAACATCTCCAAGAACGTGGCTATCACCATTCCCGCCCACAAGATTCCCGCCTTCAAGCCTGCCAAGACTTTCATGAACGCTGTTAAGTAATTAACATCTTAATATTGAATATTATGCCAAACGGTAAGAAGCACAAGAGACACAAGATGTCGACGCACAAGCGCAAAAAACGCTTGAGAAAGGACAGACACAAGAAGAAGTAAACCGTCTTCTTGGCAGTCAATAGGACGATAACACAGCATTGACGCATGCCAATGTTGTGTTATTGTTTTATCAATCAATTCGTTAACCCCAAAAGCAAACACCATGTCTGAAGAACTACAACAAGAAGAACTGAAGAAGACAGTGATGCGCGATTTGGTCATCAATTCGCACGCTCCGGAGGTTGACATTGCTCTGTTGGAGGACAACATTCTTGTCGAACTTCACAAAGAGAAGACCAACAACCAGTTTGCGGTTGGAGACGTTTATTTGGGTCGGGTAAAGAAAATTTTGCCGGGGCTGAATGCAGCCTTCGTTGATGTGGGCTACACCAAAGAAGCCTTCCTGCACTATCTTGACCTCGGCCTACAGATTCGTTCCTTGTTGAAATTCAGGAATTTACAAAATTCAAACGAGGACGATTCGATGGACAAGTTCAAACTAGAACCCGAATTGGAGAAAAACGGCAAAATCGGCGATTTCCTGACCGTGGGAGAACTCATCCCGGTTCAAATTGCCAAAGAGCCTATCTCCACCAAGGGTCCACGCATCACGGCCGAAGTGTCGTTTGCCGGACGTTATCTCGTCCTCGTCCCCTTCTCCAACCGTATCTCGGTTTCACAGAAAATCCGCAGCAGCGAAGAGCGCAACCGACTCAGGAAACTTATCCAAAGCATCAGGCCCAACAATTACGGCGTCATCATCCGCACCGTGGCCGAAGGCAAGAAAGTGGCCGAACTCGATGCCGATTTGAAAGCGCTCATCAACAAGTGGGAACATTGCATCACGGAGATGAAAAAAATGACCACTTTCGGTAAAATGGTCAGCGAAATGGACCAAACCTCCGTCATGCTGCGCGATTTGCTGAACGAGTCGTTCAACAATATCCATGTGAACGACGATGCGCTTTATGAAGAAATAAGGAGTTATATCCAGACCATCGCCCCGCAAAAGGCCGAAATCGTTCAACTCTACAAAGGCAAAGAGCCTATCTTTGAGCATTTCAACGTAGCCAAGCAAATCAAAGGATTTTTCGGGCGCGTGGTCACCATCAGAAACGGTGTCTATCTCATCATCGAACACACAGAGGCCATGCACGTCATTGACGTCAACAGCGGCCATCGTCTGAACAAGGAAAACTCGCAGGAAGAAAACGCCTTACAAGTCAATTTGGAAGCCGCCAAGGAAATCGCCCGGCAGTTGCGCCTTCGCGACATGGGCGGCATCATCATTGTTGACTTCATCGACATGCGCGAGGCCAAGCACCGCAAGGACCTCTACAACGCCCTCGTGGAAGCCATGGCCCCCGACCGCGCCAAACACAAGATTTTGCCCGCCACACAGTTCGGCCTCATCCAAATTACGCGCCAGCGTGTGCGCCCCGAAACTGAGGTGCAAGTGCAGGAAAAATGCCCCGTGTGCGCCGGCGAAGGCAAAATCCGGCCCGCCATCCTGTTCATCGACGAAATCGAAAACAGCATCAAGTACCTGCTCGTGGACCAAAACGAGAGCAACATCACCCTGCAGGTTCATCCTTTCATCTACGCCTACCTCACCAAAGGCCTGTTTTCGATCCATCACAAGTGGAAGAAAAAATACGGCAAGCCCTTCAAAGTGCAATGCATGGGCGACTTCCACATGCTGCAGTACAACTTCCAGAACGCCAACGGCGACGACATCAAAATCTGAAGTTGCTGACACAAAAAAACCAAAAAACCCGCTTCGATGAAGCGGGTTTTTTATTACTTTTGCCACAAATTTCGAAACTATGGCAAAAGACATCGTTTTAAGCGGCATTCGCCCCACTGGAAACCTTCACCTCGGCAACTATTACGGCGCCGTGCGCAGCTTCGTGAAGATGCAGGAAGACTACAACTGCTATTTCTTCATCGCCGACTGGCATTCGCTGACCACGCACCCCAAGCCCGAAAACATACAGAAATCGGCCCGCACCATCTTGGCAGAATATTTGGCCTGCGGCATCGACCCCGAAAAGGCTACCATATACATCCAAAGTGATGTGCCTGAGACGATTGAGCTGTATCTTTACCTCAACATGAACGCCTACATAGGCGAGTTGGGCCGCGTGACCACCTTCAAGGAAAAAGCCCGCCAGCAACCCGACAACGTGAACGCTGGCCTCTTCACCTACCCGACATTGATGGCCGCCGACATCCTGCAACACCGCGCCAAGTGGGTGCCCGTGGGCAAGGACCAAGAACAAAACATGGAAATGGCCCGCAAGTGCGCCCGCCGCTTCAACAATATTTACGGCATCGAGTTCTTCCCCGAGCCGCAGAACTACTACTTCGGCGGCGACGCCATCAAAGTTCCAGGCCTCGATGGCAGCGGCAAGATGGGCAAGAGCGACGGCAATTGCATCTATCTCTTTGAAGATGAGAAGACTATGCGCAAGAAGGTGATGCGCGCCGTCACCGACAGCGGCCCGACCGAGCCGAACAGTCCCAAGCCCGAGGTGATTCAGAACCTCTTCACGATGATGAACATCGTCAGCGAGCCAGAAACGGTAAAATATTTCGACGAGAAGTGGAACGACTGCTCCATCCGCTACGGCGACATGAAGAAGCAGTTGGCCGACGACCTTGTGCGCACCATCGCCCCGATTCGCGAGAGAATCGAGGAGTTCAAGAGCGACGAAGCCCGCCTCGACCGCATCGCCCGAATGGGTGCCGAAAAAGCCCGCGAAAGCGCGTCGAAGACGCTGAATGAGGTGAGGAAGATTATTGGGTTTAGGCAGTATTAATCTGATAGAAAAAATGTTGCAGTTTCGTTGGAAATGATTATTTTTGCAGCATAAATAAATAAAAACAGAGTGATGACAGCTGTACAATTAAACGCCATGAATGCCCAAATTTGGCGCGACATGGGCATCATCGCCGAGGACGAAAGTATGATGAGGCGTGTGGCCAAATACCTCCGCAAGTTGGCCAAGGAAATGACGGAAGACCCAACGGCAATGAGCAAGGAAGAATTTTATGCCATGATTGAGCGAGCTGAAGCCGCTCATGAACGCGGCGAATGTGAAGTCATGTTGCCTGACGAGGATTTGACAACATTTTTAAGACGTTTAGGCCATGATGTATAAACTTGAAATTGACATTCAAGCACGTCGTGGTTTGGAAAAGTTGGCCAAAAGCGAACCAAAAGCCTTCAAAAAAGCACAACGCTTCATAGAGGAACTGCGAGAGCATCCCAAGACCGGACTCGGTCACCCTGAACCCTTGAAAGGCAAGCCCGAAGGCCGATGGAGTCGGGAAATCACCAAAAAACACCGCATGGTTTATCGCATTTACGAAACCGAAGTGGTTGTTTTGGTGATTTCTGCATACGGCCATTACGACGACAAATGAGGTGTTTACCGAGTTTTTAGTTATCCGTTTGCAAACAACTGCCAACTGGTAACTGCCAACTAAAAACTGAATAATATGGGCGACTTCATAACCTACGAAAAAATCCCCGAAAGGGCAGTCCTCATTGCCGTGGCCTCGAAAAAACAAGGCCGCGAGCGCACGGAGGAATATTTGGACGAACTGGCTTTCTTGCTCGAAACGGCGGGCGGCATTCCCGTGGCGCGTTTCGTGCAGGCCATGGACCGGCCAAGCAGCGTGACGTATCTCGGTTCGGGCAAATTGGAGGAAATCCACCAGTACATCAAGGCGGAGGACATCAAATTGGCCGTCATCGACGACGAATTGAGCGCGACCCAAGCACGCAACATGGAGCAGGCTTTGGAGTGTCGCGTCCTCGACCGCACGAGCCTCATTCTCGACATTTTCGCCTCCAATGCGCACACGGCACACGCCAAGGCGCAGGTGGAATTGGCTCAATACCAATACCTTCTGCCCCGCCTCACGCGAATGTGGACGCACTTGGAACGTCAACGCGGCGGTATCGGTATGCGCGGTCCGGGCGAAACCCAAATCGAGACCGACCGCCGGCTGATTACGGAGCGCATCGCGCTGCTGAAGGAAAAACTCAAGGACATCGACATGCAAAAGACCGTGCAGCGCAAGAACCGTGGCAAATTGGTGCGCGTGGCCTTGGTGGGCTATACCAACGTGGGCAAGTCCACCATCATGAACCTATTGAGCAAGTCGGAGGTCTATACAGAGAACAAGCTTTTCGCCACTTTGGACACAACCGTGCGCAAGGTGGTGGTGGAGAACTTGCCGTTCTTGTTGTCTGATACTGTGGGATTTATCCGTAAGTTGCCACATCATCTTGTGGAGTCGTTCAAATCCACTTTGGACGAAACACGCGAGTCGGACATTCTGCTGCATGTGGTGGACATTTCCCATCCCGACTTCGAGGCGCAGATGGAAGTGGTGAACCAGACTTTGGCCGAGTTGGGCTGCGCCGACAAGAAAACCATCGTCGTTTTCAACAAAACCGACGCCTACACTTGGGAAGAGAAAGCCCCCGACGACCTCACGCCGCCCACCAAGCGTAACGTTTCCTACGAGGAACTAAAACAGACTTGGATGGCCAAAATGAACGAAAACTGCATCTTCATCTCCGCCAAAAACCGCGACAACTATCAGGAGTTCAGGGATTTGCTTTACAAGGAAATCCGCGACATGCACGCGATTCGGTATCCATACGACAACTTTTTGTATTGACCATGCACCTCATCGACACTCATAGTCACGTTTACGACCACCAGTTCAGCCTCGACCGAAACGAAGCCGTCCAACGCGCTTTGGAGGCTGGCGTAACGATGATGCTTTTGCCCAACGTGGATGCCTCCACCATCGCGCCGATGCTTGATCTGCACGAGCAATTCCCCGACTGCACCCGCGTGATGATGGGTTTGCAGCCCGAGGAAGTCAAGGAGGACTACAAGGCGGTTTTGGCTACGATGGAGAAGGAATTGGAGCGTAATATATATATAGGTGTGGGCGAGGTTGGCCTCGATTTCTATTGGGATTCGACCTTCGAGAAGGAACAAAACGACGCTTTTGAAACCCAATTGGACTGGGCAAAACAACTCCATCTGCCGCTCTCCATCCACTGCCGCAACGCTTTCGACAAGATGGTGAAAATACTTGAGAAGCACCAAGACGGCGGCTTGAGCGGCATCATGCACTGCTTCACCGGCACCGAAGACGAAGCCAAAGCCTATCTCGGCCTCGGCTTCCACCTCGGCTTGGGCGGCGTGACGACCTACAAAAACTGCGGCGTGAAAGACTACCTGCACAATATTCCCCTCAACCGCATCGTTTTGGAAACCGATGCGCCTTATCTCGCGCCCGTGCCCCATCGCGGCAAACGAAACGAACCCGCCTTCATGGTGGCTACGGCACGGAAAATCGCTGAAATACTGAATGTTACATTAAAAGAAATAGCAACGATAACCACGAATAACGCATTAAAACTGTTCCAGATAGCCCCGTAGGGGCGACAGCCAATAAGCAGGCGACGTAAGTCCCTGCCAACTGATAACTATCAACTATCAACTGTCAACTGATAAAACATGACACAAAAAGAAGAAACCTCCATCCTCGTGCTCTACACGGGTGGCACCATCGGCATGATGCAAGACCCCAATACGGGCGCTCTCGTGCCTTTCGACTTCGACAATATCTACGCCCATCTTCCCGTGCTGAAGAACTTCGGCTACCAAATCGACTTCTATAGCTTCGACCCGCTCATCGACTCGTCGAACATGTCGCCCGACTTCTGGGCGCGCCTAGCGATGAAAATTGGGGAGGAGTATGAGCATTACGATGGTTTCGTGGTGTTGCATGGCTCCGACACCATGGCCTACACTGCCTCGGCGCTGAGCTTCATGCTCGAAAACCTCAACAAGCCCGTTGTGCTGACCGGCTCGCAGTTGCCTATGGGCGTGGTGCGCACCGATGGTCGTGAGAACTTCCTCGCCGCCATCGAGATTGCCGCCGCCAAGGAAGACGACACAGCCATGGTGCCAGAAGTGTGCATTTTCTTCCAAGACCAGCTGCTGCGCGGCAACCGCGCCACCAAGTTCAATGCGGAGAACTTCAACGCCTTCGCCTCCACCAACTATCCCAACCTCGCCGACGTGGGCGTGCACATCAAATACAACACCGACCGCATCCTGAAGCCCAACTTCAAGCGGCTGAAAGTGCACACCGACTTCGACCGCAACGTGGGCATCCTGAAGCTCTTCCCTGGCATTTCGGAGGACTTCGTGCGCCACGCCTTGCAGACTCCTGGCTTGAAGGCGATGGTCTTGGAAACCTTTGGCTCGGGCAATGCCACCACCGCCCCGTGGTTCCTTGACGCACTCAAGCAAGCCATCGACAACGGCCTGATTATCTTGAACATCACCCAGTGCAAGGGCGGCAGCGTGGAGATGGGACGCTACGAAACCAGCCTCGACATGGCCCGCATCGGGGTGGTCAGCGGGCACGATTTGACCACCGAAGCCGCCGTCACCAAACTCATGTATCTCGTCGGCGAAGGCCTCGAAACGGCCAAAATCCGCGAGTTGCTGCAAATTTCCATCCGTGGCGAGATGACCGTTTGAGCCTATCATTCAGCGATTTGTAAATTTTGTTGAAGAAAAAACACAAAATATTTGTTTGTCCAATTGAAAAAATATGTACTTTTGGCAACGATTTCGAGGGGTAGGCAGAGGCGAAAACCGACAGGAGAGATGTCCGAGTGGTTTAAGGAGCACGCCTGGAAAGTGTGTGTACTCCAAAAGGGTACCGCGGGTTCGAATCCCGCTCTCTCCGCGAAAAGCAATAAGTTAGATAGACAATAATTCAAAGTAACAATCAAATCATTTATTACACTATGAAAAAATTAATTGCTTTCCTCATGGTTGCTGGCCTGTTCACTTTTGGCATCAGCAATCTCGTCGTTGCTCAAGAAGAGCAAGCGCAAACCGAGCAGACCGAACAAGTTGCTGCTCCCGAAACTCCCGCTCCCGTGGAGACCGTTGAAGAAGTCGCCCCCGCCGTTCAAGACGAGGCCGCTCCTCTCACCTTCCGCGAATCCATCAAGAAGCAATTCATCGATGGCGGCCCTGCATTCATGGGCATCGTGTTGGTCATCCTCTTGATCGGTATGGCCATCTCCATTGAGAGAATCATTTATCTGACTTTGTCCACTGCCAACTCGGAGAAACTCTTGAAAGGCATTGAAGACAAGATGAAGAACGGCGACGTTGAAGGTGCCAAGCAACTCTGCAAAGACACACGCGGTCCTGTGGCCAGCATCTTCACCCAAGGCCTTATCCGCTACCAAGACGGTCAGTCGCTCGACGAAGTTGAAAAGAGCCTCGTTTCCTACGGCTCCGTGGCAGGCGGCAAGCTCGAAAGCGGCCTCAGCTGGATTGGCCTCTGCATCAGCTTGGCTCCTATGTTCGGTTTCATGGGTACCGTTATCGGTATGATCAAGGCCTTCGACGACATCGCCGCCGCTGGCGACATGAGCCCCACCATCGTGGCCTCTGGTATGAAGGTCGCTCTGTTGACCACCGTGTTCGGTCTTATCGCAGCCATCATCCTTCAGATTTTCTTCAACTTCATCGCTTCCAAGATTGAAAGCATCGTCAACGACATGGAAAACGCCTCCATCTCGTTCATGGACATCCTCGCTAAGTATAACCGCAAATAATTAAATAAGGAGTAATCATGAAAAATATCTCAAAATGGGTATTTGGCCTGCTGGCTTTGGTCACCGTGGTGATGGGAGTTATTTTCTACCTTGACCTCAAGAGTGAAGCCAATACGTCAATGCTCTTGAATTGGGGCTACATCTTGATTATCCTTGGCATTGCACTCGCATTGATTTCAGCGTTCTTCACCGGCATCGTCAAAGGCGTGAAGGGAAAGAAGCTGTTGATTTTAGTCATCGCAATCGCTGTTATTGCAGTTGTAGCTTACCTTATGTCAAAAGGCTCTTTCGCACAAGAATATGTGGCTGGCGAAACCACCTACACTGGCCAGACACACGGATTGGTCGAATTTGCCCTGAATTTCTTCTATGTAACCTTTGGAGTCAGCATTCTTTCCATCCTGTTCTCAGTACTCTACAAGGCAGTCAAAAAGTAAAAAATATTCATCATGGCCAGAAAAACTCCGGAAATCAATTCTAGTTCGCAGGCTGACATAGCATTCTTGCTGTTGTGTTTCTTCCTGATGACGACCTCCATGGACGTGGACTACGGTATCACCCGTCGTCTGCCCCCTCCCGTCGAACAAAACGACGACGATGTGAAGGTCAAGGAAAGGAACGTGATGAATGTGATGGTAAACAAAAGCGATAAGCTGCTGGTCAATGGCCGCCCGTCCGACATCTCGTTGTTGAAAGACGAGGCCAAGCGCTTCATGACCCCGCGCCCCAACGACGAAACCGCACCCGAGGTGGAAACCAAACACTTCGACCTCGTCGGCGATGTGCTGATGTCGAAAGGCGTGATCTCGTTGCAGAACGACCGCGGCACTTCGTATGCTATGTATATCAGTGTGCAGAATGAGTTGGCACGCGCCTTCAACGAACTGAAGGAAGAGATGGCGTGGCAGAAGTTCCACAAGCATCTCGACCAACTCACCGAAGACCAAACCAAAGCCATCAATGAGGCGGTTCCCGTCCGCGTCAGTGAGGCCGAACCCGTTGTGTACGGTAATAATTAAAGGAGGATTAAACTATGGGTAAATTTAGAAAAGAAGGGAAAAAAGAAGTGCCGCAAGTGAGCACCTCGTCGTTGCCCGACATCGTTTACATGTTGATATTCTTCTTCATGATTACCACCTCAATGCGTGACGTCGAACTGAAGGTGAAGACCGCCATGCCCAAGGCTTCCGAAATCCAGAAGCTTGAGCGCAAGGCTTTGGTGAGTAGCATCTACATCGGTCCCCCGCGCGACACCAAGCTCGGTACCGAATCGCGTATCCAATTGGACGATGCCTTCGCCCGCCCGGCCGATATCGCCGACTGGATCCAGAAAGAACGCGACTCGCGCAACGAGGCCGACCGTCCCCTCCTGACCACCGCCCTGAAAGTGCACAAAGATACCCGCATGGGTGTCGTCACCGACGTGAAGCAAGAGCTTCGTAAAGTGGGTGCATTCCGTATCAACTATACGACCCTCAAGGGTAGTGCCTTGGAGAACTGATTCATCTAACAATTTTTTATGACAAGGAGGCGACAACAAGTTTGTCGCCTCTTCTGTTTTTAATTCATTGAATATAAACAAACTACAATAAAAATTAAAAAAATATTTCCTTTACAACAGAACGCATTGTTTTTTTTTCTACCTTTACAAATTCAAATTCAAGGTGATGGAAACGCGCTGGGTTTTAAACGAAACTGTTAAAAATCAACAGATTGCAGATTTATCCAAGGTTCTCAATATTGACGAGAACCTTGCCACTTTGCTTGTCCAACGCGGAATTTGCACCTACGAAGACGCCAAAACCTTCTTCCGCCCCTCGCTCTCACAACTCCACGACCCCTTCTTGATGAAAGACATGGACAAGGCCGTTGAAAGGGTGTTGCGGGCCATTAATGAAGGCGAAAAAGTGCTGGTTTACGGCGATTACGATGTTGATGGCACCACCGCTGTGGCCTTGGTTTACACTTATCTCAAGCCCTTCTTTAAGAAAAAGAAGATAGAATTTTATATCCCAGACCGTTATGAAGAAGGCTACGGCATCTCCTACAAAGGCATCGAATATGCTGCCGCCAACGACTTCAAGCTCATCATCGCGCTCGACTGCGGAATCAAAGCCGTCGAACGCATTGACTATGCCAACTCGAAAGGCGTTGATTTCATTATTTGCGACCACCACCGCGCAGGCGATGTGATTCCCAACGCCGTAGCCGTGTTGGACGCCAAACGTCCCGACTGCTACTATCCCTACGACGAGTTGTCGGGCTGCGGCGTAGGCTTCAAGCTCATCACAGCCTTGTCGATGAAAGGTTTGGGCAAAATCGAACAAGTGTATGAGTTGCTCGATTTGTTAGCCGTGAGCATTGCCGCCGACATCGTCCCTATTACTGGCGAGAACCGCGTTTTAGCCTACTTCGGCCTTAAGCAACTCAACAAGAAACCGCGTCCGGGCATCGAGGCCATTCTGCAACACGCCAATATTTACCGCCGCGAAGAAGAACAAGTGGACGAAGACGACAACGCGCTGACGAGAGAACTTACCATTAGCGACTTGGTGTTTCTCATCGGGCCGCGCATCAATGCTGCAGGACGCATCGACAAGGCCTCCGACTCGGTGCGATTGTTGATAGCCGAAAAGAAAGACCACGCCGAAAAACTGGCCGCTTCCATTAACGACCTCAACGATATGCGGCGCGAATTTGACAACCGCATCACCGAAGAAGCCCTAGGCATGATTGATGACAATCCCGCCTTGCGCAACGCCAAAAGCACCGTCGTATTCAACGAAAACTGGCACAAAGGCGTCATTGGCATCGTGGCATCGCGATTGACCGACTACTATTATCGCCCCACCATCGTGCTCACCATGGCCAACGACCTCATCACAGGCTCGGCCCGTTCCATCAGAAACTTCGACATTTACGATGCTATCGACAATTGTTCAGACCTTCTGGAGCACTTTGGCGGACACAAATATGCCGCTGGCCTCTCGATGAAACCCGAGAACCTAAAGGAATTCAGCCAGCGCTTTGAAGCTTACGTGGCCGAGCACCTCGTAGAAGAAGACTTTGTGCCTGAATTGGAAGTTGATCTCAACATCAATTTCCGCGACATCACACCCAAATTCATGCGCATTCTCAACCAATTTGCGCCCTTTGGCCCTGGTAATATGGCACCCGTGTTTTGCACAGACAATGTCATTGACGCAGGCGGTTCGCGCCCCGTGGGCAGCCATCGTCACCTGAAACTCACTGTTATCCAACAACAAGACAAGGGACAAGGCGCAGTTCCCTTTTCAGGCATCGCTTTCCAAAAAGGCGACCTCTTCGACCGCATCAGCACCGGCGAACCGTTCAGTATCTGCTATCACCTTGAATACAACACATGGCAAGGCCGCACGACACTGCAACTAAACGTAAAGGACATCAAGTTCAAAAATAGTTTGTAAACTTATTTCCCCAATTGATTAGCCACTTCCTGCATCAGCTCCTCCCCTTCCAGGTTGCGAGCCACAATCACGCCGTCCTTGATGAGAGCATTCTGCGGGATAAAGGCGATGGCGTATAAAGTTCCAGCGGCGTTGCTCCAGCCTTGCAGGTCGCTGACATGAGTCCACGTCAAGCCGTCCTTCTCGATGGCGGCGAGCCATTTCTCCTTGTCGGTGTCGAAGGAAACGCCGAGAACGTCAAAGCCTTGGTCGTGGAATTTCTGATAAGCCGCCACTACACCAGGATTGGCCTTGCGGCAGTCGGGGCACCATGAAGCCCAAAAATCGACCAAAAGCAACTTGCCTTGAGCGAGTTCGCTGAGGGTCACGGGGTTGCCGTCGGGGTCGTTTTGGGTGAAGTCAATCATCGGCTGTCCTGCTTGCACGCGCTCTTGCTTTTCCACATACTCTTCAATCATTTGCAAATTCTTGGTTGTCAAAGTGCTGTCGGCATGATGGATATTTTCAATCATCGTGCGAAGCTCGCAGGGACCGAAAGCCCACTTGTAGCGATACATCACATAATGCGCCACGGGGTCGGTGGGGTTGTCCCAAACGTAGTCGAAGCAGTGCATCTTCAGGATTTCGTCCTTGTCGGCCTGGGCCATGGTGCTGTCGGCTTCGAGCTTCTCTTCCAAAGCGTTATAACTTTCGGTGAAAGCATTGAGGCGGTCTTGCGAGGCTGCGCCTTTCACCATAATGTTGTTCGGGTTTTGGGCATCGCCTTCGATTTGCACGTCCACATTATCAGTGAAGAACGGAAAAGCACGTCGCCAGCCTTGCAGCATGAGGCCGTACATCTCGTTGTCGGCACAAACGGGCGCGCTCAACTCGGCCTTCCAGTTCTCGATGACTGCCGAATCCAGCACTTGGCCGTCTTTTTGGAGATAAACCGTTTTGCCGTCGGCGTTTTCAGGCTTTGAAGTGCAGGCAAACAAGCCCAGCGCGAGCGTGGCTAAGAGAATGAGTTTCGATTTCATAGCGCGATTTTTGACTATGACCATTGACTATGACCATGACCACTTTATCATTTTTCAAAAGTTTATTCTATTTGTAAAAGTGGTCATAGTCATTGTCACAAGTCATTGTTAATTAAGGAGTTCTGTGAGTTTTGTTGCCAAATCCTCGCCGCGCAAGCCTTTGGCCACCATCGTGCCGTTTTGGTCGGGAAGTTGGACGGGATATAATAAATAAGGTAGTCTTCGCTGACCTTGTTCTCGGCGTCGCGCACCTGCGTCCAAGGCAGTTGGTCTTCCTCGACGGCTTGCAGCCAAGCGGCTTCATCTTGATCGACGCTGATGCCGATGACATCAAAACCGAGTTCGTGGAACTGCTCATAGGCGGCCTTCACGACAGGGTTCTCGTGACGGCAAGGACCGCACCACGAAGCCCAGAAATCCACCAACGTGAGCTTGTTTTGTCCGATTCTTTCGGAAAGCGTAACTTTCTCTCCGTCATTGGTTTGCAGCGTAAAGTCAGGCGATATAGTCGTTGATGTCCTTGGTGTAGAGCGATTCGGTGGTGAAGCTGGCCATCATTTCCTTCAATGTGCTGAGGTCGTATTCCTGCTTGGATTCGTCCAAAAGGTAATGCGCGAGGAAGTTGTCGCCATGGGCTTTGATGTACTCGTCGCGGTAGTTGTCCTGTTGTTCCATCAGGGCGGTTCCGACCGTGTTGAGCGAGTCAAGCAAGATGCTGTCGTTGTCGGCGAAAGCTTGTTGCATCACAGCATAAAGCTCGCGGATTTGGTCGCCGAACTGGTTCTTCTTTTCGTTGTAGGCGTTCCATTCGGTCTGCGTTTCCGAGCCCATGATTTCCACGTCTTTCGCGTTGTTGATGTCGCCCACGATGGACACATCCTTGTTGTCGGAGAAGAAGGGCATGGAGCCACGTTTTCCCTTGACTTTCAGCGAGTAAAGCACTTGCGGGTCGTCTTTCGGAGCGGTCAGGACGGCCATTTCGTTGGCGATGACAGCCGAGTCGATGATGACAGGAGCGTTATCGACGTACTTTTGCAAATACACGGTTTGGTCGTTGCCGTTTTTCAGGCTGACGTTCACCTTGAAATTGTCGTTTTTGTTGCAGGCGGTCAGTCCGAGCGCCAAGGCAAACAGGAATAACAGATGTTTTCTCATTGTAAATTAGATGTTTAGGTTGATTTCTGAATGATGGCGCAAAAGTACGAAAAGATTTCATACCTTTGCCTCAAAATTGTGAATATGGCAACAAAAGAGAAAACCGCCTTTTTCTGCAAGGAATGTGGCAACGAGTCGCCGAAATGGTTCGGGAAATGCCCTGCCTGCGGCGCGTGGAACACCTGCGAAGAATCGACCGTCGTTACAGGAAAAGACTCAAAATCCGTGAAGAAGAGCGTCGGATTGGAGATGGACAAAGGTCTGCCCGTGCCCATCAAGGAAATCGGAAACGCCAAGGAGCAACGTATCATCTTGCCTTACGAGGAACTCAACCGTGTCCTCGGCGGCGGTTTGGTGCTCGGCTCCCTGACCCTCGTGGGCGGCGAACCTGGCATTGGTAAATCAACTTTGCTTTTGCAGACGGCCTTGCAACTCGCTGGCCGTAAGGTGCTTTACATCTCCGGCGAGGAAAGCCAGACTCAAATCAAGATGCGGGCCGAGCGCATCGGCATCCACAACACAGACTGCCTCATCCTCACCGAGACCAACACGCAGGAAATTCTGAAGCACTTCAAGAATGTGCAGCCCGACATCGTTGTCATCGACTCCATCCAAACGCTTGAATCGCCATACGTTGATGCCACGGCGGGTAGTCTTTCGCAAATTCGTGAAACCGCCGCTGAGATGAACAAAATTGCTAAGGCTTATCAGGTGCCGGTGTTCCTCATTGGCCACATCACCAAGGACGGCAGCATCGCAGGACCGAAGATTTTGGAGCATATCGTGGATACGGTCTTGCAGTTCGAGGGCGACCGCCACTATGGTTTCCGCATCTTGCGCACCATCAAGAACCGTTTCGGGTCGGCTTCCGAGTTGGGCATTTTTGAGATGAACGCCACGGGGCTCCGCGAGGTGACCAACCCCAGCGAAATCCTACTCTCGCAACGCGACGAGGAAGTGAGCGGCATTGCCATTGCCGCCACGATGGAAGGCCAACGCCCCATGCTCATCGAGACGCAGGCTTTGGTGAGTAGTGCCGCTTATGGTACACCGCAACGTTCTGCCACGGGTTTCGATATTCGCAGAATGAACATGCTTTTAGCCGTGTTGGAGAAACGCGCTGGCTTCAGACTCTCCATAAAAGATGTGTTCCTGAACATCGCAGGTGGCCTCCATGTGGACGACCCCGCCATCGACTTGGCCGTCATCGCCGCCGTGCTTTCCTCGAATGCTGACATTCCCATTTCCTCGCGCTATGCCTTTGCCGCCGAAGTGGGTCTTTCGGGTGAAATCCGCGCCGTCACCCGCATTGAAGCCCGCATCGCCGAAGCCGATAAATTGGGTTTTGAGAAGATTTTTGTTTCGAAGTATAATGCCAAAGGCTTGGATACCAAGCGGTTTAAGATACAGGTTGTGCCTGTGGCTTCGGTGTATGAGTTAGGGGCGGAGTTGTTTGGGTAGAACAGTCTAATAGAACGGGAAGAAGAAGAAATAAGCGGCTACCCATTCGCGGGGGATGCCTTGGGCTTTGCCGATGCTGGAGCCAGAGCTATTGCGAACCGTGCCATCGCTTTCCACCTTGCCGATGCTGGAACCACTGCTGTTGCGCACCGTGCCATCGCTGCAAAACTTGCCGATGCTGGAACCAGAACTATTGCGAATAGTGCCATCACTGTCAATCTTGCCGATGCTGGAACCAGAGCTGTTGCGGATGGTACCATCGCTGTCGAATCTGCCGACACTGGAACCGCTAGAATTGCGGATTGTGCCATTGCTTTCAATCTTGCCGATGCTGGAGCCAGAGCTATTACGCACGGTCTGCGCCATCGCGCCCGAAGTCATCATGAGGGCTATGAACATGATTAAAACTCGTAGTGCTTTCATTGTTCTAATGATTAAAATGTTTGACTTTTCGGCAACAAAAGTAGCAAAAATTATTCCAAAAAACACGTCGAAAAGATAATATGCAATTATGAGAAAAATACCTACCTTTGCAAAAAATCAAGAATGGAACAAGAAAAAATCATTTTAGGCATCGACCCAGGCACAATGGTGATGGGCTACGGCGTTATCCGTGAGCAGGGCAAAAAGCTGGAACTCATCACGATGGGCGTCATCAACTTGAAGAAGTTGGAGAATCAGGCGCTGAAGCTGAAGAAGATTTTTGAGCGCGTGTTGGAAATCGTGAACACCTATCACCCCGACGAGTTGGCCATCGAAGCACCGTTTTTCGGCAAAAATGTGCAGTCGATGCTGAAGTTGGGGCGTGCCCAAGGCGTGGCTATGGCCGCTGCGCTCTACCGCGACATCCCTATTTTCGAGTACTCGCCCAAGACCATCAAGCAGACTATCACGGGCAACGGCAACGCCTCGAAGGAACAAGTGGCCAAGATGGTGCATTTCATCCTCAAGACAGAAGAAAATCCCCAGTTTTTCGATGCCACCGATGCCGTGGCCGCCGCCGTATGTCACTCGATTTCAAAGGGTAAGGACGTGAACTACACCAAACATACCACCGAGAAGGCCAAGGCGCACCGCCGCCCCGACTGGAGCCAGTTCATCGCCGCAAACCCCGACCGTGTGAAACTATGAAAAAACCCCGCTGCAAAACGCAACGGGGTAAAAATAATCATTAAGAATAAAACACTTATTCTTCGTCCTTTTGGCTTTCTTCGTACTCCTTCAGCAGGCGGTTCTGTACGTCAGTGGGCACTTGCTGATATTCAGCATACTTCATCGTGAAGGTGCCACGTCCCGAGGTGAGCGAGCTGAGGGTGGTCGAGTAGCGGTCCATCTCGGCCAACGGAACCTTGGCGTGGATGGTTTGGTAGTTATGGTCGCTATCCATGCCCATGACGATGGCGCGGCGGCCTTGCAGGTCGGTCATCACGGCACCCATGAGGTCGGCAGGCATACGCACGTCGAGGTCATAGATAGGTTCCATAATCTTCGGGCCAGCGTTCTTAAAGGCGGCACTAAAGGCCATACGACCAGCAATCTTAAAGGCCATTTCATTGGAATCGACGGGATGCATCTTTCCATCGTAAACATAGACGATGATATCGCGGGCGTAGGATCCCGTCAGCGGGCCTTGCTCCAGGCGTTCGTTAATACCCTTCAGGATGGCGGGCATGAAACGTGCATCAATGGCACCACCGACGACGCAGTTGGCAAAGATGAGCTTGCCGCCCCAATCCAGTTCATATTCTTGTTTGTCGCGCACTTGCAGTTCGCTCGGGTCGGTGTAGCCCTCGTAGTAGGGAGCCAAAAGCAGATGCACTTCACCGAACTGGCCGCTACCACCGGATTGCTTCTTGTGACGATAGTCGGCACGAGCGCTCTTGGTGATGGTTTCACGATACGGAATCTTGGGCGAGGCTGTTTCGATGGCAATCTTATAGACATTGTCAAAGTACCATTTCAAGGTGTTGAAGTGGTATTCGCCTTGGCATTGCAGGATGTTTTGGCGCAATTCGCGCGACATACCGCTGATAACCGTCGGATCCGTCTTGTGCATATCGTTGAGGATGCTGCCCAGTTTTTCGTCTTCCTGCGAATTGACGGCCTTGATGGCTGCCGAGAAGATTGGAGTCGGGAAAGGCATTTCGTCGAAGATGGCTTCACCTGCTTTGGCGTCGGCCAGGGTGTCGCCAATGCGGCCGTCCTTCAACTTGATGGTGCAAACGATGTCGCCTGCATTCACCTTTTCGACTTCTTCGCGGTTCTTGCCCTTGAAGACGAGCAGTTGCGAGAGGCGTTCCTTGTTGCCCGTACGCGGGTTGATAAGGTCTTGGCTCTTGGCAACGCTGCCGCCATAAACACGCATCCAGGCCACGTCGCCGAGGTTTTGCTCAGTGGTCACCTTAAAGATGAACATGGCAGTCGGGTCGTCGTTGCTGTTGTGGAACTCTTGGCCGTTCTTGGCTTTGATAGCAGGCATATCGGCGGGCGACGGGCAGGCGTTGATGATGAAGTCCATCAGGCGGGTAACACCCACGCCACGCTTGGCAGCGCCACAAATCACGGGGAACATTTCACGGTTCACGATGCCCAAGTGGATACCGCGTTCCATGTCTTCCTCGCTCAACGTCATCTCTTCGAAGAACTTCTCCATCAGCGCCTCTTCGCCTTCGGCGGCATGCTCGATGAGGCTGTTGTGCATCTCTTCGGCTTTGGCCATCTCGGCGGCAGGAATGTCCTGAATTTCAGGGGCTCCATTGCCGTTTTTGAAGACGAGCATCTTCATCATAATCAAGTCGATGACGGCATTGAAATCTTCACCGGTATTGACGGGATATTGAATCGGGGTAACCTTGTCGCCGAAATATTCTTTCAGCTGACTGATGGTATTGTCGAAATTAGCGTTGCTGTGGTCGAGCTGGTTCATGAAAAACACGACGGGCTTCTTCGTGTTGGAGGCATGACGCCAAGCGTTCTCGGTGGTGGCTTCCACGCCCGACTGTGCATTCACGGTGCAAACAGCGATGTCGGCGGCGGTGAGGCAGCTGACGATGTCGCCCGAGAAATCACTGAAACCAGGAGTGTCCAGGATGTTGATTTTCTTGTCGTTGTAAAGCGTGTACATCATGGAAGCGTGAACCGAAATCTGGCGATCCATCTCAATTTGACGGAAGTCGGAAACGGTGTTCTTCTCTTCGGTGCTGCCTTTTCTGTTAATGAGTTTGCCTTCAAAAAGCATGTTTTCGGCAAGCATGGTCTTACCCGACTTTGCTGCACCAATGAGGGCAACGTTGCGGATGTCTTTTGTCTGGAATTCCTTCATTGTATTAAATCTCTGATTATTAAATTTGTTTTTCGCGAAAAATAGTGGGCGCAAAAGTACAAAAAAAATGTTTTCCACCAATCGATTTTCGATTATTTTTTGATTCACGGCATGGCTATGGCGAAAAGGTCGCTCTTATTTCGCGATGACGATACCCAACTCTTTGTTAATCCGCATGCGGATGTCATCGAGGTCTTTTTTGCGCTTGAGCAGAATGAGTTGGTTGTCCAGCTCTTCGGTAGTTTTCAGTTCCTCTTCTATGGCCTTGCGACGGTCTTCGATGATGAGGTCTTTGTAGCGCAGCAGCGACGACATCACGGTGTTTCGCAGGTTGTCTTCCTCGCTCAACACGAAAATATTGTGCCTGGCCCACTGGTCGAGTTTGTAGGGCGACGAAAGCAGGTCGGCGGCCAATTGCGCAATGGCCTCGTCCTCATTGGAAACAAAAAACTGGTCGTCGGGAATATTGCCTTCATCAATGGCGCGGTCGATGAGGTCGAAAACCTTACGGTTCACGGGGTCTAAGAAGAGGCATCCGTCGTTTTTCAGGTCGTCGATGATGAACTGCGCCACGCTCACCTGCTCGTAAACCAGCTGGTCTTCTTCGTCTTTGCGCTCATCAACAATCATCTCCCGACCATACATCAGCAGCAGTTTCACCAATTCGCGCTCTTGATAATAGCCCGCTGGCAATTGGTCTTCAACAGTTTCGTCTTGTTTGGGCGTTGTTGTGGTGTCAGTTTCAGTAACGACATTTTCCTCAATACCAAGGGTTTTCTTCAGCTTTGCCCGCAGCATCTTGTTCAATTCATTGGTCAGGGTCTGCTCGGGCATGTCCAAAAGTCGGCTACATTCTTTGACGTAGGTAATGCGGAAGATGCTGTCGGGAATAACCGAAATGGTTTCCACTATGTCGCGAATCACTTGCCCGCGCTTGATGGGGTCGTTTTGCGCGTCTTTCAGCAAAAGCTCCGTCTTAAAACGGACAAAGTCTTTAGCGTTGTCTTTTAGGTAGTTGGTGACATACTCCACCGAAAACTCCTTGGCGAAGGTGTCGGGATCGTGCTCGGGAGGCAAAACCACCACGCGCACGTTCATGCCTTCGGAGAGAATCATGTCGGTGCCGCGCAAAGCCGCGTGAACGCCAGCTGCGTCGCCGTCGTAAAGCATGGTAATGTTCTTCGTGTAGCGCTTGACGAGGCGGATTTGCTCCATCGTGAGCGAGGTGCCGCTACTAGCCACCACATTCTCAATGCCGATTTGGTGCATCCGCAAAACGTCGAAATAGCCTTCCACGAGGATACATTCGTCTTGTTTGGCGATGGCGTTTTTGGCGAAATAGATGCCGTAGAGCGTCTGTTTTTTGTCGTAAATCTCCGACTCGGGCGAGTTTTGGTATTTCGGGCTTTTCTTGTCGTTCACGAGGATGCGCCCGCCGAAGCCGATGACGCGCCCCGTGAGGCTGTGGATGGGAAACATCACGCGGCCGTGATAGCGGTCGTAAAGCCCCTTTTGCCCCTTGATGGAGAAACCGATTTGCTCCAAAAGCTCATCGCTATAGCCGTTTTTCTTGGCGTATTCGGTAAAGGCATCCCATTTGGCGGGACTATAGCCAAGGTGGAACTTCTCGATAATCGGGTTAAGGTAGCCGCGCTCGCGGAAATATTGCAGTCCGATGGTCTTGCCTTCGTCCGTATTCCAAAGTGTATCAACGAAATACTTATCAGCAAACTCATTGATATTGAACATCTTCTCGCGGATGCTTTGCTGCATGATTTCCTCGGCGGTTTGCTCCTTCTCCTCAATTTTGATGTTGTATTTTTTGGCGAGATAACGCAGTGCCTCGGGGTAGGTGAAGTGCTCGTGTTCCATGAGGAACTTGGCCGAGTCGCCGGCCTTGCCGCAGCCGAAGCACTTGAAGATGTTGCGCGCCGGATTCACACTGAACGACGGCGTTTTCTCGTTGTGGAACGGACAATTGCCCCACATGTTCGAGCCGCGCTTTTTCAGCGTAACGAATTCGCCTACAACCTCCTCAATACGAGAGGCTTGCAAGATTTGTTCAACCGTTTCCCTTGGTATGGCCATCGTTCAAAATTTTGGCAAAACTACGAAAAAAAATCAATGTGCTTCCAACCAATTACCGCCTGTATTCATCTCCACCACCACTGGCACCGACAACGGCAAAGCGTTCACCATCTTGTCTCGGACGATGTTTTTCAGCGCGTCAAGTTCGTCCAAATGCGCATCGAAGACCAATTCGTCGTGCACTTGCAGCATCATCTTCGACTGCATTTTCAGGCGTTGCATCTCTTCGTGGATACCGATCATCGCGATTTTGATCATGTCGGCGCTGCTGCCTTGAATGGGCGCGTTGATGGCGTTGCGTTCGGCGAAACCGCGCACCACGCTGTTCGCACCATTAATATCGCGCAAATAACGGCGACGGCCTAAGATGGTCTCGGCATAGCCGCGTTCACGCGCCAAGGCAATGCTGCGGTTCATGTATTCCTTGATGCCCGCATATTCCTCGAAATATTTCTTGATGATGTCGGCGGCTTCGCTGCGCGAGAGTTCCATCCTTTCGGCCAAACCGAAGGCCGACATGCCATAAATGATGCCGAAATTGACCGCCTTTGCCCGGCTGCGCTGCTCCTTAGTGACCTCATTCATAGGCACATGAAATACTTTGGCAGCCGTGGCCGCATGGATATCGTGGCCGAGGTTGAAGTCGGCGACCATGGCGGGGTCTTGGCTCAAATGGGCGATGATACGCAACTCGATTTGGCTGTAGTCGGCGGCAAGGAGTGTGTATTGCTGACTGCGCGGCACGAAGGCGCGACGGATTTCGCGGCCTTGCGCGGTGCGCACGGGGATGTTTTGCAAGTTCGGGTTGTTGGAACTGAGTCGCCCTGTGGCCGTAACTGCCTGATTGTAAGAAGTATGTATCAGTCCGTCTTTTGGATTGACCAAAGCGGGAAGCGCGTCAAGGTAAGTCGATTTCAGTTTGGTGAACGAGCGGTAGTCCAAAATCAAAGGGATGATATCGTGCTTGTGCAAAAGTTTCTGCAAAACCTCTTCACCCGTGGCGTATTGTCCCGTCTTGGTTTTCTTGGCTTTCTCATCGATTTTCAGTCGCTCGAAGAGGATTTCGCCCAACTGCTTTGGCGAGGCGATGTTGAACGGCGTTCCAGCCAATTCGTAAACCTGCTCCTCGATTTTCCGGATTTCGCCACCAAACTCCTCACTGATTTGCTGCAAGTTTTGCGTGTCGATTTTCACGCCGTTGGCCTCCATGCGGCTCAATACGGGTACGAGTGGCATTTCAATCTCGTAAAACAGTTTTTCTACGCCGTTTTCTTTCAGCATGGGCATCAGTTTTTCGTAAAGTTGAAGTGTGATGTCAGCATCCTCGGCAGCGTATTCCTTCACCAATTCCAACGACACTTCGCGCATGGTTTTCTGTTGCTTTCCCTTGCCAATCAAGTCCTCGATGGGGATGGTGAGGTAGTTCAAATAGACCTCGGCCAAATAGTCCATGTTGTGGCGTTGCTCGGGTTCGAGCAGGTAATGCGCGAGCATCGTATCAAACATTTTGCCCTTCACGCCGATGCCGTATTGCATGAGCATGGAAATGTCGTATTTCAGGTTTTGCCCGATTTTCAAAGTGTTTTCATCCTCGAACAAAAGCCGCAAAAGTTCCAGTTTCTTTTGACATTCCTCGCGGTCGGCAGGCATGGGTAGATACCACGCCTCGTGAGCCTTTATTGCAAACGAAACACCCACTAATTCAGCGGAATACACATCAACGTTAGTTGTTTCCGTGTCGAAAACAAATTGCTTTTGTTTCGACAATAATTCAACCAAAGCTTTGATATCGGCTTCGGTTTCCACGAGTTTGTAGTCATGTTGTACCGTTTTGACCGATGCTTTGTCGCTAAAATTCAACAAATTGCCGTCATTTTCGCTTTGGCCAAAAAGGTCGAATTGGCCTGTGGCGTTTGGCGTTTCCGACGTGAACAAGTCGGGGGCTTGCCTTTCCGTCCCCTTTGATTGCCGCGCTTCGCTCGCAATGACGGGGGACGAACCCTCGTGGGTCTTCTTGTAATCCTCCAAAAACCGCTTGGCAAACGTCTTAAATTCCAGTTCTTCAAACAAGGCCATCAGCGCGGGCAGGTCGGGTTCCTTGGCTTTGAGTTCAGCTTCGTCAAACTCGACGGGCACCTCCAAGTTAATGGTTGCCAGCATCTTCGACATCAAACCCTGCTCGGCGAAGTTGATGACGTTTTCTTTCTGCTTGCCTTTCAGTTCGTCGGCGTGGGCAATCAGGTTTTCCACGCTACCGTATTGCCCGACCAAAGCTGCGGCGGTCTTTTCCCCGATGCCTGGAATGCCCGGAATGTTGTCAGCGGCATCGCCCCAAAGACCCAGAATGTCAATCAGTTGCTTGGGTTCCTTGATGCCATAGCGTTCGCAGACCTCTTTCGGCCCCCACACTTGCGCCGGTTCACCGAATTTGGCGGGTTTGTAGAGCAACACCTTGTCGGTGACCAACTGCCCGAAGTCCTTGTCGGGGGTCATCATATAGGTTATAAAACCCTGTTTCTCAGCTTTTTTCGATAACGTTCCAATGACATCGTCGGCCTCGTAACCTTCCACGCCGTAGATGGCGATATTGAAGGCCTCGATGAGCCTTATTATATAAGGTATGGCCTCGCGCAGGTCGTCGGGCATTTTTTCGCGGTTGGCCTTATATTCGCTGTATTCGGCTTGGCGCTGCTCGGTGCCGGCCACGTCGAAAGCCACGCCGATATGAGTGGGTTTTTCGTTCTTCAGGATCTCGTAAAGTGAGTTCAAAAAGCCCATCACCGCCGAGGTATTGAGGCCTTTCGAGGTCATGCGCGGATTCTTGTTCATGGCGAAGAACGCCCTGTAAATCAGCGCGTAGGCATCTAAAAGAAAGAGTTTTTTTGATGGGGTTTCCATGATAAAATCTATTGATGGGATAAACAATTACTTAGTTTTGGGACACCGTCGCTGTGTTCATTGCCTTTCCTTTTGCTTATCGGGAAAGGACGAAACGACAGCCAAAGGTACCTTCAGTCGTTAGCACTTGCACATAATACACTCCGTTTTGACAACCCGACATATCAATTTGGAAGACATCGGACGCTACGTTAAATTCCTTAACGCACTGTCCTAACACATTCCACACGGTTACGCCGCGCATGGCATTGGCTTCCACACGAACCATTCCTGCGCTTGGATTGGGATAAACGCGCAAAGGTGCCTGTTCGTTCTCGCCCACCGACCAATAGCCGTTCACCTCAACAAAGTTCTGTTCCGCGTTATGCAAAGCAGCGGCATAGTCCGACTCGCAAACTTCGCCCTCTTCCGATAAATACGCTGCCGTCAAACGATAATAGAAACGCGGGAAGTCCATCCCCGTCAACTCATCGTAATACTGGTAGAATGCCTGCCCTTCCACAGGCTGAATCGAAGCAATTCTCTGATAATCAACATTGTCGAACGAACGATACAAATGATAATGCTGCAACGAGAAAACTCTTCTGCCTATTTTTAGCGTTTCTCCCCTTCGGTTGGAAACGAATGCACGAAGCATCCATGTGTAGTGAACATTATAAAAGTGCATGTCTTTCCATTCTGTGCCGTCCATCGAAACCCAGCGTCCGTCGGGGTCGCCCATATCGGCACAGGCAGCAGCAGGACGGCTCATGCCTTGCTGTCCTACTACAATCCAGATGGGTTCGTTCTCGGGAATTTCAACGGGGTCAAACGACTGCTCGTGCCAGTCGAAAGCGCCTTCCAAAGTCATGTTTTGATAGCGGACCAAAGTTTGCGGGGCTTCGTCGCCGCCCACATAAACCCATAATTGGTAGGTTGCGGCACACACATCGTAAAGTGCCACTTTCCGCAATTGTGTGCCTTGGTAATCGGCGAGGTCGTCGGCATCGAAGCGGACAGCCCAAAACAGGATAGGCTCGTCGCCATTGCCGATGCTGTTTTTAAAGTTTCCATCATCAAAATGAAGCCAATCTTGCACCAAAGGCGGTCGTTCGCCCCACGACACCAAAGCGCCATAATCCGTTTCGCTATGGTAATAATTTTCGCCCTCTAAATTGGCGGGAGGGTCGCAATAAGCTGGGAACAAAACAGTTACACATTCCAAACACGACATGGCATAATAGGTGCTGTCGGGCAAACCGCCATAAACCAAACGAAGACAATACTGGGTTGAATCTTGCATCGAAACCGCATCATCAATGAAAGAGTCGCTTTCCACCAATCCCAAAAGCGTTCCATCGCGATAGAGCATTGCCCCAACAAACCCTTCATTTTCAGGATATTCCCACGAGAGCACGACAGTTTCGTCAAGTGTCATGGCTTCCAAACCTCCCAAACTGCCCGGAAAATCAGAACACGGTTGATAGGTCCATTCGAACGGCATCCACTCCCCTTCTCCCGAAACGAACACGGGACGAACCTGCACCAAATAGGTTTGATAAGGTTCAAGCATATCAAGGTCGAACTGATGGTAAAAAAGAGAGGTTGTGGCCACCGTATCGTTTTCCAACATAATTTCAAACCTCTGTAAACCACGCTGTTGCGAATCAGAAAGCTGCCACATCGCCCAACCCGTCGGCGAAACATAGAGGCTATCTACCGCCATAATCTTCTCCACCAATTCCACTTCAAAATAGGTGGGCGACCATATAGAAAGGGTGTCGTCCGACACATAATCCTCATAACCAGACAATTGAATGCTCAACGAGTAGTTGTCGCGATACACATGGGGCAATAACAAATGCCCGGCTGCATCAAGTTGGGCCTCATAAATGTGTCCATAGCCCTCCTCCGCTTCCAATCTGACCGTTGCCCCGGCAGGAACCGCTCCAATGTTAGTCGTCACCTCCAAATCGAATGTTGTCGTCATTTCCTTGTCGAGAAACATGGACCATACCGTGTCGGATTCAACGCGATTGTCATCATAATGGCAGCTCACGCCCCAGCGGTATTTCCCCCAATCCATTGAGCCCCAATTGGTTTCCACAAAAACCGTATCGGTCAGATGGGAGGCTATCAGAATGGGTTCTTCGCTGAAACGGCGACGGAACAAATCGAAATACTGGAACGACCGGTTCGTTTCGAGGAAACAAATCTCGTCCACATAAAAGCAGTCCTCGCCTTCGTTGGTTTGTTGGTCTTTCAGATAACTCCAGCGAAACACATGCTCGCCTTGCGTCACCTCAAAGCGTTGTTCCTCCCAATCGCCGATGCCAGAACATTCCATCATTTTCTGCCCGTCGATAAAAAACAGCCCAACGTCCCAATGGCTTTCCGAAGAAATCTTGCTAAAAAAGCGCATGGTGCCGTCGGAAGGCACATACACCGCCACCTCAATGGTAGAGCAGCCATTGTCACGCCCCTCGCAGCTTGATTTCATGCAATGGTTGCCTTGGTAGGCTTGAACCGAGTCGGCAATCTCCCATGGGAAATCGCACACCGACGGGTTCCAGTGAAAAAGACTGAAATCGCCCGTTTCAAAATCCTCCTCCGTGCGTGGCTCGTGCATCGACCACGACACCCTGACAAAATCATCTGACAAGGGACGAGCTGCCACATAACTCACGGCATCATACAGCTTGTTGAGAATAAAACTGATGGTCAGCGTATCTTGCGCTATCGCCACGGAATCGAGAATCATGGCTTGGGAATAGCCATCGGCATGAGCAACCACTTGATACAAACCCGAATCAATGGAGGCTTCGTAAAAGCCCAGGCTATCCGTCAAAAAAGCGAAAGACTGGGTATTCCCCAACGTATCGGCATATGAGAACGAAATGGTCGCCCCTTCAATCGGAGTTATGCTGTCCTGCTCATGCACAAAACCCGACACATAGCCTTGGGCTAAAGCCAAACTTGAAACAAGACAAGCGGCAAACAGCAAGAGGATTCTATTTATTCTTCTTAAATACTTCATTGTTAATCAATACTTTATAAACTTTATCACCTTGCTCTCGCGATTTCCCTTCAAGGTAATGAAATACACACCAGCTGGGAGTCCTTGCACCGAAACGACACATTCGCCCAACACATTGGCCTTAACTGACTGCGACAGACCAACCTGTGCTCCCAAGAGGTTAGTCACCTGAAGCTCATAATCCACAAGGCTACCGAGATTCATCATCCTAATCTCATCCATAACAGGATTTGGAAACACTTGCAAATCATTCTGTTGCATAATATCGGACTGTTGTCGGCTGGCTACCCTTCCGTTGCCGTCAATAAATAGGTGCAGGTGGCTTGCCATAGGCTGTTCGGGCGTGAGCGTAACTTGTTCGCATATCCCCCTACCATAGCGCGGCACATCAGCCAACACATGATACGTTCCAAAGGGAAGTCCATTGAATCTGAACGTGCCCGTGGCATCCGTCAAGGCAAAGCCCATCACACGCTGTTTGGTGGCATTGAGCAACAATACCCCGACATTGGAAAGACCGCCGTCGCAATAGTTTAATCCATCGTCGCCAAACCAAGGTTCGCAATAAAAATCATGCGCATCAAAATCCGTTTCGGGGTATTCGAAAACGCCACTTATCGCGCCTTCGCCAACGACAACCCTCTGTTCGATAGCGGGCAAGTCCAAATCAACATCAAAAACAGGACCATCAACAAGAATCATATTCGACTCACTCCATTGATAGTCACCAAGATAATAAACGCCTCCTTGTTTCACATCCAGCGTATCGGGAAAGGCATACAAAACGTAGGTATCGGGAAGCAAACCCTCAAAACGGAAGTGTCCCGTCGAGTCGGAAACTGTCCGATAGAAACCCGAAACAAAAGGATTTCCGCCATAAACCCCTGCTGCGACCACCTGGACGTCGGCACACGGACTGCCCTGCGACCAAGTCATTCCTTCAAGGGCGAAGTCCTCATAAAGGTCAAAACGTATGGTATCGGTAGCCGATCCACAATGCGCCCATGCCTGCAATACCAATTGGGCATAGCGGCGTTCCTTGTCGGCAGGGCCCAAATGATACACCGTCGATAAGGCCGTAGCCTCCTCGAAAACTCCATCGCCCGTCGTCGTCCAGCAAAGCGAGTCGTAATGCAAGGCCTCTGCTTGATTGAGCACTAACGGTCGGTTGAGTCCGCTATAATAGTCTTCGCCCGCAAACACATTAAGTTCTTTATACAAAGCAAGTTGCATATCATCTGATTTCCAAGTGCCTTGGCTTAACACACGCAAAGTAAGTGTTACCTCACCCGCGTCAAAATCGGCTTCAGAAGGATAATAGGTTGGGTGAAGGTTCAAAGAATCGGAGAACACTCCTGTTCCCGAACTGCGCCAAGCAAAACGGTTGTAGGTATAAGGAATGTTGGCATCACGAATTTCAAAGCCTTCTTGGGGAGCACAGAGTTCGCTGTCGGCACCCGCATGAGGATAGTAGGCCGCAAAAGCATAGGCGCTCTGTCCTACCGAAGCGAAAACCTCTGGGTTATAGGCTCGATCGCAAGCCATCACCGCCACATTGTCGGCTTGTTGTGAAGGAAGCACGTAGGATTGGCCTTGTATGGCATCAATGTGGTGGGCAAACTTATAATAGTTGAAATCGCCGTAAAACAGCACATAATGGTCGATGTCGGCCTCGGGATTCGTGTCCCACGAAATCAACCACGAACCGCCCACCAATTGTTTCTTCACCCTAAAAGGGGGCGAAACGGGAGTCATGGTATCGCATTGCGGCAGCCAATCGTCGTAATGGATTTGTCCTAATTCGGGCGCGTCATTATGGTCGTAAATGACTGCCTCGATGGCTTCCTCCGATTGCGTTCCCCAATGGTTGCGGCGCATATCGATGTCTTCCGGCGAGAGATTGGCAAAGAGCTGTGTTTCAGGATTACAATGCAGAAAGTTGTTTCCGTTCATCCTCGATTTGCCCGAAGTGAAACCCACCACACGCTGCGTGGCCTCGCTGATGGTGTTGCCCACAAAGCTCGCCGAACCCGACGGATGCAAGTTGGTCAGCACAAAACCGTTGTCATAGAAAGTGTTTTGCTCCACCATCAAATGACACACGCGCAACATGGTAATGGCCTCGTCGTTGTGCCAAAACACATTGTTTCGAATCACCAGCGAATCCATGGCCGCCTTGATGCCGTATGAGGAATAGCTTCCACTGCCTTCTGGCAAGTCGGACGAAATCACATTGTTGAGTATGTAATTCTTTGCGTCTTTATCGGAAAGGCCGCCCACCGCCTCGAAACTGATGGCCGTGGCCGCACCTTGGAAGCAGTTGTCGGCAATCACATTGTTGTGGCATTTGAAGCCATAGTTCGCGTTCGACACTTCCACATTAATCTGGCCTTGGTCAAAGACGCAATGCGAGATGCGGTTGTTTTCGCTGTCGTCCGAACGCGCCGTCAAAGCGATGCCTGTTCCCGAAACACAATAGAAGAAACAGCTGTCTATCAAGAAATTGCTGCAATCCGCCAGCTCGATACCTTTTCCAGCATAATAGTTGTTGAAGGTGCAATTGAGAATGCTAACATTGTCGCACGAGGAGGCGTTCAGTGCCGACAAGGCTCCCATGATTTCCACGTGAGAGAGTCTGACAGCGTCCTCATCGTGCACGTTTTTCAGTTGGATACCCATCCAATCGTGCGAAAGTTCATAGCAAAACAGCCGTATCGAGTCGGTTTCAGTGCCTTCAAGCAGCAGCTTGCCGCCATCCACGCGAAGGCTCGCCGACTGCTTGAAATAGATGCGGCAACCCGCTTCGACAACCAACGTGCCATTCTCGGCAATCACCATGGTTTCGTTGACGATATAAGCCGAATCGTGCCCCAGCTTGGGCAGCATCATCGTCGAGTCGAGCACACCACCGACGGCCACATAATGCTGTGCCCGAATCGTTGCAGGAAACAGCAACAAGCAGACAAGCAATGACACTATGGTTTTCGGCAATCTCATCGGTTCAGAAATAATAAATCAAACCTAACCTAAAGTCCCAATAGCGCATTTGCAAGTCGAACGGAAAATCGGCGCGATAAACCTTGCCTACCTGCTTTCTAAACGCCACTTCAGGCGTCAGCTCAAGGCGGTTCACGATTTTGAAGGCCGCACCCAAACCAGCGTGATAGGACAATCGGGTAGGCTCGGTTTGTGCGGTTGTAATCTCGGCATGGAAGGGTTGGTCGGGAATGTTGTGCGAACCCGTGGAAGCCAAAAGGAAATCGACCGAAGCCCCAGCTTTTGCAAACATCCTAAAATGCTGACGTTTCCAAAAATCGAAGGTCGCGAAGACGCCAAAACTCAAATAGTCCACACGATTGATGTCGCGATAGGAATAACGGGTGGTTTCAAGCGGCACGTAGGTTGAATCAAGTATATGGTGATATGCCGTGTCGCCCGTAACCGGATGCACCACATAATAGGTGTCGAGGGTGTCATTGACATAATAATCACCCTCAAAAACAAGCTGTTCGAGGGAGAAACGGTAGCTCGCAGAACGGTAACCCAAAGCGAGTCCCACACTGAAACGCTCCGTTTTATAGCCTCCATCAACGCCCAAGGCGAACGCCGTGGTCGGGGCAATGCTGATAGAGCTGCTGTCGGCCTTCACACGGTCTTCAAAGTCGAGTTGCATCACGCTTTTGGTCAGCGAAGGAGCAACAAACCAGCCTTTGTCCCTAAAACTGGGCCATTTAATCTCAAACCCTCTGTATTTCACCTCAAACACTGTATCCGTTTCCACAACGCGCTCCACGCGAACCACCGTGTCGTAACGCATCACCGTCCTCACTTTCAACAAGGTATCAAAGACACGCACGGTATCGGCCGTCTTGTTCCACATCGTATCGATTTTGTGCTCGTCATGCGCCTCCACCACTTCTGGCGCCACAGGCGGATGCTCTGTTGCAGACTCCTGACTGTCAGGTTCTTGCTGTTGAACAACAATTTGGTTTTTCCGGATAACGTACTGTTTCCCAATCTTTTTATAGCCATAATCTGTGCCTTTGAGCAGGTCTTTCAGCACATCCTCCACCGATTTGTAGGAACAGGAATAAGGCTCGATATGGATTTTGCTCAACTCCGCCTTGCTGAAAGCGATATTCAGTTCGTATTCGGCAAACAGTTTTTCCAGGGCAGCGTCAAGGGTGCACGACTCCACCGAGAAGGAAATCAGGGGGTTGAAAGTTTGTGCGAACGACAATTTAGGAGCAAAACAGAGCAGAAAAAACAAGGCGATATACCTTGTCGCGACCGCAACAATGGTCGTATTGTTTTGGGACACAATGGGTTTCTTGTCAATATTGGGCGTCATTTCTCAAATCAATGCAAAAATTACGCCGCTAATTTACGACAAAAAAACGAAAATCAACTTGTAGGGGGCAAAAAAGAGGGGATTTTTTCGTTATCGGATGACATAGACACCCTTGTCGAGGCTCACCTCAAGGTCAAATACCGTGGCGATGGTTTCAATCACTTCGTCAACCGAGTCGTTGTCGGTAAAGCGTACCGTCAGCTTCTCTTCGGAATACGATTCAAGCAGGTCAATTTCGATGTCGAAGATGTATTCCAGGGTTTCAACGATGGTGGCCAATTCCACATCGTTGAAGTCGAGCACATGGTCGGTGGCCAGTTCTTCCTGCTTCACTTGCGGATACGACAAGGTACGCAAGGTGTTTTCCGTGAAGTCGAACACGCCACGTTCGCCTGGCTGCAACTCAATGGATTCCAATACATTATCCTTCTTATCCACAATGGTCATCCGCACCTTTCCTGTATAAAGATCGACTGTTAGGCGGCTGGCATTTTTCGTGGCATCCAAAAGGAAAGTGGTACCCAAGACTTCCACATCAACATTGCCGCAATGCACCACGAAAGGTTTTTCGGCATTTTTGACGACATCAAAATAGCCAATGCCTTCGAAGTCCACCGAACGTTCTGTCTTGCCGTACTGTTTTGCGTATGCAATCTCAGCATCGCCTTTGAAAGTGACCGACGAGCCGTCGGGGAGCAGGTAAGGCGTTTCGGCGCTCCATTCGGAAGAAGCCATCGAAACGGTTCCTCCCCATGGCTTGACCAAAAAGCCCAAAAACAGCGCGATAATCACGGCTGCGGCAAGGCCAGAAACAAGCTTGTAGTTCATTCTCAGCCAAGGCATCGCTATCGTTTTGGTTGCGGGTTGCTCCTCGATGGCATCAATCTTGGCACTGACGGCATCAAGGGCTGCGTCCACATCCACTTGCTCGGGCAGACTGAA
This sequence comes from uncultured Bacteroidia bacterium, assembly GCA_902791165.1. Lineage (GTDB taxonomy): Bacteria > Bacteroidota > Bacteroidia > Bacteroidales > F082 > Limimorpha. The sequence goes on from CADAVB010000027.1 coordinate 35,165, forward strand.
AGCGGTCAAATCCCAAACCTCTTTGAACGAATCGAAATAGGCCCGATGGCTTTCTGACTCGGCAAGCCACGACAACAAACCAATGGCTTCCTCGGAAGAGCAACGCCCTTCGAGATAGCTCATTATCAGTTCATCATATTTGCAGTTTGCCAGATTCATTTTTCAAACCTTTTTCGGTTGTAATTCATTCATAAGACGCACAACTTGTCATTGACCCCTAGTCCCTTTTGAAATTATTTTTGATTTTTTTTCGCTTATAGAAATTCCTTTAGCCCTTCCCTTAATTGCTTGATAGCCGCGCCCATGTGAGCCTCAACGGTTTTCTGCGAAATATTGAGTTTTTCGGCGATTTCGGCGTATTTCAACCCTTCGAAACGGCTGGCCAAAAACACTTCGCGCCGCTTTTCGGGCATGGCAGCAAGCACCTGTCCGTAAGCAGCTTCAAGATGCTTCGACTGGAGCTGATCCGAGGGGTCGGAAGCATCAATGTCTTCAATTGCCAGACGCTCATGAACATCGTTGTGAGAACGCACCTTATTAATATAAGTAATCGAGGCGTTTCGCACCGAACGCAGCAAATACGACTCTAGCGAGGTATTAATCTTGAGTTTGTCGCGCCCCGTCCAAAGTTTGACAAACAAGTCCTGGACGATTTCGGCGGCTTCGTCCTCATCAACAACAAAACGACAGCAGAAGCGCAACATAGGCGTATAGAAACGACGGAAAATCTGGTTAAAGGCATTTCTGTCACCTCCAACCATGCGATTCACTAATACCATTAATTCATTGTCGTTCATAACACCAAGCGATTTTGCTGCTTCAATTGGCTGACAAAAGTACGGCTTTTTGGGCAAATGACGCTATTTTGGGCAAAAAAGAGGCTTTCGGAGTTGAACCCGAACTGGGGAAAAGAAAAATCGACATATTAATCAGACTTTTTACAATAATTTATCATACTGAAAACCAACAAAATACAAACCAAAACCATCCGAAAAGCAGAAAAACAAGAAGAAAAAAGCAAAAGAAAATCTTGACCAATTGAAAAAATGTGTATTTTTGCAGTCCGAAAAAAAGAGATTAGAGTATCTAATTCAAAGATATTGAGAAATGTACGCAATAGTAGAAATCGCAGGACAGCAGTTCAAAGTGACGCAAGGACAACAGATTTTTGTCAACAGACTGCATGAAGAGGAAGGAAGCAAGGTTTCCTTCGACAAGGTATTATTGATTGGAAACGACGGTTCGACGAAAGTGGGTGCCCCGACGGTAGCCGGTGCCAATGTCGAAGCCACCATCTTGCAACACTGCAAGGGCAACAAGATTATCGTTTTCAAGAAGAAAAGAAGAAAAGGCTATCAGAAATCTAACGGCCACCGCCAGTATCTGAGCCAAATCAAGATTGAAAGCATCACTGAGTAAGAAACCGCAAAAAACAGAATAAGTTATGGCACACAAAAAAGGTGTAGGTAGTTCCGAGAACGGTCGCGAGTCCGCCAGTAAACGACTCGGAGTGAAACTTTTCGGTGGTCAAGCCGCCATTGCAGGCAACATCATCGTCCGCCAACGCGGCACGAAGCACTATGCTGGCAAGAACGTTGGCATGGGCAAGGACCACACGCTGTACGCTAAATGCGACGGCATTGTCGAGTTCCAGAAGAAAAGCCTGGGCAAGTCCTACGTGAACATCGTTCCCGTTGAGGCTGAAATCACTGAATAATAGGATTTTTTCATATAGTTAATAACTAACTGAATTACTTGGCCTCTATCTGATAGAGGTCAAGGTTTTTTATGCCAAAAACAAAAAAATGCGTACCTTTGCCCGTTAATTGACACCTCAATCACAATGATATGAACATGAAAGCGAAATCGGCCCTGCTACTCATGGCGGCTTTCTGCCTGTTTTTGGGTAGTTGCCAGCATCAACCCAAAACTTTGGCTGAACGAATCGACAACCTCCAGCAACAAGTGAACCGCGACTCGAAAACACTATACGAATTGGAGGAAAACGAGTTTCCGCAACTCAAAAAAGACTTCCAACACTGCGACTCACTTTTGCAGCATCTAGACTCGGTTCAGCTGAACGCCACCTTCGAACAGCTTAACCTCGTTCAAGCCTATATAAGTCAATTTGCCGACCTAAAGGCCGACATGCGGAAAAAACTGGACTACTCCCTCGTCCAACTCGACCGTTTGAAAGCCGACACCGAAAGCCATTACCTCACCGACTCGTTGGCAGAAGCCTATTTTGAAACCGAAGCCCAAGTGGCCGACACGCTCCACCACCGCGTGCTTTATTTCAAAGAGAAGCTGGATAGCTGCCGCAAGTCGCTGTCTGACCTCAAAAAATAAACACCTTTACCATGCGCATCGTGCGACTGATGATAGGAATCGTCCTACTGCTCACCCTAGCCCAAACCGCGATGGGTCAAATCGTCACGCCCGAGCAAAAGCAAAAGAAAAACCCAAAAAACGAGCAGATAGCCATCGACGAACAACTTGCCAACCAGCATTTTAGGAGCCAGGAATATGAACAAGCCCGCGACCTTTACGGACATTTGTACGAAAGGACAAAGCAAAACTACCACTTCCAACAATACGTTGAATGTCTTCTGATTTTGAAGCAATACGATGAGGCTGAAAAGCATCTCAAATCCTTCTTGAGAAGCAATCCAAACCACCCAAAAAGCCTGGCCGACCTCATCTACATTTATACGCTTAATGACAAAACCGACAAAGCGAAGAAACAATTCAGCGAAATCCTGAAGAAACTCCCCGACCATGCTCCGACCATCAGAAGCATTGGCAACAGCCTGCAATCCAGAGGGTTGTCGGAAATGGCACAAACGGTTTACGAGAAAGGCAACCAGCTCCTTGATGGAGAAGAGAGTTTCTACATGGACCTCGCCAACCTCCACCACTCCACCGCCAACTACCAAGAGGCGTTCCGCTATTATTTCATGGAGTTGGAGAAGAATCCTGGACAATACAACAACATCAAAAACCGTTTGCAAACCTTGTTGTTTTACGACGTGAACAACAGCATCAGCGACGAAATGCGCATCGCCTTGCTGAAACGCACACAGGAAAAGCCCGACAACCTCGAACTGGCACAAATGCTCGTGTGGTTTGCCATCCAACAAGAAGACTACGACATTGCCCTCGCGCAATGTCAAAGCATCGACCGCAAAACCAACGACCAAGGCGCGCAAATCATCAATCTCGCTGGTATCTGCCTGAACAACAAACAGTTTGATGTAGCAAAGGAAGGATACCAATACGAACTCAACAAAGGAAAAAGCAACCCGTTTTACGGCCAAGCCCTGACGGGCGCCATTAATGCCGAATACCAACAACTGAAAACTGCCAACAGCAAGGATGCCAAAGCCTACGAGCGCCTCTCGAAACGCATCGGGGAAGCCTATAATGACATCAACACCAACGATTTGACCAAGCTAACCGTGATTCAGGCCGACATTATGGCCTATCAGTTGGGGCAAATCGATGAAGCCGTTGCCTTGCTCACCAACACCATCGCTGAAGTGGGCGGCAAGCAAGACAAGGCCGCGCTGAAATTGAAACTCGCCGACATCTACCTGCGCGAAGACGAGGTTTGGGAAGCCACCTTGTTATATAGCCAAGTCGATAAGAGCCTAAAAGAGGAGCCGCTTGGCCATGAAGCAAGGTTCAAGAACGCCCAATTGCGCTATTTCATCGGCGAGTATGAGTGGGCCGAAAGCCAATTGAAGGTATTGAAAGCCGCCACCTCGAAACTCATCGCCAACGATGCCATGACGCTTTCGTTAGTCATCAAGGATAATTTGGAAGTGGATACTACGGGCATAGAACTCAACCGATTGGCCCGCGTCGATTATCGGATTTACCAACAGCGCGAAAACGAAGCCATCGCCCTGCTTGACGACATCATCGCCACGGGAAACGAAATCAGCAAGCCGCACGCGCTGTTCCGCAAAGGCGAAATTGCGGAGCAACGAAAGGAATTTGAAGCCGCTGAGCAATTGTACCTGCAAATCGTGGCGCAATATCCCGACAGTTACATGGCCGATGCCGCGCTGATGCACGCCGCATTAATTGAGCAAAACGAATTGAAAAACAAGACCTTGGCAGGAGAACATTACGAAAAACTGATTGACGAATATCCGACGAGCATTTATACAGCGCAAGCGAAGAAAAACTATAGAAAGTTATGAGTGGTGGAGTAGCCCTGAAGGGGCGGTATGTATAATTCAGCCCGACGCGAAACGTCGGGAAAATTGGCGGATGCCAGAAAACGAAAAATCATGTACAACGAAGTCAGACCCAAGAAATCATTAGGCCAGCATTTTTTGACCGACCAAAGCATAGCCCAGCGCATTGTGGAGCAGTTGTCGCCCGATGTGGAAAGCGTCATTGAAGTGGGTGCCGGCACGGGCGTTTTAACCCAATATTTGGTACAAGACGTCCTCGATAAGTTCCACGTCATCGAAATCGACAAGGAGTCCATCACGTATTTGGAAAAACATTTCCCCATGCTCGGCGAGCGGCTGATTGAAGGCGATTTCCTCCGCACCGACCTCGGCCAATTCGGACAGCAGAATATGGCTGTCATCGGGAATTTCCCCTACAACATCAGCAGCCAGATTTTCTTCCAAGTGCTGAAATACAAAGAGTTGGTCGTTGAAGTGGTCGGCATGGTGCAGAAGGAAATGGCCGAGCGCATGGCCGCCAAGGAAGGCAGCAAGACCTATGGCATATTGAGCGTATTAATGCAGGCTTGGTACGACATCGACTATCTTTTCACGGTACATGAGAACGTATTCAACCCACCGCCGAAGGTCAAATCCGCTGTCATCAAGATGCGGCGCAATGCCGTCACCGACTTGGGCTGCGACGAGAAACTGTTTGTGAGCATCGTCAAGCAGGCCTTCAACCAGCGCCGCAAGACCATGCGAAACTCCCTGCGCCCGATGCTCAACGGCCTGAACAACTTTCGGTAAAAGAGTTTATTGATTTGACGAATTTGATTGGGGAAAATCCCGTGCATTAATTGGCCTTCAACGAAGCGTTTTCTTTCCTCAAAGCATGTCTCACCGTAAGGAAGGCCGAAGTGCAGCCTACCACGAGGATGGTGGCGAAAATCAGCAACACGTCCTTGAGTTTCAAAAGCACGGGATAGGCATCCACAACATAGTTGCCTCCCGAGCCGAACTTCACGAAGCCGAACTGCTGCTGCAAGAGCACCAAAATGATGCCCAACAACAATCCGATGATGCCG
>CADAVB010000028.1 GCA_902791165.1 uncultured Bacteroidia bacterium
CCTATTTTTGTCTTTTCTTAAAGACAAGATGTTATGACCGTCAAAACATTTATAGACAGACCCTTACTCTCTATCGTCATCAGTGTGTTCATCGTGGCGTTGGGCGTGATTGCGCTCACTTCGCTGCCGGTGGAGAAATATCCCGACATCGCGCCGCCAGCCATCAACGTGTGGGCATCGTATCCGGGTGCAAGTGCGGAAACGGTTCAAAAGAGTGTGGTGACGCCCTTGGAGGAGGCCATCAACGGCGTGGAGGGCATGACTTACATGAAATCGTCGGCGAGCAATGGTTCGGCGAGCGTCACGGTGTTTTTCGAGCAAGGTGCCAATGCCGACATGGCGGCAGTGAATGTGCAGAACCGCGTCATCCAAGCACAGGGACAGCTGCCTGCCGAGGTGCTGCAAATCGGTGTTTCCACCGAAAAACAGCAACCCGGACAGCTCCGTATCATAGCATTGGAAAGCCCTAACGGCACCTACAACGATAACTTCCTGAGCAACTATTTCTACAACAACCTGCGACCCGCCATCCTGCGCATTAACGGTGTGGGCAAGGTGGAGGTATGGGGCGCACCATACGCCCTGCGCATCTGGCTCAAACCCGATGTGATGGCACGTCATGGCCTCATGCCGAGCGACATCAGCGCGGTGCTAGCCGAGCAAAACATCGAGGCCTCAGTGGGTGCCTTGGGCGAGAACTCAGACAATGTATTCCAATATGCGCTAAGGTACACGGGACGCAAAACCGAGATTTCCGAGTTTGAGGATCTGGTCATCACCTCACTCCCCACTGGCGAGGAACTACGACTGAAAGATGTGGCCGACATTGAGTTAGGGCAGTCAGACTATGCCTTCACCAACCGCATCAACGGGCATCCGGGCGTGATGGGCGCGGTGCATCAGGTGGCGGGTTCAAATGCCACCAAGATCAACCTCGAAATCGACAAACTCATCAGCGAGGTGGAACAGTCGCTGCCCAAGGACATCAAAATCGTCACCTTCGACAATACTAACGACTTCCTCTTTGCCTCCATCCGCGAAGTGGTGGTGACACTCATCATCGCCATTTTGTTGGTATTGGTGGTGGTCTTTTTCTTCCTTCAGGACTTCCGCGCCACGCTGATTCCCGCCATCGGCATCGTGGTGTCACTCATCGGTACCTTTGCCTTTATGAAGGTAGCAGGTTTTTCCGTCAATTTGCTGACGCTGTTTGCATTGGTTCTGGTCATTGGAACCGTGGTGGATGACTCCATCGTGGTAGTAGAAGCCGTGAAGGCAAAGTTTGATTCAGGCTATAAATCGGCCTATAAAGCCTCTGTCGATGCCATGAAGGGGTTGGCTGTCACACTGTTCACCACGACCCTGGTGTTTATGGTGATCTTCATCCCTGTGTCGTTCATGGGCGGCACCACGGGCATTTTTTTCAAGCAATTCGGCCTGACGATGGCGGTGGCTGTGGGCATATCGTTCATCAACGCATTGACCTTGGCACCGGCGTTGTGTGCGTTGTTTTTAAAACCGTCTGCTGTAGAGACGCACCGCGGCACGTCTCTACAATCAAGGGTTCGTACCGCATACACAACGACCTTCAACGCATTGTTAAAACATTACGCTGATATGGTGCATTGGCTGCTCGGCCGCAAATGGGTAGTAGCAGTCAGCGTTGCTGTCGCTGCTGTGCTGATGGTGGTGTTGTTCAAGATGGTTCCCACGGGCTTTGTCCCTAATGAGGACATGGGCAACCTGTTTGTGGAAATCAACACGCCGTCGGGCTACACGATGGAAAAGACCCGCGAGGTGATGAACCGCGTCAGCGACCAGATTCAGGAATTGCCTGCCGTCGAAGCTGTGGGCGGCGTGGTTGGTGTCGGCGCAGGCAGCAACGGTGCTTTCATTTATGTGCAGCTGAAGCCTTGGAAGCAGCGCAAGGACAACGAGAACTCATCAACAGGCGTGATGGAGCAAATCAACGAGATATTAGCCGAGGAGCATGAAGCGCAATCGTTTGCGATGGAGCCTGGCATGATTGAAGGTTATGGCGGAGGCGGCGGTTTCGAGTTTTCGGTGCAGGACCGCAACGGCATGGATGTCCGCACCTTGAAAGAGATTACTGACCGTTTCTTGGAGAAGTTGCAGGAACGCCCTGAAATCGGCGAAATCTATTCCAACTACGATGTCAACTACCCGCAATACCGTGTGGATGTGGATGTGTCGCGCTGCAAAAAGGTAGGCGTTTCGCCTTCAACGGTGCTCAACGAACTGGGTGCCTATCTTGGTGGCGACTACATCTCTAACTTCAACAAATACGGCATGGTGTATCAGGTCACCACGCAACTGCGACCTTCCGACCGCATCCGTCCCGAGTCGCTTGACCAGCTCTTTGTCCGCTCGGAATCGGGCGCGATGTTGCCCATCAGTCAGTTTGTGACACTCACCAAGGAATACATGCCACAGACTTTGAGCAGCCATAATATGTTCAGCTGCATCGATGTGTCGGGCAATGTGGCGCAAGGTGGCAGCACGGGCAGTGCCATCAAGGCCATCCAAGAGGTGGCGGCGAAGGAGTTGCCTGTAGGCTACAGTGTGGAGTTCAGCGGCATCACCCGCGAGGAGAGTCGCACTTCGGGCCGCGTGGTTTTTATCTTCATCATCAGCGCTTTGTTCGTCTATTTAGTGATGGTCGCGCTCTACGAAAGCCTCTTCATCCCGATGGCGGTGATGCTGTCGGTGCCTTTCGGCTTGGCGGGCAGTCTGTTGTTTGCCAAACTCTTTGGCGTGGAGAACAACATCTACATGCAGATTGGCCTTATCATGTTGGTCGGCCTATTGGCGAAGACCGCCATCCTGATTACGGAATATGCCTCGCAGGGTCGCTTGAAAGGGCTATCCATCGGACAAGCCGCTTTACAAAGTGCGAAGGAGCGTCTGCGTCCCATCTTGATGACTTCACTGACGATGATTTTCGGTATGTTACCTTTGATGTTCGCAACAGGTGCAGGAGCCAACGGCAGCCGCACCATCGGCGTGTGCGTGGTAGGTGGCATGTTGTTCGGCACCTTGGGCTTGCTTGTCACCGTTCCGGCGTTGTTTGCGGTGTTCCAGAAGGTGCAGGGGAGGTTCGTTATGAATGCACCTACCTCTTCCATCGAAAATAACTATCAAAATTACTGATTGAGTTTTGAAGATTGATTCTATTGCGACCAACTATTTTTCATCCAATGATAATATCCAGTATTTTACTCTGATGAATTTGCATGTCTTCTGCATTCCATTCCATGCCAGTATCTCTTTTCAATTCACCATTGAGCATAGCCTTATGATTGTCTTGACAAATTTGCATCATTATCCTAAACTTTAAAGAAGCTACGCTTACCTGATCAGACTTCCCATCGCTATAATGGTCAAGTTTTGTCTTTGGGTCCCAGTTTGATCCAGAACTGTTTGCTTCAGCACCAATCATAGCAAAGTTGCCAAAACAGTTTATGTCTTCTAAACTAAGACGTTTACCTTCACCAGCCTTAGCCTGTGGATAATAGTGTTCCAATGACTTTCGAGTACGGGAGAAATAGAAATTATTGAATGCATCAAGTTCAAAGTCACTACATCCAAGCTCTACAAAGAACTTGGTTCGTTCTTTCGACTTTTTCTTTGTCTTATTACCACGTAACTCTTCAGCATATTTTTTCCAAAGCTTATAGTCTGTATAGTTAAATACATACAGAGGTATATTGCATGAACCGACTGGATAAATGTTATCAAAGTTACGATCTATGTCTTCTAATTCAACATTTAATTCATTACCATTAAGAATAGTTTCATCAAAACTATTGGGTTTAGGCTGATTTATATCGTTGAGTTTATTCGCATCAAGATACACATCAAAGAAATACTTATCAGCCAGTTTTCTTAAAAAATCCACATAATTATCAAGTTCGCAATCCTCAAACAAATGGTATAAACAATAGAATAGATAGTTCTTTCTTTGTTTAGGCGTAAAAGCAACTTCAAACATGGACAATAATTGTATCACCTCGTCTTGTTTCTCTTTATCATCCTCATACAAATCTTTTAGATAGGCAGCCTTATTGCCCTTCTTAAAATAATATTGTAACTTCCATGGATTCTCAATGGCTCTATCTTCAACATTTGAGTGATGTATTATATAGTTATCAAGAAAATATTTAGCCAATAGGAGATTGTATGCAAAGTCCTTAACAAATTCAGTAGTAAGATTTACTTTTTCGAACTCTCTAATCAGTTCTTTATCGTCAAGCGTAAAACTCAAAGGGTTAAAATCATCCTCATTCCACAATCTCGTAATTTTCAGTACAATCAACAGAAAATTCGGAAAGTCTATTATTGGCTGGAAATGATCGTTATTGTCAATTTCACCATCTTTATCTACCTTTTTTATAGGCAAATTTAAAAGTTCTGAAATAGTTTTCATGCCTAATGATGAAGCTGAACCTACATTAGAAATAGGGAACTCGTCGAAAGACTCTATATCAAAACTTTCCATAGTTCTACCAAAGACACTTGTCATCTCTGGGAGTTTCTGCTGAATATAGAAGCTCATGTCACTACAAGCCTCCCAAATTCGACTAAACTTCTCCATGGCATCGTCATCACCTATTAACTGCTCGCTGAGCTTAGCTTTTACTATTTCATGTTTTTCCAACTGCTCACCACGAGAGTTCATAACCTCAAAATAGTGATTTAAATCCACATCTTTCGGCACGCGATAATGGATGATATGCACCTTGTTCAAGAAAAAATCCTTGAATGTATCTATTTCCGCCTTCTTTTCGCCAACAATGTCATTGAGTGCTTCCTTTGCATAATTGAATCCATCAACAATACCCTGGTCCTTTTCTTCACCAAACTTAGGCATCTTTTCTATTGTCATAGCAGAAACCTTTCTTGCAGAATAAGTAAGACGATTTGCAATAGTTTCTATGCCCAAAGCCTTTAGGATAATATAAATTGTAGTCAGTCGCTGTTGACCATCAATAACCTCAAATACATTCTCTTCACGTTTGTATGTGACAAGAGTGCCAATATAATAAACTGACTTCTCCAACGAATCATATACATCCTTTATCAAGGTGTATATCTCTTCACGTTCCCAAGCATAATTCCGCTGATAGATAGGTATCTTGTATATTATAGATGTCCCTCTATTAGTGAAATATATGTCGTCAATAGAACACTCTTCAAGTATGTTTTTGATTTCTTTCATTGCCATTTATTTATAGAAACCATATATCTGGAAAAAATACAGATAGTTTTCATATACACCATCTTTCTCATCTTTTAAATTCTTCAATGTTTCGCCATTGCCACTATACTCATAGCATTCCTGCGCCCAGCCATCCTTTATGTCACCATTTGACAGTGGATTAAGCTTGTCAGCCAAAGCACTCAGTAATGAGGTGGGTGTATCTTGTTTGGAAATTAGTTGATACATATTGAATGTATTAATCTTATCACTCCATCCCATAATGTAATTCTGTGCAGAAAGCCAACCGAGGTTAGTATATTGAGCTCTCAATGAATAAGCCCAAATGAATGCGTATATAACGAATTGTTCAAATAGTTCCATGTCTTCTTTTGCCGGATATGTTTCTGGGCAGAATCTATCAACGTAAAGGAGAACAGAGGTGTCAAACAGAAGGCGTGCTATACCATTACCTATTCCTTTTTTGAAATGTCTATCCAATGTTTTTACTATAATGTTGTCGTTGATATAGAACCCTTCATACTTATTATTGTTCTGTATATCCTTTAGTATATTATAATAGTGCTTTGTATATTTAAAGAACGGTTTACCAGCAATTATAGGAGTGTTCAATTGAAACGCATTTACATTTCGAGAACCAGAAACAAAAGGCATTGCAGAAGAGTTGACCATATCTGCATAGCAATAGGCACTCTTATAGAATTGAGCATAAGGTGTTCTTGCTGAACGCGTAATACCTTTGAACATATGGATGTTATGCTCATTCAAAACATTTGCCTTGTTGCCTGCAACCCATTCTTTGATACGATATAGGTAATTACCAAAGAAATCTGCTAAACCACTTTGTGAAACCTGTTCCCAATCTTTTACTATCTTTTCTGTCTCATCCTCACCAATGTCACTCATTTCGCGAAGATGGTATGCTTTCAACAAATCATGAGGATATAGAGCCTTACCTCGTGCATTTTGAGAGTCAAAGAATTGGAAAGCTTCAGAAATGTTGGTGGTTATCACTACAATCAATTCACATCGGTTCTCAATGTAATCCTTAAGACGCTCCATTTCTCGTTGGTGTTCTGCAGCCGGCTCGCTGTCTTCCGACTTTAATCCAACCCTTCGGTAAAGTGCATTATAGTTGTTAGCGATATTATGGTTATTGTGCACATTTTCATATATTTTCTGCTGCAAGAATTCGATGCAATCTTCCCCTAATGCAGTCAGAAGTAGTGAGAATGTTATGGTACGTTGCTGACCATCAACAATATCATATTGTTCCTTATCCTTTGACTTGTGAAGTATAAGTGTACCTACTCTGTATCTTTCCTTGTTGCTATTCTTCGCATCAATAATGTCATCAAGCAATTGTATGGCATTACGAGCCGTCCACTTGTATGGGCGTTGATAGTTGGGTACACAAAGACTTACTTCCTTGATGGGTTCTTCTCCATTTGTTATAGTTTGACGAAGGAGCAAATCACCTATGGTAGTTATTGATAATGTCAATTTATTATCCATAGTTCATTTTTATAAATTGTTTGATCATAGGAATTCTCACAGCACCGCCGCAATCTTTCTAATCCCTTTCAAAATATATAGTTTATTCATTTAATTCGGCATTTTTCTGTAGTCTATACAACTCCTTCTGTTGTTCAATCTCGCGGCGCAGTTCTTCCTCGGTGGGAAGATAGAGCTTGTATTTGCTGGCAAACAGTTGGTCATTGCCATTCAATATGGAGTATCTTGCAATGTCCTCATCCGTTTCGCTGCAAAGCACAATGCCGATTGTGGGATTGTTGCCTTCCTTTCCCCTTAACTCGTCAAACATGCGCACATACATGTCCATTTGCCCCACATCCTGATGCTTGATCTTGCCTATTTTCAAGTCAATCAGCACATAGCATTTCAAAATGATGTTGTAAAACACAAGGTCGATGAAATAGTCTTGGGCTGCCGTTCGTATCAGTTGTTGTCTCCCAACAAAGGCGAATCCACGACCCATCTCCATGATGAATTCCTGCAAATGAGTGATTATGGCACTTTCCAACTGTGATTCGCTATAACTGTCGTCTTTTCTGAAGCCCAAAAACTCTGCAATTATCGGACTTTTGAGCAATTCAGCCTTCTCGGTTTTCGTATTTTGATTTTCTGATACCAGTTGTGGCTGTTGGAAATGCCTTTCATAGTATTGGGTCGCAATGTTCCTGTCCAATGTCCTCACATTCCACGCTTCTGTTGAGGCCGTCTCCAAATACCAACGTATGGCGGTGTCGTTTCCCACACGTAATGACTTGAAGATATGCGTCCATGTCAGATTTGGAAATCGCGATTTCCAAATCTCAATGTCGGGAACGACTAAATAAAAATGACGAAAAGCGCGCAAATACCTGCCGCTGAATCCTTTGCCGTATGTTCGAGTCAATTCCTGTGACAGCATCTCTATCAACTGCGTTCCATATTCGGCGCGTTCCTTGCCTTTCTGCTCTTGCTCCACAATGCGTTGCCCGATGCGCCAATAGGTCTCAATCATCACGGCGTTCACGGCACCGTAGGCGGCACGACGCCCCTGCTCAACGATTTTTTTGATGTCGTTGATGAAAGAATCTTCGGCAATATGTGACAACTTATCTTCCATTTTTCAATCGGCAAATATACTACTTTTTTCATATCAAACAGAAACGCACTCTTTTATTTTCTATTGTTCCAAAATCCTACAACACTGTACCGAAATCATACAGCATCATGACAAGTCTTTTCCCGATTTTTGTATCTTGAAATCTTGTCTTATGAAGAAGTGTATTTTATTCATATTGAACGTTATACTATTTGTATCAAGTTGCTTTGCACAACAAACTGCAGCTCCAGCATGGCAGCAAATCTTCCCCGACCCGTTATTGCAAACCTACATCAACGAGGCCTTGGAAAACAACAGTGACTTACGGACAGCGCAACTGTCGCTGGAGCAGTCGGAGGCGATGCTGAGACAGGCACGGCTGAGTTATCTGCCGAGCGTGGCCTTGTCGCCCTCTGGCACGGTGACGAAAGCGCAAAACACATCGGCGACCTATACCTACGAGCTTCCGCTGACGATGAACTGGGAACTGGATTTTGGAGGCAAACGTCACCATCAGAAGGAGATGGCAGGAGCAGAACTGCAAAAGGACTCGGCACAGCTACGCTATGCGCAGATTCAGCTGATTGCGGAAGTGGCCAATGCCTATTATACCTTGGTTATGCTTGACCAACAATATGCTGTCACGCTGGAAGGCATCCGCGTTCAAGAGGAGAACTTGCGGGTGCTTCGGGCGATGAAGGAAGTCGGGCAGCAAACGGCAGCCGCCGTCAACCAGGCGGAAGCGAACTATCAAAGTGTGGTGGCCTCGTTGCCCATGCTGGAAGCGCAGATTCGAAAAGCGGAGAGTGCGCTTTGCCTGTTGCTCAACCGCCGACCTGATACCATAGCACGAGCTCCTTGGGAGGAAGTGAAAGGCATCGTCATGGACACGGAACGAGCCATTCCCTTAGAGGCGTTGTCAGCCCGCCCCGATGTGCTGGCGGCGGAATATCAGTTAAGGGCTTCTTTCAGCAATGTGAAGGTGGCTCGGTCGGAGTTCTACCCTACCCTATCCATCAGCGGGAGTGTCGGCTGGACCAACAACAGCGGAGTGACCATCAATCCTGCCCAGATACTGCTCAACGCCATCAGTTCGTTGGCGCAACCCTTGTTTGCCCAAGGGCGGCTGAAAGCCAACCTGAAGGTGGCACAAGCACAGCAAGAGCAGGCACAAATTGCTTTCGAGAAGGCTTTGCTTGTTGCAGGTGGCGAGGTGCGTGATGCCTTGGTGGACTGTCAGGCTTGTAGCACCCGCGAAGAGGCTCGTACCCTACAAGTGGAAGCCAGCCGACGAGCCTACGAGAACAGCCGTGAACAGATGCGTTATGCCGGTGCCACTTACTTGGAGGTACTCATTGCCCAAAGCACTTGGCTCGACGCACAGCTGCAGCAGACGACCGACTGGCTCGAAAAGCAACAGGGTTTTATCAATCTATATAAAGCAACATGTCTAGAATAACCATGAAAGCAAATCACCCCAACGTCATTCTTGTACCTTTGCAGCCCGACGACCGCGAGCAGTTCATTACCGACAACCAATGGGCGTTCAAATACGGCGCACAACTTGAGTTCGGTTTGCGAGACACCCGCACCGAAGAAGGCGAAGAAGTCATCTCGCGCACCACTATTGAAAACTCCATCGACGGTGAAAACGCTGAGGCTTACCGCATCCTTTTGGATGGACAAAAGGTCGGCGGCGTAGTGCTGCAAATCGACCGAGAGAAAGCTGAAGGCGAACTGGAACTATTATTCGTCAGCCCTGAAGTCCACAGCAAAGGCATCGGTCAGGCGGCGTGGAAGGCGGTGGAGGCCATGCACCCTGAAATCAAGGTTTGGGAAACCATCACGCCTTATTTCGAAAAGCGCAACATCCATTTTTATGTGAACCGCTGCGGGTTCCACATCGTGGAGTTCTGGAACAAACATTTTCATGGTCCAGCCATACCTGAAGAAGAGGTAGGGAACTGGCATGAAGATGATGAAATGTTTTTGTTCAGGAAGGTGATGCGATAAAATGACACTGATATTGACCGCAACAAGGGTTTTCATGACCTTTGCGGCGTTTTTTTTGCTGGATTGCAGAAAAAAAGACTATTTTTGCTGCAAAATAATCCAAACAATAAAAAAAGTATCATCAGCATAACTATAGGGCTGTTTCTGCTCCTGACAGGTTGTGCGCAAAACAAAACTAAAATGACAACGATTTATGACTTTAAGGCCCTGAACAACAAGGGCGAAGAAGTGGACATGGAGGCCAACATTGAAACAATGCTGAAGTAATTAATATATTTAACAACCAAACAAAACTGAAAAAAATGGAAGCAAAAGAACAAGTATTGAAAGCCATGCGCGACTTCGGACAACCCGTCAACGCTGGCAAGATTGCAGAAATCACAGGTATCGACCGCAAAGAGGTGGACAAAGCCTTTGCTGAACTGAAGAAGGAAGGCGCGATTGTGTCGCCCGTCCGCTGCAAGTGGGCACCGGCCAATTAATGCCGCGACCCCAATGAATCTGACCGCCGCAAGGCCTCATCGCGGGCGGAGACCCGCGATTTCCTTTGCGGCGGTTTTTGTTTTTTGGCATAACGGGAAAAACCGTACCTTTGTAGCCATAATGAACAGAAAGATAGAAACATCAGAAAAAGCAATTGTATTATGACAGAATTTGATAATTTAAAAGGTCTGCGCCATAGCGAACAGATAGTGGTTGAGCACAAGGATACGGCTGCTGTTTATGGCTCGGGAGCCTTGGAGGTGTTTGCCACTCCGGCCATGATTGCCCTTATGGAAAAAACCTGCCTGATGGGCGTTTGCGACAAGATTGGCGAAGGCAACACCACCGTTGGCATTGCCGTGAATATCAAACACTTGAAGGCAAGTCCAGTGGGTGCCACCATCCGCTGCGAGGCCGAACTCATTGAAGTGGACCGTCGGCGTTTGGTGTTCGAGGTGAAATGCTTTGAAGGCGAAACCCTGATTGGCGAAGGTCTTCACGAGCGGTTTGTCGTTGAAAGCGTGAAGTTTATGTCAAAGTTCTAAGTTTGAAGTGTATGGAAATCACGACCTTACTTGATGTTCACAACCGCGAGGAGCTTTACCAGTGGTACACCGAGAACCACGACAAGGCCACTGACTTTTGGTTGCGCGTCAATCGTGCCAAAGCAGATTGTCCAGGTATTGTTCGTTACATCGATGCCGTCGAGGTGGCTTTGTGTTTCGGGTGGATTGACAGCACCATGAAACGCATCGACGACGGAAAGCCGCTCCAGCGTTTTTCGCCACGCCGCAAAAGGAGCAACTGGTGCGAGCAGAACCTTGTGCGCTGCCGTCGCCTCGTCGAAACGGGCGAGATGACACAGGCCGGACTGGCCGTCACACCCGACCTCGACCCGTCGCATTTCGTGTTTGAAGACTGGGTAATCAACGCCATCAAAGCCGACGAGCTGGCATGGAGGAATTACCTTTCATTTCCAGAGAATTACCGCCGTATCAAGGTGGATCGCATCCAGCATTTTTATCACACCAAACGCGAAGAATACGCTTTCAAGACTTTGCAAAAGTTCATCGGCGATTGTCATGCCGGCAAAATGCAGTCTGGTTGGAATGATTTTGGGAGGCTTGACCCATGAAATACTACATCGTTGATGCTTTCACCGACCAGCCCTTCGGGGGGAACCCTGCCGGCGTGGTGCTGTTGGATGGCGAGGCCTTCCCAAAAGAGGAACTGATGCTGCAAATTGCCGGCGAATTGCGGTATTCTGAAACCGCTTTCGTCAGGCGACATTCCGCCAACGAATACACCGTGCGCTACTTCACCCCTCGCGCCGAGGTGGATCTTTGCGGCCACGCCACCATCGCCACTTTCTCTTTGCTGCACCAGATGCGGTTGGCAAAGGGCGAATGCCTATGCCACACGTTGGCGGGCGACCTTCGCATCGAAGTGGGTGAAAAGGTGCTGATGCAGATGGCCGCGCCGCGCATTGTGAAGACCATCGCCGATACTGCGCCAATCTATCAAGCCTTGGGCCTCGATGACTATCGTCCTGAACTGCCCGTCCAAGTGGCCTACGCCGGATTAGCCGACATCATGATTCCCGCTGCCGACGTGGCGACACTTCATGCACTGCAACCCGACATGGAGGCCATCGCGGAACTGACAGCGAAGCACGATGCCGTCAGTTTTCATGTTTTTACCCTTGCCCAAGACGACTTCACCGCTCATGTCCGCGATTTTGCGCCGCTTTATGACATCCCCGAAGAATCGGCCACAGGCACCGCCAATGCCGCCTTGACGCATTATTTGGCCTTCAACAAAGTCATCCCTCCGCAAGGCGACTTTGCCTTCCTTCAAGGCGAGGCTATGGGGCGGCCATCGATAGTCGCCACGCGCCTCACCGCCGAAGGCGCCGTCTATGTTGGCGGCACGGCATACGTACTTGCTTCAGGGGAACTACATCTTATATAATCAACGAAAAAACATAATCCTATGGACAATACTTTCACCATCCGACATGCGAAGCCCGATGAGGCGGGCCTCGTCCTCGATTTTATCAAGAAACTGGCCGATTACGAGAAATGCGCCAATGAGGTGGTGGCCGACGAAGCTACCATCCATCATTCCTTGTTCGTGGAGCGTTCCGCCGAGGTGGTCTTCGCCGAAGAAGACGGCGTAGTCGTCGGCTTTGCCCTCTTTTTCCACAACTTCTCCACCTTCGTGGGACGCAAAGGCCTCTATCTCGAAGACCTCTTCATTTTGCCCGAAAAACGCGGCAGAGGCTACGGCAAAGCCCTGCTGAAATATCTGGCCAACCTCGCCGTGGAGCGCAATTGTGGCCGCATGGAGTGGATCTGCCTCGACTGGAACGAATCCGCCCTAAAGGTTTACCGCAGCATCGGCGCCGTCCCGATGAACGAGTGGACGGTGCAGCGGTTAGATGAGCGGGCGCTGAAACAGTTTGCGGAAGAAGAATAGAAAAACAATAACAAGGAATGTTAAGATAAAGTATTACCTTTGCAGCCATGAATAATTCACCTATCATTGGCGTTACGCCGCTATGGGATGCCGAGCGCAAAAGCGTTTGGATGCTGCCTGACTATTTGGACGGCATCAAGGCTGCGGGCGGACTCCCCATCGTTCTTCCTCTTGAAATGACAGAAAATGACGCAGACCAAATTGTGGCCACCTGCGACGGTTTCCTGTTCACGGGCGGGCAGGATGTCGCGCCGGAGTTGTATGGAACAAAGGACAGCACTGGTACCGTCGTTTCCAGCCCTGAGCGCGACAAGTTGGAAATGCTTTTGTTGAAAAAAGCCCTCCAAGCCGATAAGCCCATTTTCGGCATTTGTCGTGGCTTTCAGTTCCTCAATGCGTTTTTGGGCGGCACACTCTGGCAGGACTTGCCTTTGCAGCACCCTTCGGAGATTGTCCACAAGCAAGGCAAGCCTTATGATTCCCCGACGCATCAAGTTACGTTGAGCGGCAATCTCAAGACGCTTTTGGGCAAGGAGACCCTTGAAGTAAACACGCTTCATCATCAAGCCGTAAAAGACCTCAGCGGCGATTTGGTTCCGATGGCTGTTGCTCCTGACGGCCTCATCGAGGCGGCGCAAATGAAGGGCAAACGTTTCGTTTGGGCTGTGCAATGGCATCCCGAATACCTATTCAAGACCGACCCCGACAGCCTGACGATTTTCAAGCACTTCGTCGGGCGAACTCTTCCGGCTTGCGCGTGTTGCTGAAGATTTTGCTTAAAAGTCTTTGAAAGCAAAGAATTCCGATTTGTCGTGGCCATCCAGAAAGATAACGGAATTACAAAGAACTGGCTATTAACGGCATTCGACCTAACACAAAAGCCGAAGTAAAGACTCCGGCTTATGTTTATCGTCACTGTCAAAAACATCGATGTTGACAGATTTGCATTGCCTACGCTGTATGGCAAAACGACACCGCAAAATTACAACTTTTCCGTGAACCTGCAAGAGGATAGGCCTTTTTTCTTTTTCTGCCGTGCTGCAGTAGCATTGTTTGTCCTTTCTTCTTGATAAGAAATCAAGGATTCGACGAAGTCAAAGGACGAAAGAATCAAGGCCGACATCATCGGACCAAACGCACAAAGCGGGCTGAATCCCCCGCCCTTGGGGCACCCCCTTAAAGGGGGAAGCCCGCCATGTCGACCGTGGCCCGCGCGCCCAACCCGCGTGAGGTTAGTCATCCCGAGTTTCGAAGGACATCACCTCAGCCTTCAGCCTAAACCCATTCTCATCCACTCGCATCTGGTAAAGGTTGATTTGTGGATTTAGCTTCTCGCTGGCTTTGCTCCGTTGATGTCCAAATATTTATAGAGGATGCGAGACATATTTATTCTATCGTTACCTGCCCGTTCATCAGCAACGGAAGAAGCTCGTCGCGCTGGTGGGCAATGAAAGTATTTTCTTCAATAATATGCAATTGGGCTTGGACTATTAGTTCTACTTTTCGAGAGAAACATTGCAACACTTGTTCAGTTGGTTTAATACACACTATTGAGCTTAGATTCTCACGTGTCAATTGCGGTTGTCCAGAGCCAGTAATTGCTCCAGAAATATTCACATATGCAATTGCTTGTTTTATGAATTCATTATTAATAGTTGAATCTTTCATTTGGATAACCATTGCATTTCCAGTAATCCAAGAATATGGCATGGTTCTATTCAGAGTCCCACAGCTACTACCTCTGCAAGCCATCGCTATTTCACTATTCTCATGGTTGAATTTATCATACATGCCAACGACACCATTTGCGCCGTATACTCTATACTGCCCTTTCTCAGATAGCTTGTCCGTTCCAAT
This sequence comes from uncultured Bacteroidia bacterium, assembly GCA_902791165.1. Taxonomy (GTDB): domain Bacteria; phylum Bacteroidota; class Bacteroidia; order Bacteroidales; family F082; genus Limimorpha. The sequence goes on from CADAVB010000028.1 coordinate 14,682, forward strand.
TGTTTGAGGTTGATACATCGTACACAACTCGCCTAATGTTGTATTTTTCCATCCCTCTGGAACTTCCCTCTTCAGCACCTCATTCCACACCATCTTCCCGCCGCTCGATTTATATGGCCGCCCATTCCCATCCGGGAAATCAAACTGCACAAACCAATAGTCGTAAAGCTGCTTGGCGAGGGCTTCTAAATTCCGATTTATCGCTCGATTGAGGGCAATTTTGCGATCGATACTTGCCAGCAAATCGCCAATCCATTTCTGGTTTTCAATATCAGGAATCCAAACCGTACAGTCCTTGATTTTATCAGGTGATGTATGGCGAATTTTCGTTTGTTGGGCTGCTGCACTCAACTGGTTTTTTACAAGTTGGGAAGAAACCAGATAATAAGCGTAATTGGGATACAATAGATCCTCCTTGCAAACGATTTTCGCAACATCTTGACTTTGAATATATTTTCCACTTTCTGGAATCATTGCCGTAGAACCCAACAATCCTATCGCCTGTTCCGTCAAAGGGGTAATAATATCACCTTTTTCCATGATAAATTCAGGCTTTATCGAACCAGTGTAATAAAGATTGTCTTTTGATGTGTTCTCCTTGAAACAATTGTTGTTGTAATCAAAATTACCACAAGTTAAACGGATATATTCACCTTCGGTAGCATAGTATTCACCCAAAAGGCTCGCCCCTCTCGTAACATCCAAAAGCTCTCCCAACTTATATTTCTTCGGTTCCATACTCAATCAATCTTTCTGTTCAACGACTTATTCACTACATTGTTTCAATCGGTGTTTATGATTGCTGGAGCAATTCCCAATGGCCTCCTTTGGCCGGGCCGACGCGACGGATAATGCCTTTGTCTTTCAACGATTTTATTTGTTCCTCTACGCCACGACGAGTTATATTCAGCAAAGAAGTCAATTCTTTTATCGTTACTTTTGAATTGACTTTTATTATACCGACAAGCTTTTCAGCTGTTTTCTCCACAGTCTTTCCTGTTTTCCCCACAGTTTTCCCCACAGTTTTCCCCACAGTTTTCCCCACAGTTTTCTCCACAGTTTTCTCCACAGTTTCTCCATCATTTGGATTTATAGGCTCGCTTCCTTGCAGGATTTCCCAATAGCCTCCTTTGGCTGAACCGACGCGACGGATGATGCCTTTGTCTTTCAATGATTTAATTTGTTCCTCCACGCCACGACGAGTTATATTCAGCAAAGAAGACAGTTCTTTTATCGTTACTTTGGGATTGCTTTTTATTATACCGATAAGTTTTTCAGCGGTTTTCTCCACAGTTTTTCCCACAGTTTTCTCCACAGTTTCTCCAGTTTTCTCCACAGTTTCTCCATCTTTGGAGTTTACAGGCTCATTTATAGGCTCATTTACAGGCTCATTCTTTGCTTCTTCCTCAAACTCAATCTCGAAGGCAAACGGGATAGTAACCCTAATGAAAAAATCCAAAAACTCGAAAGCCCCTTCTCCATAGCTTTGCGTAACACGCGGCACGCCATAGCCCGTCTGCTCCATCAGGTCGAGGCGGATGAACAGCTTGGCAAGTTCCTCGTTCACAGGCTTTGAAACCCCACGGAAGAAATCCTCTTTTGTGAGATTGGCTGGAAGCCCTCCTGTGGAGATGATTTCCATACGGTCGGTATAGACGTAAATGGCAGGCGGCGTTCCATCAACCCAGTTGTTGTGAAGGCAGGCGTTGAACCATGCTTCGCGGAAAGCGGTGCGGTCGAAAAGGGGCGTATCTACACGCATACCGTTTCGGAAATTAGTGTGTGTCTCGTTAATCACATCGGCGCAATAGTCAAAGGCCTGCTTCATTGCCACCAAGAGGCATTTGTCGCCATATTCGTTGCGTATGGCGATTCCGTCGGCCTTTTGTTTCCCCTTAAAACGCACCACCTTGATGGAAACCTCGTTTTTGTCGGCCAAAAGCTCAGCCATCTTGTTGTATTCGCCTTCCTTGGTGAGCAGATGGAAGTTTTCGGCAAAGGTCGTTTCGTTTATCGTATAACCTTTCTCGACAAGCATAAGCTTCAGATATTGGAAAGTGGGGCTTTTCGTACGGCTGGCAATTTCGGTGATTCTCGCACTTGCATCCAAAAACTTGTTGTGGACGATGCGGATTTGTTCCTCCGTCATCGAGCGGCAGGTGGTTCCCACCCTGAGATAACAGCCTTGTGCGCTGCGCCCATATTTTTTGATATAGTAAAGCCCATCCCCTTTCTTGACCTTGATTTCAACGACATGCTTCTGCTCGATGAACTTGGTGCCAAGCTCGACAAACGGGCGCGGGTCGGGAAGGATTTGGTTTTCGATGACGTCGGCGACTTTCTTGAGGGTTTCGTCCAAATCCTTCACGCCACAAACAACGCCGTTATCGTCCACGCCAATATAGACCGTGCCGCCATCGGTGTTGAGGAAAGCCACAATTTCCTTGGGAATGGATTCGGTGAATTTTTGCTTCAATTCAATCTTTTCGGTTTCCGCAAATGTTGTCATAGTTCATCCATTATTTGTAAACCTTAACTGTTCCAATTGTTTCATAATCTCAGCCTCCAACTCACGGCTTTCGGCAAATTGGCGGCTCAGTTCCTCCTTGTAATGCGCCATGCGGGCATTGAATTCCTCCTCAGTAATATCCACATACTCAATCTTGATGTCGAAATACTGACCTGCCGAGAGGCTGTTGCCCTTGGCCTTGATGTCGGCATAACTGACGCACACGCTGAAGTCCTCCACGGCCTCTTTTTTGCGGAAAGTGGTCACGATTTTCTCAATCTCTTCCGCATTCAGGCGCACTTTCTTCAAGCCGTTGGCATCCTTGTATTCCTCGCCCAACTTGGAAGCGTCAATCAGAATCACGGTGTCGTCGTCAGTCTTGTCGGCACTCTTGTCGAAAAACAGCACTGAGACGTTGGTGCCCGTGTTGGCAAACACATTGGAAGGCATACTCACCACGCCATACACCACATGGTCTTCAACAATACGGGTCAAAATCTTGTTCTCCACGCCGCTCTTGGCCGTGATGAAACCCGTGGGTATCACGATGGCACCCTTGCCGTTGGCCGCTATGGAGTTGATGACATGCTGGATAAAGCAGGTGTAAATGGCCATCGATTCCTTCTTCTTGGCGGGAACGGAAGGCACACCTGCCCAGAAACGGAACTTGTCGGCGGCGATGGTCTCGCGATAGTCGGAGAAATCGAGCTTGAAAGGCGGATTGGAAACCACAAAGTCAAACTTGCGCAATGTGCCGTCGTCGTTCTTGTGCGCCGGATTGGTCAATGTATTACCTTTCACTATGTTTTGAATACTGTCCACCAAATCATTGAGAATCAGATTCAAACGGAGCATCTGCGACGATTTTTGCGAAATATCCTGGCTATAGATGCTGCAACGGTCGGTCCCGATTTGGTGCGCCAAAGCCATGAGCAGCGTGCCCGAACCTGCCGTGGGGTCGTAGCAGGTCTTGCTGGTCAGCTGGGCATCGTCGCCCACCAACAGCCTCGCGATGATGGTGGCGATGGCCTTGGGCGTGAAATACTCGGCATACTTGCCGCCGCCTGCCGTGTTGTAGTCCTTAATCAGGTATTCGAAGATGTCGGAGAAGAAGTCGTACTTCTCGTTGAAAACATCCTCGAAGTTGAAATCAGCCAGCTTGGAAACCAAGGCACGGGCAAAACTGTCGCGCTGTTCCACCTCCTGAATGAGCGTGGTGATGCGCTCGAAGATGGTGATTTTGGTTTCGCCCACACTGGCCATCGAGAAAATCTCGGCATTGGCATTGGCGATGTCGAGCAAGGTGCCGTCCAAGAGGTCGCCGAATCCGCTCTGCGTGGAGGCGTTATAGAGATGGCCCAAAGTGTGTTCGGGTTTCAATCGCGGAATGTTGTGGCCCATGTACGACCAAAGGTCTTCCACCTCATCTTCGGTGAAGGTGTCGTATTCGTCATCCCATTTCTCGGCTTGCGACAGGCGTTGTCCGTAGGCACGGTTCAGCTTGGCCTCGTGGGCAAATTTGTCGTTCAGGAACTTGTAGAGAAAAATCTCCGTGATAATCTTGTACTCGTTTCCGTCGTTGCCCAAGCCCGCGTTGCCACACACGGCCTTAAGCGAATCTATCAGGTTGATGGTTCTTTGCTTTATATCCATATTTGCTTTAGTTTCTTAATGATGACTGGTTGCCCGCCTGCGAGTATTGGGTGTAGTATTCATCGGCAATCTCGCGCTGGATGAACTTGCGGTCGGCAAGGCTGGCTGCGATTTTCATTTCGAGCATCTTTGCGCTCACCAAGGCTAACACATCGCGGTCGAAGGCGGCTTCGTTGTTGAGGATGCCCTGATTAAAGAAAATCATCTGGTCAATCCAGTCTTTCAAGCGGTTAAGGCCTTCGGCTATTTCATACTCCTCCTCCGAAATCACAGGCTTTTCCTTCTTCTGCGCCCGCCTTCCGTTTTCTTCCACGATGCGTTTGTGTATCCTCACGAAGCGCTCGTCCTGCTTGTATTTGCCCTTCAGCACCTCGTTGGCTCGGTTGATCTCGCGGATCTTCTTCATCACATCATCCATGTACTCAATCTTGAGCTTGGCATCCGCCACATCCTGAGGCATGAAACCCTTTTCGCGGAAGAAGCGCTTGAACTCCTCTATGAGGTTCACATACTTGATTTCCTGCTGGTCGAAATTGCGTTCAAACTCCATCATCACCTTTTCGGCCCGTTCCTTGATGTCGTTGTTGTAGATGCGCAACTCCTCGCTGCCTTTGTAGTTAAACTCGTATTCGATTTGGGAAAGAATCAGGTTGACGTTGTCGCTCACTTCCTCGTCGTGCATGAACTTTTCCTGTTGGTTGAGCGCATCGATGCGATGGTTGACCACGCTCAGCAAGTCGGCCAAGTCGCCCACTTCCATCTTCTCAGCGTATGCCTTCAACTCGTCGTCGCCAAAACTGCGGATTTGGTTGGACAACGCCTTGGCATTTTCGAGCACATGGCGCACTTCGTACAATTGGTTGCGGTCTTCCGTTTCATCCAACTGTTGGCGAAACAGTTCGGCGTTTTCGCAAGCGTATGCAAACATCACATTTTTGACTTCCCGCAGTTGCGCCTTGATTTCGTCCACATCCTCAAGCACCGAAACGCCAACGGGTGTCAATGCTTCTTCGCCGTCTTCGAGCAAGCCCTCGTCGCAACGGTTCAACTCGCGCAGATAGTCACTGTTGGTGTCCTCAAAGTTCTGTTTGATGTTGGCAAAATCCACCACATAGCCGTATTTGAAATCCTTGTATGGGCGGTTGACACGGGTCAAGGCTTGCAGCAAGTCATGGCCGTACATCTTTCGGGTTAAGTATAGGCGTTTCAATCGTGCGGCATCAAAACCAGTCAGCAACATACGATTGACAATCAGCAGGTCTATACCATTTGTCTTTTTAAACTCATCGATGATTCTTTCACGTTCTTCCTTGTCACCTTCGTCATGCAAGATTAATTCTGCCCTTGGCTTAAGTTTAGCATAATGCACAGGTTCAGCAGCCATCGACGGGTAATTGATTTCGCTGTCGTCAATGAGAAAGGGATACTTGACGTGCTTTTCGTAATAAATGTCATATAATCGGCGTGCTTGGTCATTGGTTTCGCATACAATCATGCCGGCAACATCCCAATCGTTCTTTTCAATTCGGAAGCGCTGCAAATCTCGAACGATGTAATCGAGTAAACTGCTCAGATAATTGTCTGACTCAATGATGACTGCTTTACTCACATCGCCTTTCTTCACTTGAGGATTGTTTTTCTGTGCCTCGTCCAACAGGCTGATAAGTTTTTCCTTGTAGGAGGTCTCAATATCTTCGCGCATTAGTTTGAGGGTATAACCGTCGGCGATGGATTTGTCGTAGTAATACTTGTCGATATAGTCACCAAACACTCTCCACGAGGCACGTTCCTCGCCCAACAACGGAGTGCCCGTCAAGGCAATCTTGACGGCATCGCGGTCGGCATCGAGCAGATTGGCAAGGAACGAGCCTTTAGGATTATAGCCACGATGGGCTTCGTCGATAAAGAACACTCGCTGGAGGTTGATGTTATATGCTGACGGAAGGTCCACTTTCTCATGGTCTTCCTCAAACTTCTGAATATTGACCACCATGATTTCAGCAGCACCCGAATCATTTTCAACAATATGGGTGTTCTTGAAATCGTCCATCAGTTCCTTGCGGCTTTCGGCGGTACGCACATGCAGTCCACGAGCCACAAACTCATCCCTGGCTTGCTGCATTAGGCTCAGGCGGTCGACGATGAAATAGAACTTGGCGACAGTGTTTTTCTTTGCAAAGAAATCGGTAAGGCTCTTCACCGAATAATAGGCCAGAGCCGTCTTTCCGCTGCCCTGCGTATGCCAGATGATGCCCGATTTCACGCCTTGGTCGAGTTTCCTACGAATGGCCAGCGAAGCGAAAAGTTGCTGGTAGCGCATCACGTGTTTTTCAAGTTTCGTCACTTTTTCGCCACTTTCCAACTCAATCTTCTTCTCGACGTATGCGAATCCATAATGCAACAAGAACAGGAAACGTTCTCTGCTCAACAAAGAGGACAAAACCCTATTGGTTGGCGTATTCGGCTGTTTATTGGTTTGGTATTCAGGCAGATTTGAGAGAACGACCTTATTGAATGTCTTCAAAACTTCAAACTCTTTTTCTTTGTCAATCTGTTTAAGTTTCAGATTCTCATAGAACGACTGTCGCTGTTCCCTGAACACATTAAAGAACATGTTGCCTTTCGATATGGAGGCGTAGAAAGCACCTTGCAGCGGCACACGATTCTCTGTGTCATACTCCTGATTGTTGGAAAACACCATGAGTTGGGTGACATTCAGGAAACGGCGGAATTTCTTGTTTCCCATGCGCTGGTTCATCCTGTTGCGCTCAGCTAAAATGCCATCCTTATTGTTAGGAATCTTCACCTCAATGAAGGCCAAAGGCAAACCATTGACGAAGCAAGTGATATCAGGCCTGAAACTGTCGCCGCTGTCTTCGTTCTTGCAAGTAAACTCGGCTGTGCAATGCCAATCATTGTTGTTTGGATCGACAAAGTCAATAATCTTCAGTCCACTGGTCGCATTAATGACCTTATAAAACTCCCGCCCCAAATCGTCATTGTCCGCAACACGGACCAAAGTGTCAAGCAACAAATCAATGTCCTTCATTGAAGCCTCTGGATTCAAATCTTTCACTTTCTTTTTGAACACATCCACGAGGATATTCGTCCTATGCTCATAATTGCCCACATCGGGCAAAAAGGTGTAGCCCAACCGTATAAGATGCAACACGGCTGGTATCTGGACTCTTGTGGCTTCAGAAAATTGCTTTGACATTAGTTCTCGATTTGTATAGACACAAAAAATTTACAAAGGTAGGAAAATTATTTTTATTTTTAGGGGTGCTGTTTTTTCTAGTAGAAAAATTTCTTCCCCCGCCAGCCCTCCCATCCTCAATTACAAAGCAATTTCCCCAAAACCCAAAATTTGTGGATAAAAAAGCCTTTCTGAAATTCAAAAACACCACATTCACATCAAATTTTGACGCGAATAATGCGTTTTTTCACATCATTTCATGTGGATTACAACAATTTTGGTATCTTTTCAGCGAAAAACAAGATGATTTACTTCAAATATTGATTTGAAAACTTGCAACACCAATTACATATTGGTTGAGTAGAAAGACCGCTACACGGTTGTTAAGTTGATTAAGGCGATTTGATTATTTTTGCAGCATGAAACACATTCGTCACATCACATCAATTCTGTTCATCATCCTCATCGC
>CADAVB010000029.1 GCA_902791165.1 uncultured Bacteroidia bacterium
CTGATAATCAGCACTTCAGCGCCATCCATGAAAGAAGTAAAGTTCATCGGGCAAGGCGGCACGGTGCTGAAAACCATGGAAAACGTTGCAACGGCATCCTACGTCGTTCAACCCGAGGATTCTTATGTCAGAACGCAAATCAACGTCAATGGCTTGCAACATTTTTACCTGAATCCCGTCACGAGGCACTCCTCTCCCACCGTTATTGACCAAAGGTTGGATGTCGTTAATAAAGCGCAAACCTATTTGTACCGCTTTGTGTATATCGCGGCTTTTGTGGCCATGATTTGGTATCTCTTCAAAAAAGCCAACGCACAGAAAAAAGAAAGCAAGTGAGCATCAAAGAGCGAAATATCAACAAGATCCTGATCGGGCTGATGGCCTTTAGCGCGGTAATCAGGGGCGTTTTAGCGGCAGGATTGGAATTTGGTAACGATGAGGTCTATTATTGGACCTATGCCCTTTATCCCGACTGGAGCCATTACGACCACCCGCCCATGGTGGGTTGGGTAATACAACTTTTCAGTCTTAACTTACTGTTCGACAGCGAGTTCTTCATCCGATTAGCCTCCATCATCCTGATGACATCCAACACGTACATCATTTACCGCATCGGGAAGGACCTCCGTGACGCGCAGGCTGGACTTTACGCCGCCTTGCTATATACCGCATCGGTTTACGCTTTCGTCATCACAGGTATTTTCATCATGCCCGACACGCCGTTGATGCTGTTTTGGTTGCTGGCCTTTTGGATGGCAGCACGTTATTTCTCTGGATTGCCACGCTCCGCTCGCAATGACTTTGACGGCACGCTTTGCGTCATTGCGAGGCACGAAGCAATCCATTTAATCCTTTTCGGGTTGTTCGCAGGCTTGGCTATGCTATCCAAGTATTCTGGCGTTTTCCTTTGGGTCGGAATGGGGCTTTACATTCTGATTTTCAGTAGAAAAGAACTAAAAAATCCTTACCTTTACCTTTCGATATTAATCTCCGCCATTTGTTGTATCCCGATTCTTTATTGGAATATTCAGAACCATTTCGTCAGTTTTGCTTTCCATGGCGACCGCGTTGGTTTGTTCGGGAAGCTCAACTTTGCCACCTTGGGGACCGAAATCGCGGGCGAGTTTTTCTACAACAACCCCGTGAATTTCATTTTGGCCATAGTTGCGGTCGTTGCAGCTTTTAAAGGAAAAATCCGCATAGACAAGCCCGCGCTACGGCTCATCCTCTGCACCGCACTGCCGCTCATTGCGATTTTCCTGTTTTTCTCGCTGACGCGCCCCACCCTGCCCCATTGGAACGCTCCAGCCTACTGCCTGATTATCTTACTGACAGCCTGTATGTTGTGCGACAAAAACCCGATTCAAAACGGACAATTCCGCATCCCCAAAAGCATCGTTGCGGCTCTTTGTGTCCTTGCGCTGACCGTTGGCATCGGCATTGCGGAAATCAACACGGGCCTCATTCCATTGGACAGGCACACCGAGGCTGAACAGCTTGGGCGCGACGACTTCACCTTAGATATGTACGGCTGGCGGCAATTGGAAACGAAGTTCGCCGCGTTGCGCGAACAGAAAATCGCCGAGGGCGTGATGCGCGAGGAAGACGGTATCGTGGCCAACCAATGGTTTCCTCTGGCCAACTTGGACTATTACGTTGCCCGCCCCTTGGGCATGAAAGTGATGGGTATCGGACACATCGATAAACTGCACAAATACCTGTGGATCAACGAGGAACGCGGCGGATTCCATCTCGGCGAAGACTTTTGGTTCCTCACCGACAGCCGCTATTTCAAGGACCCCTGCGTCCTCTATCAATGGTTTTTCAAGGAAATCACATTGGTCGGGGCCATAGAAATCGAACGCTGCGGAAAAGCAGCAAAACATTGCTTCGTTTATTCCTGCAAAGGCCTTCGGTCGGTGCCTACAGTCAGTCTTCCGCCTGAAACAAAGTAATGATGTTCAGAATCACCTCGGTCGCCTTCATCATGCTTTCGAGTGGGATGTACTCGTATTTGCCGTGGAAATTGTGTCCGCCAGCGAAAATATTCGGGCAAGGCAAGCCCATGAACGAAAGGTTCGCGCCGTCGGTACCGCCACGGATGGGTTGTACTTTCGGCTTCACGTTGGCTATCTCCATCGCCTTCATTGCCTTCTCCACGATGAAGAAATGTGGCTCAACCTCTTGGCGCATATTGTAGTATTGGTGTTTCAGTTCCAACTTCACCACATCGCCGTATTTCTTGTTCAAAAACTCTGCCACTGAGGTGATTAAGGCCTTCTTTTCCTCGAACTTCGCGTGGTCGTGGTCGCGGATGATGTACGACATGTTGGTTTCTTCGACCGTGCCGTTGATTTCCGTCAGGTGGAAGAAGCCCTCATAGCCTTGCGTGAAGCGCGGACGCTGTTCCACGGGCAGCATCTCATTGAGTTCCATCGCGATAAGCATCGAGTTCACCATCTTGTCCTTGCCGTAGCCAGGATGGATGTTGCAGCCTTGAATATGGATTTTAGCCGAGGCCGCGTTGAAGTTTTCGTATTCCAGCTCGCCGATTTCGCCGCCGTCGATGGTGTAGGCGTACTTGGCCCCGAACTTCTTCACGTCGAACTTCACCACACCGCGCCCGATTTCCTCGTCAGGTGTGAACGCAATCTTGATTTCTCCGTGCCAATAGTCAGGGTGTTCCATCATATATTGTGCGGCGTGCATGATTTCGGCCACACCCGCCTTGTCGTCGGCACCGAGCAAAGTCGTGCCATCGGTGGTAATCATTGTCTGGCCTTTGTATTGCGTCATTTCGGGAAACTCCGAAACGCGCAGCACGATGTTCTTTTCCTTGTTCAAGACGATGTCGCAGCCGTCATAATTGGTGATGATTTGCGGCTTGATGTCGGCACCCGAAGCGTCGGGCGAGGTATCCACATGGGCGATGAAGCCGACGGCGGGGATGTCGCGGTTCACGTTGGACGGAATCGTGGCCATCACATAGCCGTACTCGTCCATTTCGGCTTGAATGCCAAGGCTTTGCAGTTCATCACGAAGCATCCTCAACAGGTTGAGTTGCTTTTCGGTGCTGGGCTGCGTCCCCGAGTTTTCGTCGGAGGTCGTTTCCACCGAGACATACCTCAAGAAACGGTCTAAAAGTTGCTCCATAATTAGCGCTTTTCGGCGTGTTTTCTCGTGCGGTGGCGGTCTTTGGCCCACAGGCCGTAAACCTCGCTCACGTTGCCCGCCGTAGTGAAGGCATTGATTTCGTTCTTGCCGAGGTATTCCATCAGTTTCGAGAACTCATCGTTGGTGAGCAGAGCCTCCAACTCGATCGACTTTTCGTTGGTGTAGCCACCGATGACCTCATAAAGCGTGCAGCCACGCTGGAGGTCGTCGATGATGTAACGACGAATGCGGTCGTAGTCTTTCGAAACGATGCAAACACGCTTGCGTTGGTTGAGGTTGGCCGTGAACATGTTCACCACCATGCCGTTGATCCAAGTGGCGATAAGGCCAATGATGACCATTTGGAAGGGGTTGATGGCAAAGGCCGTGAGGCAGATGATGGCACCCGCCACACTCACCGACTTGCCCATGTCGAAATGCAGGTATTTATTGACGATCTTGGCCAAAATGTCAAGACCGCCCGTGGAAGCATTGATGGAGAACATCAGCGTTTGCGCCGCGCTGAGGATGATTACGCAGCAAAGCAGGTCGAACCACGGGTTGCCCATCACCGAATAGGCCGAACTTGCATCCACACCCATATTAATAAGGTAACTGTTGGGCGTGGCCAGGTTTTCCCAAGGATAGATCCACTCGCACACCTTGGTCATGGGACCGAGAATCATGGCGCAATACACCGTTTTGAGGCCAAACTCCTTGCCAATCAGCAAGTAAGCCAAAACCAGCAAAATGGCATTGATGATGGAAATCATCATCGAAAGACTGATGTCGATGCCCATGCCTTGGAAAATGTTGGTCAAAACAATGGACAAACCCGAAATGGAGCCAACAATCAGTTTGCTCGGGACGAGGAAATAATACACGCAAACGCCCGTCATAAACATTCCGAAAGTCATAATCAGCAGCTCGACCCAGAACTTTTTGCTCACCAAAGCCGAGCCGATTTCGTTCATTATGTCGTTAAACTTTTTCATAAAACATTGATTTTTAAGTTTATAACATTTGATTTTTGATTTATTTTTGCGGCTGCAAAGGTCGGAATCTTTTTTGAATTAAGGAAAGGAAAAGAGAAATAATTGTTTTGGTGGGAAAACTCGTTCCAAAAAGTGTAACAAAACCGATAAAAGTCGTTGGAAAAAGTGTAACAAAACTGATAAAATTCGTTCCAAAAAGTGTAATAAAATACGATTTTTCCCTTTAAAAAGTGTACTTATATACTGATTATTCGTTTGAAAAAATGTAAAAAACTTGGATTATTCGTTGAAAAAAGTGTATTTTTGCAGTCGAAAACCCAAGAAAAAGACTTATGTTAAAACGCAAAATAGAAGAAGCTTTGTTGCAGTGGAAAAACTCACCCAACCACAACCCACTGGTAATCATGGGTATTCGCCAATGTGGAAAGACTTTCACCGTAAAACAGTTCGCGAAAAAAAACTATTCAAACGTCGTTTACATCAACTTTGCCCTCGAGCAAGACAAAATCATCGCCTTCACGGGAAACAAAGACGTGGAGAACATACTGATGAACCTGTCCTCTATCATGCCAGAAGCAAAATTTGTCCCAGGACACACCTGCCTCATCTTTGACGAGATACAAGAATGTCCCGATGCCCGCACATCGCTCAAGTCGTTCCAGATTGATGGGCGATACGATGTCATTGCCACTGGGTCGTTGCTTGGCGTGAGAGGCTATGGCGAAAAACAAAAGAAAGAGCAAAACCACCAACTTGGCAAAAACTCCATTCCTGTGGGATACGAGACCCTAATAGAAATGTATCCACTTGATTTCGAGGAGTTTCTTTGGGCCAATGGGATTAACGAGAAAATCATCAATGTGCTCCGCGACTGTCTCAGAAATGAAAAGCCCGTGTCAGGCGGCATCCACTACTCAATGACGCAACTGCTTTACCGCTACATTGTGGTCGGAGGCTTGCCCGCAGTAGTCAACAAGTTTCTTGAAACCAAGCATTTCGGGCAAGTGGCCGCGTTGTCAAAGACAATCATCTCTGAATATGAGGACGATATGGTGAAATATGTCGACGACCAAAACAAGTCGCACATCCGTGAGTGTTTTGAGTCCATCCCCAAACAATTGGCCAAGGAAAACAAGAAATTCCAGTATTCCATCATCAAGAAAGGCGCAAGGGCATCGCATTACATAGGCAGCCTCCAATGGCTCGAAGACGCAGGTATCATCAAACGTTGCTACAACACAAGCGTCACCGAGCTTCCGCTTGCGGGCAACGCCATCAGCGACTGCTTCAAGGTCTATGTCACCGACATCGGGCTGCTGCTCGCTATGCTTGACGCCGGCACCCGCGCTGATGTCATACAAGGCAATCTGTTAGGCTACAAGGGGGCCATTTTCGAGAACCTGATGGCCGATTTTTTGCACAAGCGCGGACAAAACCTGTATTATTTCCACAAAGACTCCGGCCTTGAACTCGACTTCCTCATCCGCCATCGCGGCGAATGCACTCCATTGGAGGTAAAAGCCAGGTCAGGCAAAGCCAAAAGCCTTTCAACCGTATTGAACAATCCGCAGCATTATCATGTCAAAAGCGCGATAAAATTCGGGAACTACAACATCGGGCGCGAAGGCCCGCTACTAACATTGCCGCTCTACATGGGTTTCCTTATTGATTTCGAAAACGATGCCGACATCCAACTTGAAGACTTGGATATTGAAGCGATTAATGCTTTGGCGGAAGTGTATTAATTTCCTACCTTTGCCCCAAAATTTTTGCAAATGACCCTCTTAGACTGGCTCCCGATAACGAAAAAAGAAACCGACCTGCGCGGCTGGGACGAGGTGGACATCGTGTTCGTCACGGGCGATGCGTATGTTGACCATCCGGCTTTCGGGGCGGCGGTCATTGGAAGAGTATTGGAACACAACGGTTTCCGTGTGGCACTCATCCCGCAGCCCAACTGGAGGGATGATTTGCGCGACTTCAAGAAATTCGGCAAGCCGAGGCTCTATTTCGGTGTGTCGGCGGGCTGTATGGACTCGATGGTGAACCACTACACGGCCAACAAACGCTTGCGCAGCAACGATGCCTACACCCCAGGCGGCGAGGCAGGCTTCCGACCCGACCGCGCCACGGTGGTTTACAGCAACATCCTCAAGCAGCTCTATCCCGATGTGCCCGTCGTCATCGGCGGCATCGAGGCTTCATTAAGGCGCGTGACACATTACGACTATTGGGACGACTGCCTGAAACCCAGCATCTTGATGGATTCAAAGGCCGACATTGGCGTTTACGGTATGGGCGAACTCACTATGGTGGAAATCGCGAAAGCCATCCAAAACGGAAAGAAAGTCAACGAATTGACTGACATTCAGCAGACCTTCTTTTTGCAAGACAAAAAACAGCCGTTGCCCGACTTCGACGGCGAAACCATCGAACTCGTTTCACACGAGGTCTGCCTCAAGGACAAAAAGAAATACGCCTCCAACTTCCGCCACATCGAGGAGGAATCGAACAAGAAGCACGCGGCAAGGCTGATTCAAGAAGTTGGAAACCAAAGACTTGCCATCAACCCGCCCTTGCCGACTTTCACCACGGAGCAGATTGACGCTTCATTTGATTTGCCTTACACGAGGTTGCCGCACCCGAAATACGCGAAGCGCGGCGTGATTCCCGCCTACGAAATGATTCGCCACTCGGTGAATTTGCACCGTGGTTGCTTCGGCGGTTGCGCTTTCTGCACCATCTCGGCGCACCAAGGCAAGTTCGTGGCTTCGCGGAGCAAGGAATCCATTATGCGCGAGGTGGAGAAAGTCGTTGAAATGGAGGACTTCAAGGGCTACATCAGCGACCTCGGCGGTCCCTCGGCCAACATGTACCGAATGAAGGGCAAGGATGAACGCCTCTGCGAGAAATGCGCCCGACCGACCTGCCTGCAACCCACCGTCTGCAAAAACCTCAACACCGACCACCATCCACTCATCGACATATATAAAGAGGTGGACGCACACCCGAAAGTCAAGAAGGCCACCATCGGCTCGGGCATCCGCTACGATTTGTTTTTGCACGACTGCACGCCCGAGGAAAACAAGGCGATGGGCTATGACGAATATTTCCGCCAATTGGTCACGCGACACGTCAGCGGAAGGCTAAAAGTCGCGCCCGAACACACCAGCGATGCCGTCCTGAAACTGATGCGAAAGCCCAAATTCGATATGTTTGTCAAACTGAAGAAAAAGTTCGACCAAATCAACGAAAAGGAGCATCTCAACCAGCAACTCATCCCCTATTTCATCTCCTCGCACCCCGATTGTTATCTTGAGGATATGGCTGATTTATCCGTAAGAACCAAAGAGTTAGGCTATCATTTGGAACAAGTGCAAGACTTCACCCCAACCCCGATGACCTTAGCCACCGAAATCTATTATTCCGGCTACGACCCATATACCTTGGAGCCAGTTTTTTGTGCCAAAACAAAGGAGGAAAAACTTGCCCAGCAGCGGTTCTTCTTCTGGTACAAATCCGAAAACCGAGAGTGGGTGAAGAACGCTCTGCGACGCATTGGCCACCCCGAATGGGTTAAGAAACTGTTTTCAGTTAGGAGTTAGGAGTTTGTAGTTAGGAGTGAGTAGTTTAGAGTTGGGAGTTATTCAGTTGTTTTACTACCAAAGTCCCGAAGTCAACAATTAAACAATTAAACATTCAACACTTCAACATAAATCCTTATTTTTGCCGCAAATTCTTAAATCATAAAACAATGAAGAAACACCTCATCGGAGCCATCGTGCTCGTCGCCGCCATCGCTTTTGCGGGCTGCAACAACAACCAAAAAAACGACAAGGAAGAAACGAAGCAAAACGAACAGGTCGAGGCCCAAGCAGAGCCTCAACTCCCCAACCGTTTGCTCATCATTGTGGATCCACAAATTGACTTCACCACGGGCAGCCTCGCCACGAAAAACGGGCCCGCCGCCATGGACTACCTCGCCAATACCCTCAACGAAGGTGCTTGGAAAAACTACAGTTGGATCATCGTCACGCAAGACGCTCACCCCGAGAACCACTGCTCGTTTGCGAAGCAAGGCGGAGCGTTTCCTCCCCATTGCGTGCAAAGCACCGAAGGCATGAATGTTTACCCCGCCCTGCAAGAGGTCTTGACCAATATCATGCCCAAAAGCCCGAACATCCATTACATGCAAAAAGGCGACCTCGCCGACAAGGAAGAGTTCAGCATTTTCCAAAATGAACGTAGCGGCGCAAAGCTTCGTGCAGTCATTGAGCAAGAAAAGTTTGAGTGCATCGATGTGTGCGGCATCGCCACCGACTACTGCGTCTATGAAACCACCAAAGATTTGATGGCTTTCTATCCTGCCAAGCAAATCCGCATCGTCACCAACTGCCTCGCCGCCGTTGACGAAAGCGACACCAAACTCGCCGACCTGATGAAGGAAAACGGCATACAAGGCATTGAGTTTTAATGACTAAATTCAAGACATTCTTACAGCGCAAGGGCATCGACATGAGCTGGAAGGCTTACTTTGTCGATGCTCTTGGTGCTATGGCGTTGGGCTTGTTCGCCTCGTTGCTCATCGGCACCATTTTCCAGACCTTGGGCGACAAGACAGGCTTTGAGGCTTTTGCGACCATCGCGAAATACGCCAAAGCCGCCACGGGAGCCGCCATTGCCGTGGCCATTGCCTACAAGCTCCGTTGCGAAGGCTTGGTGCTTTTCAGCGCGATTGCCGTGGGCATTGCGGGCAACGAACTCGGTGGCCCAATGGGAGCCTACGCCGCAGTCATCGTAGCCATCGAGCTGGGGAAAATGGTCTATAAAGAAACCCAAGTCGACATTTTGGTCACGCCAGCCGTGGTTATCATCAGCGGCGTGTTGGTGGCCTACGCCGTGGGCGCACCCATTCAAAGGGTAATGACTGCGCTTGGCACTTTCATCGAAAACGCCACGCAAATGCAGCCTTTCCTCATGGGCATCGTCGTTTCGGTGGTCATCGGAATGGTGCTGACTTTGCCAATCAGCTCGGCGGCCATCTGCCTCGCCATAGGCTTGGGCGGACTGGCAGGCGGGGCGGCCACGGCAGGCTGTTGCGCCCAGATGATTGGTTTCGCCGTTTTGAGTTTCAGGGAAAACCGTTGGGGCGGACTTGTAGCACAAGGACTTGGCACTTCCATGCTGCAAATGGGCAACATCGTGAAGAACCCACGCATTTGGATTCCCGTGCTGCTCGTTGCTGCCATCACCGGCCCGATTTCCACCTGCGTTTTCCATCTCGAAAACATTCCCATCGGCTCCGGCATGGGCACCTGCGGACTCGTCGGGCCCATCGGCATCTATACCGCCATGCCTGAAGGCGGCGCGAATATGTGGATTGGAATGGCCTTGGTTTGTTTCATTCTGCCCGCCGTGCTATCGTGGCTTTTCGGTCTGGTTTTCAGAAAGATCGGCTGGATTAAGGACGGTGACCTCAAAATCGACTGCTGATGGATGCCCTTGACAAAATGGCCAAGTATTGCGCCTATCAGGAGCGTTGCGTGAAGGATGTGCGCGACAAGCTGCGCACCTTCGACCTCCCGCAAGAAGAAAAAGAAAAAATCATTGATTATCTGCTCGACAGCCGTTTCGTCGATGACGAGCGGTTCGCCAAAAGTTTCGTGCGCGGCAAAATCAACCAAAGCGGCTGGGGTGCGAACAAAATCCGCTTCCACCTTATTCAGAAAGGCATCGACAAAGCCATTATCGACGAAGCTCTCGGCCAAACCGATGAGGAAGTCTATCGCCAACGGCTCATCGACATCCTCAAAGTGAAAGCCAAGACCGTGAAGGCTGAAAACGATTTCGAGAGAAAACGCAAATTGGCCGCCTACGCCATGCAGAAGGGCTTTGAAAGCTCGTTGGTTTGGGAGGTTTTGAAAGAATGTCCTTTTCTTTTATAAAACACAAATTACCAATAATTTATCACGAATTTTCATTAATTGGATTATTGGATAATTCATGTTTAATTTGTGGTAATTCGTGTAAATTTTATATTTTTGCAACAATTTTTTTGAGCTAACAGCAATGAGATTCCCAAAACGCCTGATAACGCAAACGCCTGAGTGCCTGACAGAACCCGTCGGGCAGGTGCTTAATGTGATTATCTCGACGCTGTTTGCCTTGGTGTTTCTCACGGCCTACACGCCCTTTTCCGACACTTCGTGGTTCCAATTAGGCACCAACAGTCGCTTCTTCAACACCGTGGCGTTCGTCGGGGCGGGCACCTTCTTCCTTGCATGCAGCCGCGTGTTGATGACCTTTGCCGTCAAGCGTTTGCGACACTTCCCGATGTGGCTCTATATCCTTTGGCTTTTCATTGAAATCGTGCTGATCGCCACCTACCACACTTGCATCTCGCATTTCCAAATCCAAGCGACCGATTACAGTTTTACATATATCTTCGCCAAGAGCCTGCTCATCACTTTCATCGCTTTGGCGGTACCCTACACCATCACCGACCTAATGATGCTCCTTCAGGACACGCGCCAAAAACTGATGCTCACCAAGAGCGACACGGTGGAATCGGACGACGAGGTGATGCCCCAACACACCGAAATCATCAACCTGATGGACAACAACGGCAACCTGAAACTGTCGGTCAAATTGGACAACCTCTATTATATCAAAGCAGAGGACAACTACATCAACGTGTTTTACCAGCGTAGCGGCAACATCGCGAGCTACATGCTGCGCTGCAAGATGAAGACAATCGAAGACAACTGCTTGGATTCCAGCAGTTTGATGCGCTGCCACCGTTCCTACATCGTCAATATCAGCAAAGTGAGCGTGCTCCACAACGAGGCCGACGGTTTCGTCATCGACTTCGAGCGCGAGGGGCTGGATTCGGTGCCCGTTTCAAAAACCTATTCGGCGAAGGTTTTGGAGGCGTTCAACAAGAAGTAAAAGGAAAGCCCCGCACAACGCGAGGCTTCCCTTCTGCTATCGTTTTCAAAATGTTTTCAAAATGCCTTACTTCGATGGCGCCAACTCGCGTCACGAAGTCCCGTAGTCTCGCGTCAAAAAATCAGCAATTCATTCCGCCGCAGCAGTGAATCACTTGACCTGTGACATACGAGCTGAGGTCGCTGGCGAGGAAGAGGGCCACGTTGGCCACGTCCTCAGGCGTGCCGCCGCGACGCATTGGAATCAAGCTTTCCCATGCCTTGCGCACGTCGTCGGGAAGGGCGTCGGTCATGGCGGTGATGATGAAACCAGGAGCGATGGCGTTGTGGCGGATGCCGCGCACGCCCATCTCCTTGGCCGCGCTCTTCGTGAACCCGATGATGCCGGCCTTCGAGGCGCTGTAGTTGCATTGGTTGGCATTGCCCGAAACACCCACCACCGAGCTCATGTTGATGACGCTACCACCAGCCTGCTTCCACATGACGGGTTGCACGGCCTTGGTGAAGTTAAACACCGACTTGAGGTTCACGTTGATGACGGCATCCCATTGCTCCTCGGTCATGCGCTTGAGGGCGGTGTCCTTGGTGATGCCCGCATTGTTCACAAGAATGTCGATGCGGCCAAAATCCTTGACGATTTCGTCCACCACTTGGTGGGTTTCTTCGAAGTTGGCAGCGTTTGAGGCGTAGGCCTTGACCTTCACGCCGAGGGCTTGCAGTTCTTTTTCCGTTTCCATGACGACATCGTTCAGTGCAATGTCGGTAAAGGCAATGTTGCAGCCTTCTTGGGCAAAACGCAGGGCGATGGCCTTGCCGATGCCACGACCGGCTCCCGTAATCAGAGCCACTTTATTTTCTAAGAGTTTCATTTTGAAGTGTATTTTTCAATTAACTGGTACAAATCAGCGACGGTCTTAACCTTTGCAGTGTCGTCTTCGGTAAACTTCACGTTAAATTCGCGCTCCAAAAGTACGGAAAGTTCCACAAAGTCCAACGAATCGGCACCCAAATCGTTGAAAAGGTTCTTTTCCGGCGTGACCTCGCTCTCGTCGAGTTTCATCTTCGAGGCGACCAACGCCCGCGTTTTTTCTTGAATTCTAGACATAGTGCTTACTTATTTCTAGTGTCAGGCAGTAAAGCAAACGACAATTCACCTTTCACGCACATCTTGCCGCCTACGCTAAGCTCGGCGGAGCAGATGTAGATGTTGCGCATGTGATAGGTCAAGGTGGCTTCCACCTCGACGGTGTCGCCGGGCTTGACGCTGTTCTTGAAGCGCACCTTGTCGATGCCGGTGTAGAAGGTCAGTTTGCCGATGAGGTCGTCTTTCATCAGCAGGGCGCACGACTGGGCCATGATTTCGCAAAGGATGACACCCGGCACGACGGGTTCGCCCGGAAAATGGCCTTGCAGGAAGAATTCCTCGCCCGTCACATGGTACTTGGAATGGGCCACATGGTTCTCGTCGAGGGTCATCTCATCGACCAGGAGCATAGGCTCACGGTGCGGGAGATACTGTTTGATTTCGTCTCTGTTCATATTAGTTGTTGAATTGTTGAGTTGTTTAATTGTTTAATTGTTGTTTGGCCTATGGTTTATGACTATGGCCTATGGCAGCTTTGACCGAGGGTAGTAGTTCCATCTTCTGATGAAGCTGCCATCAGCCATTGGCTATGAGCCATAGTTACCTTATCTTTCTCACCGCCAAGCAACCATTATGTCCGCCGAAGCCCAAGGAATTGGAAATGGCGATATCGACATCGGCCTTGACGGGCGTGTTAGGCGTATAGTTGAGGTCACATTCGGGGTCGGGTTCGTCCAAGCCGATGGTGGGCGGGATGATGCCGTTGTTCATTGTCATCACGCTGATGATGAGTTCGATGGCACCAGCAGCACCGAGGGCGTGACCCATTTCGGACTTCGTGGAGCTGATGTGCGCCTTGCGGGCTTCTTCCTCGCCCAGCGCAATCTTGATGGCGCGGGTCTCGCCGCTGTCGTTCATGGGCGTTCCAGTGCCGTGCGCGTTGATGTAGAGGCTCTCCCCTGCCTTGAATTGGGCCTCTTCCAAGGCCTGCTTGATGGCAAGGCTTTGTGTAGTGCCGTCAGGGCGTGGGGCGGTGCTGTGGTAGGCGTCGCACGAGTTGCCGTAGCCGCAAAGCTCTGCGTAAATCGTAGCGCCGCGTTGCTTGGCGTGTTCGTATTCCTCAAGGAGCACGATGCCAGAGCCTTCGGCGATGACGAAGCCGCCACGGTTCTTGTTGAACGGCAGCGAGGCGTATTTCGGGTCTTCGCTTTTGGTGAGGGCCTTGCAGTTGGCGAAGGCGCCAATCGAAACGGGGTTGATGCCCGCCTCTGAGCCGCCCGTGATGATGGCGTCGGCATAGCCGTGCTTGATGGCGCGATAGGCCTCGCCGATGCTATGGGTTCCTGTGGCGCAAGCCGTCACGATGGGCACGCACGGACCTTGGGCGTTGTAGCGGATGGCCACGCTGCCCGAAGCCATGTTGCCAATCATGGTGGGAATCATGAGGGGCGAAATCCAACGTGCGCCTTCTTCCTTATATTTGATGACACCGTTCATAATAGTGTCGAAGCCGCCGATGCCCGAACCGACGTAAACGCCCAAGCGTTCTGGACTCATCTGCATGTCCTCGTTGTCTTTCATGGCCTGATAGGCGGCGGCCAAGGTGTAAATCGCGAAGCGGTCGTTGCGCTTGACGAAGCCTTTATCGACGCCCAAAGCCTCGGGGTCGAAGTCCTTCAGCTCGGCGGCGATTTTCACGGGGAGGTCGGTGGTGTCGAACGACTTGATGAAGTCGATGCCACAATAACCTTCCATCAGGTTTTTCCAAATCGTCGGCAGGTCGTTGCCAATCGGCGAAACGGCACCCATGCCTGTTATTACTACTCTTCTGTTTTCCATCTTGTATTTTTGTTTATTCCTTGATTCAATTTATTTGACACGGGACTTCGGGACTTTTTGACCATGACCACTGACCATGACTATGACCGCTTTCACTGGAATGCTGAAATTTCAGCCCTTGACCTAAGCAGTCATGGTCATAGTCACAAGTCATAGTCCCTTGGTTCGCGTCCAATATGTAAACTAATTTTACTCATCTATTTAACTGCAAACTACTCAAAACTCCCATTCCCAAAGGCAGGCGGCGGAAACGAAACCTGCGCCGAATGCGCTCATCACGATTTTGTCGCCAGCCTTGATTTTGTTGTCGGCAAGCATTTCGTCGAGCAGGATCGGGATGCTGGCCGATGAGGTGTTGCCGTATTTCTCGATGACGGTCGGGTATTTCTCTTCGGGGCCGCCCACGATTTTGCGGATGCCCTCGATGATGCGCTTGTTGGCCTGGTGCAACATGAAATAGGTGATGTCTTCATGCGTCAGGTTGGCGCGTTTCAAGATGGTTTGGATGTCCTTTGCCGATTCCGAGACGGCGGTCTTGAACAATTCCTTGCCTTTCATCACCAAAGGTTGTCCTTTGATATAATGTTGCTCGAAAGGGGTGGTTTCCATGCCGCGCTCGTAGTAGAGCACGTCGCGGTCGGAAATCATGGTGAGTTGCACGTCCTTGAAGGCATTGCCCTCGGTGAGCACTACGGCACCGGCGCCGTCGCCGAACAGAACGCTACAGTCGCGCTCGTGCCAGTCGCAATATTTGGTGGGTTCCTCGGCACACAATACTAAAATGTTCTTGGCGCGACCGGCTTTCATCATGCCGTCGGCGAGCATGAGCGCATTGACGAAGCCCGCGCAGGCCACGTTGATGTCGAGGCCGGCGCAAGTGAGGCCGATGCGTTTTTGCACGATGCAGCTCAGTCCCGGGGTGACGTGGCGGTTGGCCACATTCGAGACCAAGAGAAAATCGATTTGGTCGGGACGCAGCCCGGCAGCCTTGATGGCTTTGATGGAGGCGTCCACGGCGAGGTCGTACAAATCTTCAGTCGATAATAAATGGCGCTCCTGGATGCCCGTGCGCGTGGTGATCCACTGGTCGTTGGTGTCCAAGAAACCCGCCAAGTCGTCGTTGGTGACCGTCAAGGCAGGCAGTGCGCTTCCTGTTCCGATAATTTTCATTTCGTTTTCGATTTTGGTTAAAACGCCGCAAAAGTACGCCATCGTATCATGCCGTGCGGAAAATGTGCCGAATACGGGCCAAATGTGGCGAAAAACGGCTATTTGTGGCGAAATTCATCGATTTTTGGGGTGAAAATTGGCAAAACAAACGAAAAAAGACGCGGGTTTTTCGCGTCTTTGAGGTAGATTTCGGTTGTTTCGGAGAGCGTTTTACATCCCGCCCATGCCTTGCGGAGAACCGCCCGACTCGCCTTCGCCTTGGCGGGCGCGCTGCTCAAGCTCCATCTTGCCGAAACGGAAGGTCACGCCGACGGACACGCTGCGGCTGTTGTACTTGGAATTGGACTTGGACTCCACATACGGGCTGCTGTTCGTGTTGCCCCAACTGTTCCAGTTGAAGATGTCGTTGGCATTGACGAACACCGAAAGCTTACGGTCGAAGAAGTCGGCGCGAAGACCAGCATTGATGCCATAGCGGGCGTGACGCTCGCTGAACAGCAATTGCGTCGGCGAACTGTAATAACCCGAGGCCGTCACCTCAACCTTGTTCCAAAGTTTGGCCCACATATTGAGGCGGAAACTATACGACCACATATCAGACTCGTAGGGTTTCCCATTGTATTCCGTATAAATATAGGAATCGTAAAGGTTGGCGTAGAAGCGCAGGTTGAAGAAGCCGCTCGGACGATACATCACATTGGCCTCCAAGCCCGTGCTATAGCTCTTGCCCACATTGACGGGATAGCTGTACGACACCGGGCGACCGTAAAGCCAATACATAGTGCTATCGGAAGAAATCGTTATCGTATTGACTTCGTTTGACTTGCCGCGATAGTAGGCCGACAAGCCCACCGAGCCGAAACTCATCCAATATTTGGTCCAGCCGGCTTCAAACGAGTTGGTGTAGATGCGCTCCAAGTCGGGGTTGCCGCTGCTGTAGTTGTCTTCGTGATACATCGGGAAGGCGCTCAATTGCTCCGCTTCGGGCGCAGCAATGCGGCGCGTGTAACTCAACTTGAAGTTGTGCATCGACTCCGTCCTATAAGAAAGGTGCAACGAAGGCCTCACACTGAAGAAATGCTTGCGGAAATCGTATTTCGACGAGTCGGGATAGGCACCGCTGACCAATTCGCTGACGAAGCGGATGCCGGGCTTCACCGTGAAACCGCCAAACTTGTGCTGCAAGGTGATGAAGGCCTCGTTGTTCAGTTTGTTGAAGTTGGCTCTATAGGAACGGTAAACATCGTTGTCCCATTCGTACTGTCCTCCAATTTGATTGGGATTGAGCACGGTGTCGGTGATGAGATACCGCTTTTCGGGGTCGATGCCGAAAGTGTAGCCCACCGAAACCTCGCCGTTCTCGGAATAAGGACGGTTGTAGATGACTTCGCCTTCCGCGCCGAAGGAACTGTATTGGCTCTCCTGGCGCATGATTTTGCGATAGGTGTAGGGCGAAGTGAACGACCGCGTCACCTCGCCGCCGTTGCCGCCGCCCCAGCCCATGGCATTGACGCTGACCGAAAGGCTGTGGCCGTTATTGTCGAATTTGTGCATGTAATACAGGCCGCCGTTGGCGAAATAGTTGCGGTTCCAGGCATTGCTGCTTTCGGCGAAGGCCGTCGTCAGAGTGTCGGGCAAAAACTCCTCGCGGAGCACCGACATGCTGTTGGTGTTGCGTCCCCAATTGGGCCAGCCGCTGAACCAAACATTGATGCTGTTGGCCGTATCTATCTCATAATCAAGACTGAAATAACCTCCCGTGTTATAACCCTTGTTGCTGTATATGGAAGTGTCGATTTCGTGGTTGGCCAACTGGTGCGCCTCGGTGAACAGCGACTGTTCCGAGAACATGTTGCCTTTCCAAATGGAATAGCCGCCGTTGATGTAGGCATTGAAAGTCAGTTTGTCGTTCGACCAAACGTATGACATCCAAGGCGTTACCGAAGGCCTCGTGGAGCCGTTCACGCCGAAGCTGAAAAATTCGTTCTTTTGGATTTTGGCATTGGTCACGATGTTGATGATGCCGTCGGCCTTGGAGCCATAGCGCGCCGAGGGGTTGGTGATGACTTCCACCCTATCAATGCTGTTGGCGGGCATGGTTTGGATGTAGGTCTTGAGGTTTTCGGCGGTCATGTGCGAGGGCTTGTCGTTGATCCACACCTCCACGCTCGACGTGCCGCGCAGGGTGATGTTGCCTTCCACATCGACTTCCACGCCGGGCGCATTCTGCAAGGCATCGGAGGCCGTTCCCGTCTGGATGCTGGGGTCTTCGGCCACGTTGTACATGGTCTTTTCGCCTTCCACAGCGAACAAAGGCCGCTTCTCGGCAATAACCACCTCGCTGAGCTTCATAGCGCCTTCGCTGAGCTTCAACTTGCCAAGGTCTTGGTTGCCTTTCACGGTCAGCAGTTGCTCAAAGGTTTGGAAACCAATGGCCGACACTTGCAGGCGATAGTCGCCGTTGGGTGCCAAAAGCTCGAAACGGCCTTTGTCGTCGCTGGCGGCACCGCTCACAAAGACGCTATCCGCTTGCCTGAACAAGCCTACATTGACGAAAGGAATAGCCTTGCCGTTGGCCTCCTCGACGATGGTCCCGGTGATTTTGCTTTGGGCAAAAGCCGTTGACGAAATGCCCATCAAAGCGATAATGAACGATAATACAAGTTTTTTCATGACTTTATTAATAATTAAGGTATTAACTGATATTTTTTACTTTTCGTATGGTTGAAAACAATTTTTGTTTTTAGTGTATTAGTACACTATAACGCTGCAAAAGTACGGCTTTTTTGAATATGTCAATGAAAAAGCTGATTTTTTTGAAATTTTTCTTGGACAGCCTTTGTCCTATTAGACAGCGAAAGTTGGGAAATGCTACAAGAATTCGGGAAAAAAATTGTAACTTTGCCGTCAATATGAGCGACATAGCGACAGAATTGGCCAAACTGCACACTTTGAGTGGTGCTGCCTATTCCAAACAGGTGGAAAGGATAGCCCGAACAGGTTTGTTCCATCCTGTTGAAGGCGAACAAAGCATATTGTCTGCCATTGGCGAAGGTGGCAAAGATTACGAAAGCCTTCTCAACGCCGCTCGTAAGGCTGTGACTCATGGATACAAGGTGTACTTGTTGCCGAATCCTAGCGGGACAAGAACGCCCGATTTTATCTTTGAACGTAAGGGCGTGTTCAGAATATATGAACTGAAGACGATACGGGGAGCCTCGTCAGCTTCCAATCGGCTGTCGGATTCGGAGGGACAGTCGAACCATGTGCTGCTGAACCTTACAACCCGTTACAACGGAGGTTTGCTTGCCGTTCAAATCAGGGGCTATTTCGAGAGAAACCCTCATGCGATTGAAGTGTTGATTTTCAAGGGTAAAAGAGCCATCTCCATAAAAAGGGGCTTTGTCCTTCAAACTGATTTCATCTGGAAGTTCCGTAAGGAATTCGGAAAATAAAAAAATGGAGGTCGATTGCTCAATCTCCATTTATAAAATTGGAGCAGGGGCGGTGTAGTCTTACTCCCACGCGGAAATTACCGGATTAGTCATTTCTGACACTGCAAAATTACAAACTTTTTTCCATCCCGCAAGGGTTTATTTGAATATTTTTGGAAAGTTACTGTTTCACAATCCTCTTACAGAACGCCTTAACATCGTCTTTCGTCCCTTTTTTATATACGAAAAACGACCCATTGGGAATCCCCGACATCACTTGCCATTCCTGACAGACAATTCCGTCCAGGCTCAACGCACACCGGAACGAGCCTGTTGTGTCCGCTTTCTTGGTCAAATCGCCCCATAGTTGAGCCGCTTCTGAGGTCATATACACCGACATGAAAGTGCCGTCTTTATTGTATGGTTCACAATCCACCCTCCGAACAACGGGTTTGCCACCTATAATAGCCGAACTGACGGATGCACCTTGGGATGTAGTCTTTTTCAACGCATAAATTTTCACTTGTTGGTTCTTGTCTTCACTTTTCCATACTTGAACAGTCCCCTCGTCGAAGCCCATTTCTTGCTGTTGGTTTCTATTCGTCATAACCACAAGAGAATCATTTTGTTGCCACCAATCCACTAAAAACTTGGCTTCGTTCGCCGATACTGTCGTATCGGCATAGATTTCCCAAATTTCTAACTTACCCTCGGTCGTCAAATCGTTGGTGGCTCGCACATAGATATTGGGATGTATAGCGTCATAAACAATGTATATACCAGATCCTAACGCCACAACCATCAAGCAAAAGAAAATCCTAAACGAGCGGTTCCATCGCGGTGTCGTTTTCCCCTCAATGGCATCAATATGCTGGATGACATTATTGCAATGGCTGACGAAATTACAGTAAGCCATGACGACAAAAACCAACAGTAACACTCCCGCCGCACTGAACCACAATATAATATCATAATACTGCCTTGTGTTAATCTCAGCCATGTTGCGCGTTTTGTCCTCGGTATTAATCAGTATCAAGCTGACAAGCAGAAAACCGACCAAAAACAGCAGACCCATGTAAATGGCATAGCCAGTCTTGAGTTTCTGCATGTTCTTCGAAAGTGTCAGCAAATCGGAGTTTTCCATCACCTTACGTCTAACATTGCGCGTTAGCCAAAGCTCATACACAACGGCCAACAAAAGCAAAAAAGCAAGCCCTCCAAACCATAGTTCAATCAGTCCAGGCGACAGCAAAAACAAAAGGCCAAAAGGCCATGTCATTCCTTTCCATGCATAAAATGCGATTAACAAAAGAGCCATAATGGGATAGGAAATCATGACCGTTTTCCTGTATTTCGAGAAATAATCTACTTCGTTTTTAATGGCGGACTTCATCAGCCGGTCGTTGACAATCTCCTGTTGGTCGAATTGCTGTTTCAGCGCCTCGTATTGCGCTTTCAGTTGGTCGAGTTCGCTCAAATTATTGTTTTCCTGATTTTCCATGATGATTTCCTTTCATTCGTTTTTCGACATTTTCACCAGTTTTTCCTTGATGCGCGACAGTCGCACTCCCACGTTGTTCGGCGTGATGCCGATGATGGCCCCGATTTCGTCGTAACTGATGCCTTCCAACCAAAGCAGGATGAGGCTTCGGTCGATGAGGTCAAGGCGCGAGATGCGGTCGTAAAGGTCACGGATTTGCTGCGTCGAGGGGTCGTCGGCCTCGTAAGGGTCGATGTCCACCGTCAGCGGAACCGTTTCGATGCGCCTCCGTTCCTTCTTGTCCTGGTTGATGGCCGTGTTGAGCGCGACGCGATAAATCCAAGTCTGCGCGGTGCTGCGTCCCTCGTAGTGGTCGAAGCCGTTCCAAAGCCTAATCAGGATTTCCTGAAACAGGTCGTCGATTTCGGCCTTGTCGTGCGAGAACATGTAGCACACCGTGTAAATCGTCCGCTTGTGCTGCCGCACCAAAAGTTCAAACTGATGTTCCTTGTCGTGGTTCATAATGCGTTTTCGTTGCAACGTTCATTTGGTTAGACAGCGAAAGCCGGGAAATATTACAAGGTATGGAAACAAAAGTCGACTCAACTCAAAAACGCGGCCACATTCACTGCCATGATTTTTGAATCGAACTGTTTGATTTCCATGTCGTTGGAAAGAACAAAAGCATGGATTACAGGCTTGTCGAGAATGGCTTCCAAATCGCGAAGATGCCTTGCATCAGTCTTGGCCACATGTTCCGCCATCTTAATTTCGAAAGCAAAATAGCCATCCTGCACCTCCACGAGCAGGTCAACTTCCTTGCCATCGTGAGTGCGCAAATGGTAAAACGAGGCATCGGAGAACACATTTTGCGCTTGCTTGTAAAGTTCTGATACAACGAGGCTTTCAAACTCGGCACCTGTCATGCCGCCACGTTTTTGCAACACGGCTTGAAGCACTCCGTGGTCTAAATAATGCACCTTGGACATTTTCGCCAAACGTTTGTTCGCGTTGCGTTCCCACGGCTGCAAAGTGAGGGTTTGGAAACTCAGTTTCAGGTATTCCATATAGCGGCTGACCGTCTTCGACGACATGCCCAAAGCCGTCGCCAATGCCGAAACATTCACCGTTTGTCCTGTCTGCAAAGCCAAAGCCTTTTGCAGTTTGACGTATGGCTCAAGGTCGCGGAACGAGGCCAAGTCGCGCACGTCGCGTTCAAGGTAGGTGCGCACATAGTCCTTTAGCCAAAGAAAGCGTTCTTCGTCAGTCATTTCCTCATCCACCAAGGCTGGATAGCCGCCAAACTTCAGGTAATGCGCCCATGCTTTTGCCTTTTTCGGCATGGCTGGGTCGAGTGTGAAGGAAGGCCAAAACGAGGGTGAAAGGTCTGGCTGCTGCAACAAACGTTGCCACGCCGAGGGTTGTAGGTCGTCGTCCCAAGCGTTGGTGAGCAGTTCGGGCAAAGTCAAGGGATACAGCGTGAAAATGGTGCATCGGCCTGCCAGACTTTCCTTCACTTTCTGCAAAAGCAGCAACTGGCTTGAGCCGAGCAACACATAGCGCACATCGGGGAATTGGTCGTAGGCCGACTTGATGCTTTCCACCAATTCGGGCAACTTCTGCACTTCGTCAAGTATGGCCTTGGGGTATAATTCGCGCCATTGCCCGGCGGTGAGGCGAAGGTAAGCTGGACTTGCCACAGGGTCTTCTATCGACAAATAGACGTAATCGTCGAGCACT
>CADAVB010000030.1:0-8505 GCA_902791165.1 uncultured Bacteroidia bacterium
TCAATATCAACAAGTTGAGTGTAAAATTCGTCTTTCTTTGCAGTTTTTGCTGCTCTAAAACTCTTCTTTTCCATTATGATTGACAGTTTTTGCAATGCTATCAATCACTATTTCGGACAAAAGGAAAGGTGCAGACCTTTCTATCGCGTTCACGGGGAGCGTCGGTGAACCCCGCTGTCCAACTAGATTAGCCCACACCTAAGTGTGAACACTAACCTTATGTTGGACAACGGAACCAATCGCTTCCGTGAACTTGCTTTTATCCGATTTTTCAAATCAAGAGTTTCCGACGCTTTTGTTTTGAACGCGAATAATAGCTAATGCTTTGGTTTATGAATATGTCGTTTTTGTCGTTGCGCTCAATGCGCTTCGGTCATTTCCTGTTTTGTTTGGTTAGACTTTGTGTTGGTTTATCAAGGGCAAAGGTTTTTATCATTCCCCAAACTTGAAGCGGTAGCCGTCCCAAACCAGCAGTTTGTCGATGACACCTGTCGAAGTATGAATATGAACCTTGATATTCTTGCCTTTTTGAGGCAATTCGTAGGTAATTATTTCATAATCGCCTTCGTAATCCTCAATGATGCTGTAAACAGGACTCAATTTGTGCGCTTTTATGTCGTACAGATAGAACATCATCCCGTCATATTGGCCCAAGGCCGGCTTCCCGTTATGGGTGGACACCACATTTTGAGCGACCAATTTATGCTTGCCGTCGGCGCAATTCCAATAGCACATTTCAACGCGAAGCAACATTCCGAATTCGTCTTCAGGGTACATCACATCGTAATCCACAGTATAGCTCATGAAGCCATTCTTCTTGTCCACCAGCATCGTGCCTCCTTTTTCGGCGGGTTGGCCGGTCAGATACCGCTGCCAAGCATCGCTCAACATTCCATTCAATTCGTCTTCCGGCTCGGCGAGCAATGCCGTAATGAAATCCTCGATGGAAGGCGAAGTGGTGTTAGTGGTCATAATGATGTCGTATTCAGAAGAAGATTCAACATCATAAGGTTCTTGGGCAAAAGCGGCAACATTCGTCAATGCGAACGCGGCACAAGCAAGCACAAAATGTTTGATTTTCATTGTATTATAGCTTTGAGTTTTTATTCATTAAAGTTCTATCCCATAAAGGTGCATCTTGTTATACAAGGTCTTGCGGTCGATTTGGAGGAGTTTGGCGGCCACGGTCTTGTTGCCTCTTGCCTTCTGCAATGCCGCCTCGATTTGTTCCTTCTCGTGGTCGGGGCGAAGTGCCCAGTCGTCCTCATCGGTGGCGACCACCGTCTTTCTGTTGGGCGGACCAAACACGGGCAGGTCGTCAAGCTCGATGTTCTCGCCTTCCGAGAACAACACGCAGCGGCGCACCACATTGCGCAGCTCGCGCAGGTTGCCGTTCCAGCGTTGCTCCCTCATCCGCTGCATGGCGTTGGCAGATATGCCTTTCACGTTCTTTCCTAGTTCTTCGTTGGCCTGACGGATGAAGAAAGCCGTTAGCTCGTCAAAGTCTTCCAAGCGCTCGCGCAGCGGCGGCACCTCGAAGGAGAACTCGTTGATTCTGTGGAACAAATCCTGCCTAAACTTGCCCTCCTCGATGGCGGTTTCAAGGTTTTCGTTGGTGGCGGCAATGATGCGCACATCCACGTTGATGTCTGTGGCGGAGCCAACAGGGCGCACCTTTTGTTCCTGCAAGGCGCGGAGCAGCTGCATTTGCACCTCGTAAGGCAGGTTGCCCACCTCGTCGAGGAACACCGTGCCGCCCTTGGCCTGCTCAAAAACGCCTTTTTTGTCGGCGATGGCCGAGGTGAACGAGCCTTTCAAGTGGCCAAACAACTCACTGGGAGCCAACTCCTTGGAAAGGCTTCCGCAATCGACAGGGATGAACGGTCCTTCGCGGTTTTGGCTCAAATCATGAATCATGCGGGCGATGTATTCCTTGCCAGTGCCACTCTCGCCGAGGATGAGGACGGAGAACTTGGTAGGTGCCACAAGCTCAACGTGCTTGTAGAGCCGTTGCATGGCGGGACTGTTGCCCCTCACCCATTGGTTTCGCGACGGCACATAAACTTGCTCGGTTTCTTCGCCAGTGGAAGCCAGTGCTGCCACGATTTTTTCTTCCAAAACGCTCGGGTTGATGGGTTTCTTGAGGTAGTCGAAGGCGCCGAGTTTCATGGCCGAAACTGCGGTTTGCACCTCGGCATAGCCCGTCATAACGATGAAAGGCACCGTGCTTTTCATCTTCTCGCGCACCCACGACATAAGGATGA
The DNA here is from genome assembly GCA_902791165.1 of uncultured Bacteroidia bacterium. GTDB lineage: Bacteria > Bacteroidota > Bacteroidia > Bacteroidales > F082 > Limimorpha. The sequence goes on from CADAVB010000030.1 coordinate 2,265, forward strand.
TGCCGTCGCCGTCGGGAAGGCGCAAGTCGGTGAGGATCAAACTAAAAGGCTTTGACGAGATTTCCGCTTTGGCTTGTTCGTAGCGTGTGGACAGCACCACCTCATAGCCGTTTTTCTTCAGCCATGTCTGAATCATCATGCCGAAAGCGGCATCGTCTTCAACCACAAGAATACGTGTCTTCATGGCTGCAAAGTTAGGCTTTTTTTCGTCAAATCCAACAAAAGGAGCAAAAAAAAGCCTCGCAACGGGGAGAAGCGAGGCATTTTAAAAAAATTGAAAACGAGCAGATTCCGAATGAGTCGGAATTTTATTTGATTGAAACGATCAAATAACTTGATACACTCCAAAAAGTGTCTTTGTTGAGAATGTTCAGCACAAGCGCCCCTTCGGGAGTTTCCACCAATTCGTAGCTTCCTTCAGGATGGTTCGACATGATGGTGGCTTTCTTAGTGTTAAGCGGAATGGAGGTTACATTGCGCTTGTCGTATTGGATGAATTGGGACTTGTCAAAACCTTGCTTGGAAAGCTCTCTGGGCTTGAAAAGTCCGCCCTTGGTGATGATACCCAATTCCTTGAGGACTTGAGCGGTGGCCACGCAAGCCCAAACCGAATTGAGTGCGGCATCTTGGCTTTCGATGGTGGCCTGCTGGACGGCGTTTTGTTCGTTCAAATTTTCGATGTTGTCATTCAGAGTGAGAATGTCATCGTTGAGGTCGGCCACTTGGTTGTTCAGCTCGGTGATTTGGCTGCGACTTTGCTCCAACTCGCCTTTCAAGGAAGTGATGAAAGTGTCTTTTTCCTCCAGTTGGGTCTTCAAGCGGTTGACGGTCTGCGCCAGGGCTTTCGACTTGGAGCCTTGTTCGGCCAATTTGTTTTCCAAGTCTTTGATTTTGCTGCGGTTTTCATCCAAAGTCTGTTGGATGGCGTTGATTTGGGAAACCGCTTTTTGGGTGTTGCCTTCTTGATTCTCCACCATAATGATGTTTTCGGCGGCACGCACCGACTCAAGGGCTTCCTCAATCTCGTTGATGGTGTTCAATGCTTCATCAAAACCACCTTTGGCTGCAACGGCTTCGGTATAAAGCGAATCACGCTCCTGCACGAGGGCTTGGTACTTTTCCGAGCGTTCCACATCGCATGAACCGAAAAACAGCAGGGCGGCTGACAAAACTCCTAAATAATTTGTGTACTTCATAACAAAAGATTTTTGGTTTTGCCTGTTTTATAGCATAATCTGTGCCAAACTATTAAAAACATAGCTATCTAACTGATTTTCTATTATTTATAAAAATTTCCACACCCGAATAAAAGTGTGGAAAAGTGTGGAAATCCGCAATTCATCACGATTGGTCGTGGAAAAAAGTTGTGGAACTACAGATAGACGAAGCCCGAGCATTTGTGGCGCGGCAGCGGAAAAACGGAAGTGTTGGGCTGCACTATGACCTGCTTTTTACGGAATTGTTCATAGAGGCATTGCATGGCGTGTTCGGGTGTGTTGTTGTTCTCGCTGAGATGGCAAAGCATAATGTTTTTGATGCGCGGATGGTAGCACTCGGCCACAAAACGCGCCGATTCCAAATTGCTGAGATGACCAAACGGTCCGGCGATGCGTTGCTTCAAAATAAAAGGATAAGGCCCTTTTTCGAGCATTTCGGTGTCGTAGTTCGATTCTATGACGATGCTGTCGGCCCGTCGGAGGTAAGTCTTCACCACGTTGTCCAACATTCCAATATCTGTGGCAATGGTCAGCGTATGACCTTCATAATCAAAATGATAACCCATTGCTCCTCTCCCATCGTGCATAACGGGAAAAGCCTCAACCTTGATACCCATAAGCTGGAAGGGTTGCATAGGCTCGATATCGCGAAACAGCGAATGGTCGATGCCTTTTGTGGCTTTGCCTTCGGCGAGGCCTCCCAAACAGTCGGAATGGGCATAAATCGGGATGGGGCACGACTTGGTAAGCGTTTCCAGTCCCAACACATGGTCGATGTGGTCGTGGGTAATAAGAATCCCTTTGATATTCTCCAAGCGCAAGTCGTTTTGCTTGAGCATCATCATCACCTGTTTGGCGCTGATGCCCACATCCACCAAAATTCCTTCGTCTTGACGGCCGACATAATAGCAATTGCCGCTACTCCCCGAAGCGAAGCTGCAAAACACGAAGGGTGAAAGACAGGAGAACAAGTCCATCGGATGCGTTTTTGAAGCAAAGGTGAAACAAGGGTATTTTAAAACAATTCCACAGGCACATCCAAGGGCTTCAGGCCACTTTCAGAGCTGCTCTCCTCCACAGTCAAAACGCTATCAACCACATATTTGGTCATGCCGCGCCAAGGCAAAGTGCCGAGATATTCCTTATAGTGAAGCTCCACAAACTTGCCTGCGCTGCGTTCCAATTGCTTGGCCACATTTTTGTCTTTCACCGAGAAGTTGAACTCGTTCGACTGTATGGTGGCGCTGTTGTTTTTGGAGCTATAACCCGCTTGAATCAAGCGGCCTTCGTAGGTCTTGAAGACATAGCCTTTGTAAACGAACAGGTTCAGCTCGCCGGCCTTCACACCGCTACCGAACACGAAATAGAACTTGAAGAAAAACCATACGGCGAAGGCCACCACGATGATGGAACTCAACCAAATCAAAATCTTGCGGCCGATTCTTCTGCCTTTGCCCCTTTCTCTTGTTTCCGAATATGCTTCCATAACGTTTGGATTTTATGCTTGACAATAGATTAAAGCCGGCTGTTCACCACGTCCCAGTCCACAATCTGCCACAACGCGGCCAGATGGTCGGGACGACGGTTTTGATAGTCAATGTAATAGGCATGCTCCCAAACATCGAAGGTGAGCAAGGGTTTCAAACCGCGCTGCACGGGATTGCTGGCATTGCCTTCCTGCGTGATGACGAGTTTGCCGTCTTTGTCGGCAGAAAGCCACACCCAACCCGAGCCAAACAAAGTCGCGCCTTTCTTGGTAAACTCTTCCTTGAATGCCTCAAAGCTACCGAATTGCTGGTCGATCCATTGGGCCATCACGCCTGTAGGTTTGTTGTCGGCCTTCGGGGCGCAAAACTGGGTGAAATACATCTCGTGGTTAAGAATTTGTCCGGCATTGTTGAACACGCCGCCTTCGGCGGTCTTCACAATTTCCTCAAGGGGCATGTCCTCAAATTGGGTGCCTTCGATGAGGCCGTTAAGGTTGTTTACGTAGGCGTTCAAATGCTTACCGTGGTGAAAACCAATGGTTTCCTTGCTGATGACAGGTTCAAGTGCATTGGCCTCGTAAGGCAGTTGTATCAGTTCGTATTTCTTCATAGCGTATGTTTTTGTTGTTTAGTGAGGGCAAAATTAGAAAAAAGAGGGATTCCTTTTTCAGAAATCCCTCAAAATTTTTCACTGGTTCATATACATCTGATACAGTGGCGAATTGGGTTCGCTTCGGAGCCGTTTCAGAGCGCGGTCACGGATTTGGCGCGTGCGTTCGCGTGAAATGTCGAGCTTCATCGCGATTTCCTCCAACGAATACTCGCGCGACGTTCCCAATCCGAAGTACATCCTGATGATGGTGCGCTCTTTATCGGAGAGCAAATCCAACGAATGGCGAATGGCGCGGTTCGCCGACTCTTGTTCCACGGCGCTATCGGTCTCGATCTCATCGCTTTGCACGAACACGTCGAGGAAGTTGGCGTCGTCGCTGTCGTCCAAGGGCGCGTCGGTCGAAACGTGGCGCGCATTAAGGTTCAGCAGTTGTTCCACTTTGTCTTCCTCCATGCCCACTACATCGGCGATTTCTTTCAGTGTAGGACGGCGTTGCAGCTGCTGCTCAAGGTAAGAAATGGCTTTCTTCACCTTGGCCAAGGCTCCCACTTGGTTCATGGGCAGACGGATGATTCGCGCCTGTTCGGCAACGGCCTGGAGGATGCTTTGGCGAATCCACCACACGGCGTAAGAGATGAACTTGAAGCCGCGCGTTTCGTCAAAGCGTTGAGCGGCTTTCACGAGGCCGAGGTTGCCTTCATTGATCAGGTCTTGCAAGCTCAAACCTTGGTTTTGGTACTGCTTGGCCACCGAAACCACGAAGCGTAAGTTGCTGCGTACCAGTTTGTCCAAGGCAGTTTGGTCGCCCGCCTTGATACGTTGGGCCAGTTCCACTTCCTCCTCGGCGGTCAGCAGGCGTTCTTTGGCGATGTCGGACAAGTACTTGTCCAACGTCCCTGTGTCGCGCTGCGTAATCTGTTTTGAAATTTTCAGTTGTCTCATTGTCTTGAATCTTTAATTGTTTTACATTGTTTTACATACTCATCACACGCGGAACCTATCTCCACTTGATTTTTTCGCATAATCTTTCTGGTTGGAGCACGCAGGAAGAGCCTGCTTCCCCCATCCGAAAGAAGTAGTATCAAAAACCGTACCGAAGTTTTTGATTTTCAGAAAAATTATTACTTTTCGCTACATTTTTAGTAGAAGAACGAGCCCATCATGCCGTTGGGATACACGCCTTCGATGGTGGTGCGGCGCGAGCGGTTGTTCTTCAGTGCGTTCTCCAAGTCGGCCTTGTTGCTTACTGCGGTGCCGTTTACCTTGGTGATGACGAACTCGACAGGAACACCGGAGTTCATGAAGCGTCCTTGACGTATTTCAACGATTTTCAAACCATTACGAATGTTCAAACGGCTCTTTTCGTTTTGATTGACGGGTTGCAGCATCAGGCCAAACTCGGCATTGTAGAAGCTGTCGCTGTTTCTGACCACATCCACATTTCCGGCTTCATTGAGAAGAGTCAAGTTGTAGTGATGGTGCGAGCCATGACGATTCACTTCCACATCCACCTTGTCGCCCGGACGGAACTGCCCGACGCTTTCGCGGAGTTGCGTGGTGGAATTCACTGCCTTGCCATTAATCGAGGTGATGACATCGCCAGCCTTTATGCCTGCCAATTTTGCAGCACCGCCCTCGGTGACTTCCGCAACATACACGCCCTCAATGTTTTCCAAGCCTTCCTGCTGGGCCAATTCCTGTGTAAGTTCAGCGATTTGGACACCGAGATAGCCGCGCTGGGTGGTGCCGTAAAGGAGCAAGTCATCCACCACCTTGCGGACAATGTTCGACGGGATGGCGAAAGAATAGCCTTCATAAGAACCTGTGTGCGAGGCGATTGCCGCATTGATACCAACCAACTCGCCCTTGGTATTCACCAAAGCACCACCGCTGTTTCCAGGATTGACGGCGGCGTCGGTCTGGATGAAAGACTCTACCGAGGTGCCTTCTCCTAAAATGCTGAGATTACGCGCCTTGGCACTCACGATGCCCGCCGTGACGGTCGAGGTTAGGTTGAAAGGATTGCCGACGGCCAACACCCACTCGCCGATGCGGACATTGTCAGAGTTGCCGAAGGTAAGGTATTCCAAATCAGAGGCTTCCACCTTGATAAGGGCCAAGTCGGTGGTCGGGTCAGTGCCGATAATGGTAGCAGTGCGTTTCACCTTATTATTAAAGGTAACTTCCACCTCGTCGGCGCCGTCCACGACGTGATTGTTGGTGACGATATAGCCGTCGGGCGTGAGCACCACGCCGGATCCGTAGGCCACCATCGTGTTGTTGCGCGTTTGTCCGGGATAGCCGTAAAGCTGTCCGAGCAAAGCGCCGAAGAAATCCTCATAAGTGTTGCTTTGGCGCACCACTTTCGTCATGATATGCACGACCGCATTGACGCTGTTTTCAGCAGCATCAACGAAGTCGGGGGTGTTTTGCGTGGGCAAAAAAGCCGCACGTTGCACCGTAGGTTGCTGAACCTGCTCGATTTGCGAAACGGGTTCCTGTTCAGTTTGGGTAGGTTCGTTCTGTTGGGTGGAACGGTCACACGATGCAGCCATCAGCAGTCCGGCAAGCATCCATGTCATGCTCAGTTTTCTCATCTTATCTCCGTTTTTTAGTCGTTATTTATGGTTTTATAGCTTCATTAATGCGATTTTTCAACCTTTATTGCCCTAAAAAGTGTAATTTTGTCGGAAATTTTGGTTGGTTCAGCATATCAAAATGCGTGCCAGCCTGAAAAATATGCCATGTTCATCAAAAACGACACGATTTCGCTCCGTTGCGCCGAGCCTTCCGACACTGAACGGATTTACCATTGGGAAAACGACCGCGCCGTGTGGCGCGTTAGCGGGACATTTGTACCTTATACTCTGTTTCAAATTGAGCAGTTCTTGCTGAATAACAACGACTTATTCAGCCAAAAACAG
>CADAVB010000030.1:8518-29789 GCA_902791165.1 uncultured Bacteroidia bacterium
TCCATCGGCTGCCTCGACCTATACGACTTCGACCCCATCAATGAACATGTCAGTATCGGTATTCTCATCGACGCGGCGCACCGCAACCAAGGCCACGCCCAGTCCGCCCTTGCCCTTTGCTTAGACTATCTTTCCCAAGACTTGAAACTCCATCAAGCCTTTTGCGTCATTGATGAGCTGAACACCGAGAGCCAGCATCTGTTTGAGAAGCTTGGCTTTATCCTCTGCGGCCGGCGGAAAGAATGGATTAGGGCGAACGAGGGGTATTTGGATTTGATTGAATATCAAAGACTAATCCGTTGATTTCATAATATCCAACATCATTTGGAAGCTTTCAACTTCGTGGTAACGGACATTGGAAGTGGATATGTTGTTGAACAGTTTCTTGGCACAATCAATCTTGGCCTTTTCCACGCCTTTCAGTTGCATGGAATCCATCGAGCCTTTGGTTTCGGCGATGAAGAACACATGTTTGACGCCCATGTTGTCGTTGAAGGCTATGGCCCAATCGGGCGCGTAATTGCCCACAGGTGTAGGAATCTGGAACGACCTCGGCAGTTTGGCATAGACACACACTTCATCCGCTTTGTCCAAGTCTTCGGCGAAAGTACGCTCGCCTTGGCTGTCGGGGAAGACATAGTCCAGAATGTGTTTTTTGGCTTCGTAGGCTTTATCCACCGTTTGACGACTCTTCTCCTTGGTGAAGATGTCGGAATCGTATTGGTTTTCCGTGCGGTTGTAGCTGATGTGCTCCACAATCATCGTGGCTTTCTGCTCGCGGATGATATGGCTTACCTTGCGGATGAACTCTTCGGGGTTGTTCTTGAACATGTACAGCTTCGACCGCTGAATGCCCTTCAGAATGCGAGTGACCGTGCGGCGGGTCAGCGTGGCTGCTTTGGCGATGTCGCCTACCAAGTCGTATGGCACATTGCTGGTTGACACATCACGCATTTCCTTTGTCCGAGTGCTCTGTTCGCCAGTGAAGTCCAAGTCGTCAGTGCCTTGCGTGCCTGTGGTCACTACATACTTCAACTGCGTGACACTCAACTCGCTGTTGATGGCGGCGATGGCTTTCTGAATCAGTTCTTCGCTATCGTAATGCACTGTATATACATAGCGGTGGTTGATTTCGTTCCATAAGGATTTGAATTCTTTCTTTTCGGCATTGTCGTTCAAACGCTCGTTCACCACTTCTGCCTTGCCATTGGCATCTTCCACCATGTCTTCCAAAGCGGCAGGATCAAAGATACTCTGAATGAGTTTGTGCACTTGCTCTTCGATGGGTTGCAGCTTTTTGCTCATCGGGGCTAAATTACCCTTATCCATATCAGTGTGATAGTCTTGCAGGATGTTGCCCTTCTCATCGATATAGTCGTTGTCGAACAAATAACTGACAATGCTGGCGGCCTCTTGCTCAGAAATGGTGTGTTTCTCCTCGCCCACTTTGACCGTAACACCTTTGAAGTAATCGACCGTGGCCTGTGTCGGGCGTTCACGCAAAGTGTCTTTGGTCTCTTTCTGCAAGGCATCGACGAAAGAACTGTAGTTCTCGTTGGCAATGACGGTAAGTTTGTTGGTGTCGTGTACGGCATCACCCAAGCGTTCCTTGTCCATGCGGTTGCCATCGTTATCGACACAGATGCGTAAACCACGACCCACTTCCTGACGTTTGGCGGTGCTGGAGTTGGCGTGACGCAATGTGCAGATTTGGAACACATTGGGATTGTCCCAACCTTCGCGCAAGGCGGAATGGGAGAAAATGAATCGTGTCGGCTCGTCGAAACTCAACAGGCGTTCCTTGTTCTTCAGAATCAGGTCGTAAGCCGAGATGTCATCGGAGGTGTCCTTGCCGCGTTTCACCTCACTATCAATTGAATGACCTTTCTTGTCGATGGAGAAATAGCCGTTGTGCACTTGTGCAGCGGCGAAACGACGCAGGTATTTCTGATAATCGTCCTCAAACAGGGTCAAGTTTTCGTTCAGATAGCGATTGTATTCATCCTCAAACATCTTCCACAGCGGACCTTGCACCTCGTTACCATCTGTATCATAGCTCTTGTAGTTGGCCACCTCGTCGATGAAGAACAGCGAAAGGGTCTTGATGCCCTGATTGAACAATGCCCGTTCTTTTTCAAAGTGGGATTTAACGGTTTCCCGAATCTGAATCTGTTGGATGGCTTTCTCGCTGACATCGCCCATCACCTCGCCCTGGCGCAGTTGCTTGCCGTTTTGGAAATAGACCGTGTTGGTCAAAGGGTTGATTTCCGTGATGACAAAGTCCTTGTAGGCAGGAAGTTGCGAAACGGCAAACAGTGAATCGCCTTGCTCGAACTTGCAGAGTTGTCGTCGGGTGGCAGCGGCGCCTTTCACCTCGATTTCAAGCCTGACCACCGGTGCATGGTTCTTTGAGAGGATGACGCTGTCGAAATAGATGTAACTCTGCGTGCCCAACAGGTTTTGCACCGTGATGCCCTTCACCTGGATTTTCTTTACCAAGCGTTGCTTGTAGGCATCATAGGCATCAAGCGCATAGATGCAGTTGTGAGAGGTCTTGTGGGTGGCGGAATAGTTGAGCACAAACAGCGGCTTGAAGTTCTTCAAGGCCCTTTGCGTGGCTTCGCCCTCCATCTTCTGCGGCTCGTCCATGATGATGATAGGACGGTTGGCGGCAATCACGTCGATGGGACGGCGGCTTTGGAAATCGTCGCGCTTGGAGTAGATGATACGCGCCTCCTTGTTGGCCGCACCTTCCTTGAACGAAGTGTTGAACGCCTGCACGTTGATAATCATCACGTTGATGCAGGCGTCGCTGCTGAACGAGTCGATTTGGGTGAGGTTTGCGCTGTTGTAGATGAAATAGCGGGCTTTTTTGCCGTAGAGTTCCATGAAATGCTCCTCCAGCATGGTGAAACTCTTATAGACGCCCTCACGGATGGCGATGCTGGGCACCACCACGATGAACTTCGACCAGCCGAAGCGTTTGTTCATCTCGAACATGGTCTTGATATAGACGTAGGTTTTGCCCGTGCCCGTCTCCATCTCCACATCCAAGGAACATGCACCGAGGCCGTTGGTGGCCGCTAAGGACTTGCTCAGCGGGATGTCGTTCTGCACCTGCTGATGGTGGATGTTCTCCAACAGCTGACTGGCGTTGAGTTCCACATCGGCATTGCGGTAGCCCACATAGTCCTCCTCAAACTCGGCCTTCAACTGTTGCTTCTGCTTACCCAAGTCGCGGCGATACTGCGCGTTGGTCTTCGAGGGTTGCCCTGCGAACACGCTCACCGTGCTTTCCACCGCATCGGTCTGGTATTGTTGTATTTTGAATTTGAATTTCATACTTTACTCTGATATTATTATCCAATGTCCGCCTCTCGTAACTGGCCCCTCTCGTTTTATTTGGTTATTGAATTTGAGCTTATTTATATGTTTTTGAATAGCCGTTATTGAAATCCTCAATATAGAAGACAGCTCTTTCCTAGTAATATACGGATTCTCTTGTATCAATGTCAATACGGAAATAGTTGTTGATTCCGATTCAGACAACCCATTAGATAACCCGTTAGACAATCCATTAGACAACCCATTAGATAACCCATTAGATAACCCATTAGACAACCCATTAGACAACCCACTTTGATTGTATTCCGAATTAAGTTTATACGTTGTCCAACGCCCCTTGTTATCGGCTATCAACAAGTCTAAATCCGTTAATAATTTAAGCACTTTTGCCACTTCTAACGAATTCTTTTCCAATAAAGTCTGCAAGCGTTGGTTGGACACTTCCTTTTCTACATAAGCAACAGATAGAGCTGACAGTGCATCACTAGATAGATTTTTGTAACTATCGCCTAATAACTTCTGCAAAAACTCCTCCACCTCTTTTGGATACATGGACAACATCCATAACTTCATGCGAACTTCTTTAAGTTCTGTCATTTCGTCCAAATCCGGTTTTCTCCACCTTTCTTGTTTACAGGCATCGAGGATTGTTGGGAAACCAGAGCCGAGGTTCTCACCATACCCAATCATTCGCAACATGTTTTGGATTCGAGGGTTTCGGGCTTTTGAACTGCCACCTTCATATATTTGGGAAACAGGGAGTTTCAATGTCCCGGGATTTCGGAAACAAAAGCAGCTGTCATGTTTCTCGATTCTCAAAATACTACCCGACAAAAAGAAATCCGCATGAGTGATACTGTTGGTGAGTGCCTCACGAATGGCCTTGTGGGCTGGCGTGTCATCGTTTCTTTGCATACCTTCCAGACGAAAAGGACGTTTCAAATCGGATGTCAGTTTTGTTAGAACTTTACGGAAAAAGTTATACAGATTGTTTTCCCATGTGCCATCGTATGTAAGACGGTCGCTATAGCGCATATTCCCTTGCAGATGAGTCAGATCCACATAGTCCATCCTAAAATTCGAGAAACGTTCCCTGACGGGCAATCCTTTTCCGAACATCAGAAGTCCTGCAAGCGTAAGCCCCTCTTTTCCGTTCGAGCGATCAATCGTGTATGCTCCAAATTGCTTAAGGAACTCTTTATCGTCCAATTGGTTAAAGGCATGGCCTATGTTTCTGTTTTCAAATTCATTCCTATAGCTTTTCAAAGTGGGCATGTCTATATCGTCCATCGTATAGTAGTCAAGGAGATTGCCATCGTTGCCGTCTTCGTTGGCATCACGAATCATAGCCTTCACTTCGCTTTCGTCGCAATGATAGTCACCCTCATGGTTGCGCTTGAATGTACCTTTATATACATTGCCATTGATATAGATGGGCTTATTGCGATAGATGGCCTGCCGAACATGAATCACAAGCAAAGTGATGCTATCGTCGTATTGAACAACCTGCACATCCTCGTCTTTCAGCAAACAGCCATTGACCTTTTCACTGTTTATTGTATTCCAAAAATCCTTCCGTTGCTGTTCGGCATTGCGGACTCCATAAATCTTGAACCGCTCTTCTATTGACTCGGCAAAACGATTTTCTTCTATACCCAGTATGATATAGCCGCCGTTGGTATTAGCAAAAGCGGAATAGGTCTCCCAAACAGACTTTGGAAGTGCGGTTTCCGCCTTCTTGCACTCCAAGGTTACGCGTTCACCGTATTGCAACAGGTCGTCTATAATTTTCTTGTTCATAGCATCATACTTTAATTGAACTCAACTATTGAAAACACGCTCACCGTGCTTTCCACCGCATCTGTCTGGTATTGCTGTATTTTGAATTTGAATTTCATTGTTCCTTGTCTTTCTTCAACGATTCAATTTTCATTTCATCAGCCTCGGCTTTAGCAATCAATTCTGCTTTCTTAGATGCATCTTCTTCTATTTCTGCCAGTTTCCTGTAACATTTTGCACGGTTTTCATATGTTTGTTTAATACCATCATCTATTAACAAAGCATGGTCGAATTCAGGAATAGCCTTTTCGGGAAGATTCATAGCCAAATATACTTCACCCCTTGTTACATACGACACATGGTATGTGCTATCCAGTTTTATCGCATTATTGATATCATCTAAAGCTTTATCCAGTTCACCCATAATCAACCACAAATCTGCTCGGTTGTTATATGCCACTGCATAATTCGGGTCAAGCTCTATTGCCTTGTCATAATATTTCATCGCGTTTTCCTTGTTTCCCAGAATTCCTCGGTTGTTATATGCCGCTGCATAATTTGGGTCAAGCTCTATTGCCTTGTCATAGTCTTTCATCGCGCCTTCCTTGTCTCCCTTGTCATCCCTTAGATTTCCTCGGTTGAAATATGCCACTTCATTATTCGGGTCAAGCTCTATTGCCTTGTCATAGTCTTTCATCGCGCCTTCCTTGTCTCCCAAATCCATCCTTAGAATTCCTCGGTTGTTATATGCCATTGTATATTTCGAGTCCAACTCTATTGCCTTGTCATAGTCTTTCATCGCACCTTCCTTGTCTCCCTTGTCATCCCTTAGAATTCCTCGGTTGTAATATGCCGCTGCATAATTTGGGTCAAGCTCTATTGCCTTGTCATAGTCTTTCATCGCGCCTTCCTTGTTTCCCTTATCCTTCCTTAGATTTCCTCGGTTATTATATGCCACTGCATAATTCAGGTCCAGTTCTATTGCCTTGTCATAGTCTTTCATCGCGCCTTCCTTGTCTCCTTTGTCATACCTTAGATTTCCTCGATTGTTATATGCTACTGCATAATTTGGGTCCCGCTCTATTGCCTTGTCATAGTCTTTCATCGCGCCTTCCTTGTCTCCATTATCATCCTTTAGATTTCCTCGGTTGTTATATGCCGCTGCATTATTCGGGTCAAGCCCTATTGCCTTTTCATAGTCTTTCATTGCGCCTTCTTTATCTCCCAAATCCTTCCTTAAAATTCCTCGATTGTTATATGCCCATGAAAAATCAGGTTTAAAATCTATCGCCTGGGTATATAACTCAATAGCTTTTTGCCGGTCTTTTTCAGACAAGGCTTGTGTAAACAACTGGCTAGCTTGAGCTTCTTTAGCAGCTTTTTCAGCAGCAAGCGCATCTTCATTGATTTTCTTCTCTATCGTATCAACATGTGTTCTTAATTCTCCTATATCAGCAACAGCTTGTTTTGCTTGTTTTGCTTGCTCTGTCGCCGATACCACTTGTTCTTTGACAGATTCTACTTGTGGTTGTATGCTATTTAATGCCTTCTCTGCTTTCTCTGCTTGCTCTTTTGCAGAACTTGCTTCTTGTTTTGCATCAGACAACATTTTTTCGATATACTTCTCACTTTTATTATTTAGAATCAATGGCACACCTACACCAAGAATCAACACAATTGCCCCAATCACGATGCTTAGTATTGTTAACCAATGCCCTTGATTATCATTAATGGTTGACTCTTTATGCCGAACATCCTCTCGACATATCTCAATTTCTTTCTCCATGCTCTCCATTTGCTTCTGCATAGCTTGGTTTTCCGCTTGCAGTTGCGAAATAGTTTCCTTCAATGCCTGCACTTCCGTCTTTTGAGGCTGCCCCGTCATAGGCACAGTTTTCTTTTGCTGTCCAAATACATTCAGGCAGAACAGCATCATCAATCCTATTGCTAAATATTTGAGTTTCACAAGCGTATGTTTTTACGAATTATATGATTCTTCTTATCGTTTCTTTCGAATACTCCTCCCAAATCTGCTCAAAGTTGTCCGCCACGTTGTCCGTGGCGAGGCTGCTGTCGCGGAGGACGAAGTAGTAGGGATGCTGGCGGGCGATTTCGGTGATGGCGGTCTCGTTCACGTCCTTGTCGAAGCAGGCCATGAGATAGTGGTCGGCGACGCTCCAGACGGTCTTGCCCGCGATTTCGCGTTGCTCTATCTTGGCCGAAAGCTCGATGCCGAGTTCTATCATGGCTTGGAAGAGCAGGTCCTCGTCGGTGCGGTCGGGCTTGATGTTGTCCTCGAAGAGCAGGTTCTCATTGAACTGCTCGGGCGAGTAATACACATCCTGCATGTTGGAACTGTCGAGTTTCAGCACGCGAAATCCGATGTCAAGCGGTTTCTGTTCGCCACTGAACAAATCCGCTTGCTTTGCCTGTTGCTCTTCAACGATTTTCTTTCCTGCACGACGGATGCGTTCCTTGCCGATTTCGCAGATATTCTTGTAGCCAGCCTTGTATGCTTCGCTTTTCTCATCGGTTACTTCGGGCAGTTGCACCATAATGAATTTACGGTTGCCTCCATCTTCGGCATTGAGTTGCATAACGGCATGGGCTGTGGTAGCTGAACCAGAGAAAAAGTCAATAACAACACAATCCATTACAGATCCCATTTCAATCAATTTGTGCAAAAGAGTTATCGGTTTGGGGAAATCAAAAACTTTTGTGTCATCAAAAATGCTTTTGATTTGCTTGGATCCATCAGCTGTTGCACCAACTTCACCTAAAAAAGCTCTATATGGCTTAGTTCTTGCTTCCGTTGTTCTAATTTTTTCGTATACAATGTATGTCCCATCTCCACGAGACTCAAATACAACATCATTATTGGCAACAGCATCATTCATATTTTGCTTGCCCCATCTCCAACATCCCTCACTACCATCATTTCTAATAGGATAAACGTCTTCACCATTAGGTCCTTTAATTGGAAAGAACATCGTAGGCCTATCCTCACGACGAGAATTTGCTCCCCATTTATTTAATTCACGTCCCTTTCTGTATCTGCCTTTTTCATCTTCCAAATCAAGCATTTCTGCCTCAACCAATATCTTATTGAAAAAATTATCATTATAAATATTGCGAGCATAGCACACGACATATTCAATGTCTTTCACAATGGTATTGTTGTCGCTCCCTCCTCCCTTCTTAGATTGCCAAAAGAAAGTGCCAACACAATTTGATTCTCCAAACACTTCATTACACAATCTTTGAATATTTGTGATCTCATTATCATCAATCGAAATAAAAATCACCCCATCCTCGCTCAGCAAATCCTTTGCCACTTTCAGGCGGGGGTAAATCATATTGAGCCAATCGGTGTGGAAGCGACCGTTGCTTTCGGTGTTGGCCACAAGGCGGTTGCCCTCCTCGTCCTCCTGCCCGCTGTTGTGGACATAGTCGCCGGTGGTCTGGGCGAAGTCGTCGTTATACACGAAGTCGTTGCCCGTGTTGTAAGGCGGGTCAATGTAGATCATCTTCACCTTGCCGAGGTAGTTCTCGCGCAGCAGTTTCAGCACTTCGAGGTTGTCGCCCTCGATGTAGAGGTTCTGCGTGTTGTCGAAATCGACACTCTCCTCGCGGCAGGGGCGCAGCGTGTCGGTGGTGGGCGCGTTGGCAAGGCGGATGGCGTTGCGCTTGTCGGGCCAGGTGAACTGGTAGCGTTCCTCGGGGCCTTCCACGATGTCCTTCGAGAGTTCCTGCCGGAGCTGGTCGAAGTCAATTGCCGCTTCCGGCTTTCCGTTCTCGTCGAGCCGCTCAGTGAGGCAGTTGGGGAAGAGTTCGGCTATTCGCTTTATGTTTTCGTCCACGATGTTGTGGGTTTGGAGTTTTAGTTTGTCCATATTGTTATTATTGAAATTTCAAAAACAATCGTTAAGGATGTTACTTATCCATAGATAAAGTTATCGGACTTCTTATCATCCAAGACAAGGGGCAAAGAGAATCTAACCCTACTTATTGATTGATTTTCGGTGCTTTTGCTCGTTTCAATGCCACCATGAAGAATTTGAGCCACCTTGATACCTCCACCACCTTTTGTTCCATCGGTTTCTGAGGCGGTTACAGCTACATCAAAATTAACTTCTACAGCGTTAATATAATTATGGTCAATCAATATACCTCCCGAACTGTTTTTGATTGCATGGGAAGTTACATGTGCATGTTTCTCAGCCAATACGGAATTAGCTTCTTCAACTCCTTGAACAATCTGAATCAAGGTTTCTTTGGTGAATTCTTTTAGATCCATAATCAAAATGTATTAGTTTTTCGAAACACTTTCGTTTTTGATAGTTTGAATATTCTTTTTAATATCATTGAGTAGTCCATGGTGCAAAGACATAATTTCATCATAATGTTCAATGCTCTTTGGCACCTCTAAAATAGAGAGTTCGTTATATGTATCCTCCAAAAAATTTTCATCGGCACTAGGAATAATACTATTAGCTATTTCAACAAGACGTTGATATCTTTTTAGCAAGACAGAACCTTTCATTGAACTCCAATCATCTAAAATGATAGAAATCACCCAAGACTCAAACTCAATTGCAAGATTGTTGTTTTTTTGGGCCGTCAATGCCATTAAAGACAAAGCGTTTCCTATACCCAAACGAGTGTTGTACATTTCGACAGAAAAAGCTTTGCGTTGATATTCGAGTTCTTTTCTTTCTTCTTCAATAGTTTTAATGCTGGTTTGCATTTTTCTTAATTCAAGATGATTGACAATTTGAACACCAACAATAATTGTTGCACATACGCCAATAAATGTTGCCATCACACCAATAAAAGCATCAGTTGTCAATACACCATTGTTTTTCCAATTACCCCAAAACGTAAGTGCTATGCACATCAGTGCCGAGGCAATGCAAATAGTGATTATTACTGTATTTCTAGACTTTGTTTTGTTCATTTACTTAGTTGGTATTATTATTCTGCCTTAATTCCTAATGCCTCAAACAGTTCTGCCATCTGAGAGTATGTATAATCTCTTCCTGTTTCCTCTTTTTCCTTCATGGATTTCGCTGCATTATAAAGGGCTTTCTTTAAATCACCTCCTGTTTTCTCGAAATACTGGTGAAGCGAGTGCTTTTTGAAAAACTCTTCTGTTTTCTCATAAACACATTTTTTGTTCAATGCTTGAAGCAACTCTGGTTGATTTTGGAAACATCGGGTTGTATATGCAAAATAAAACAAGAAAAAGATTTCGGTACAACGTTCATTTTCGATGAAACGGATTTCATATTGATAATCGGACTTCTTTATTTCATGAACGCCGTTCATGCGATTCTTGAATTTTTCATATTCATGTTTTTCCTTCCCTTCTTTTTTGTTGTCCATGTCAATAACACATATTATTAAAGAATAGCCTGCATCTATTGCTTTATCTATCTCTTGCTCAAGATAGTCCAAACCCGTTGAATGCTTGGGGAATGTTGGCTTTATTGTAAGTTGTCTGAAATCATCTTTCAGCGAATTGAAATAATAGTATTCCGTAATCGCCTCTCCAATCACCAAAATAGAATCTTTAATCTTCTTCATTGCTCTCAATATATAATAAAGGTGAACCTAATTGGGGGATTGCACCTAACCGGCCGTTCCTGTATGATTTGTATAATGACAGATTCTTATGCAATCCATATTCATCTGCGCGGGTGTATTCTGAATACGCCCCAGCGCGGTCTTTCTCCGCAAAGAACACAAAATCACGATGTGTATTCAACAAGTCCTCATTTAATAATGACGTTTCCTGACTTGTAAATATCAATTGCGACTCCTTAGAATTCATAATGAATGTGTTTAAATAAAAGAGCAGCAAATCATCATGTAATTCAGAATCGATTTCATCAATAAGAAACACATGATTCTCCGTTATCGCTTTATATAGAGACGACAAGTTCGACAAAAATTTCTTAGTACCTTCTGACTGTTCATCATAACTCAATACGAACTTATCATTTCCTGCCGCACAAACAAAATAAACCTTTATTCGCTCAATTTGGAATACTCTATTTTCAGAAAAAGGCGATTCATCCTCAAACACCGCTCTCCTTCTGGGGAATTCTTCAGTGACTGTTTCCGTATAAAAATCAACTATATTGAAATCTGCCTTTTGCAACAATTGAAGGTAGAATCGCTTTGCCTCAGCATTTTCTTCAATTGATTTTAACACTCTTTGGTGGGAACCTTGGTGACTATTTATCTCGTGCACATATAATTCCAACCAATAATAAAGGTCCGCTATTGGTTTCGCGTCTGTTTCAAATGATATTTTTTGGAAAACAGACAAAACCGAATGGTTGTTAAGGGTATTTTGCAAAAAAGCGTCCTTAGTCCTAGCCGAGATTTTAAGGCTTGAACCAAATTTAATTTCCGCCTGAGCTTCAGGTGACACAAAACGCCTTTCGTAAAAGAGGGATTTTGCTCCATTAGGATACCATTCCATCAGTTCATCAATAATATGTTCCTTAATATATGAAACAGTATAATCATACCTTATATGGTTGGCATAAAAAGAAACAAACATCCTAGTTGGTTCTTTTGAACTTAACGCAAACGGCCTTCTTGTCCTAACAGAAGATTGCCGATCACTTCTCGCAAAGAACAAAAGTTCAAAGACATTTTGTATCGCCAATAACATATTTGATTTTCCAGATGCATTGGCACCATAAATCACTGCCAATTTATTAACACGCTTCTCGCTACCCATTTCTACAGAAGCCCATTCTTCTTCTTTCGATTTGGTTTCAAAGTTCAGTGTTTGCCGTTCCTTTATGGATAGGAAATTCTCGGCCCAAAATTCTCGTATCATTTTTGTGTATTTTTGTTATTTCGCTACAAAAATAGATATAATAATTGAAATAGATACAAAAATAATTGAATTTTTTGTAAAAAAGTTACGAATAAAAGATAAAAACAGCTTTTATGGCTCTAAATTCTCTTTCAACTCCTGAATCTGTTTATACAACCCATATCTTTTCATCGGTTGTTTCTCAGCCTTCAGTTTCTTCTCAAGTGTTTCAATCTGCTTGATGACTTTCTGCTTTTCTCCGTCAATCGTTATCTGCTCTTCGATAGTCACGCCTTCCATCACCTCGAAGTGGCCAATGGCCATCACCAGATTTTCCCAAACCTTATCCATGTCGAAGCCCATCAGGGGCAGCAAGGCATTGGCCAATGGCTCCCAGGCGGTGAAAAAAAGCTTTTCGTGTACGACTGCCAGGCGTACCCTGTCTTGATAAGCCAAAGCGAAAACCATGTGTTGCTTGATTAGCTTGGAGAGCAGCATGATATTCTTTTCGTCATACTCCTCTTGCTTCAGCGACACGAGCAATACATAAAACTCCTTGACACGCTCACCTTCCTTCAAGCCGGGCACCGTGTTGGGCGAGACCATGTTCACGATGTCAATACGGCTAATGTCGGCATCGAAGCGGTCGCGTTGGGCGGGCTTCAACTCAAACTTCGTGAAGATGGCCTTCTTGGGAAGTTGTTTCGCTATCTCGGTGGTCTTTGGCAGTCCCAACATAAGCACCTCCTATTTTACAACCAAGAAGTCGATTAGTTCAAAGTCATCAAGACCTTTGATTTCCTTTGTGAACAGCTCGCCTTGAACACCTTCGAGGAAGCCGTCTATGTCGCTATTCTCCTTCACGGTGATGATGCTGTTGATTGCATCGCCCAGCAGCTTGGAGTAGTGTGTCATCTTTAATCCATCACGGGTTTCCTTGTTGAACTCACGGCACAAGGCGGTCTGCGGCATGTTCTTTCCCTTGCAGAGGCTGCGGAATTTGTCGAGCAGCTCCTTGGGCGAAAGATGGTTGACCACCACTGAGCCGTCGTTGCGAAGGTAAACGATATAGAAGGGATGCAGACGGTTCTTTTTGTCGATGTTGACACCTTTGTTGCGGTTCTTCAGCACAAAGATGACACCTGGCTCGGTGAACTCGTTGTGGCCGACAACGGCGTGGAGGCCGAAGGGCGTATGCTCCACATCCTCGTGGGTCTTCATATATTCCAGCAGGTCAAGGCGGAACTCGTTGAGGCCAAGATCCATGATGGAAACGCCGTTGTTCATCTCCTCGATGTCCACGACTTCTTCCTGAAGCTTCTTCAGCTGAGCCTTGCGGTATTCCAAATCACCTTTCTCTTCGGGAGAAATGGGGTTGTCGTCGCCTGTGGAGGTGAGCACAGAGACCTTCATACGGGCCTCAACGCGGCCTTTGAGGTCGATGTATTCGTCAAGCGTCATATCCGGCCAGTAGTTCACCAGCTGGATAGCGTCGTTCTTGGAGCCGATACGGTCGATACGACCGAAGCGTTGGATGATGCGCACGGGATTCCAGTGGATGTCGTAGTTGATGAGGTAGTCGCAATCCTGCAAGTTCTGACCTTCGGAAATGCAGTCGGTGGCGATGAGAACTTCTATCTCCTCATGGATATTGGGATAAATGGACTCTTTTTCCTTGGATATGGGCGAAAAGAGGGTCAGCACCTTGTTGAAGTCGAGTTTTTCCTTCAACTTCAGCGTGCTACGCGCTTCCACGTCGCCTGTGACCAAGGCGGTGTCCATTCCATATTTCTGCTTGATGGGTTTGGCCAGGTTGTCGTAGAGATAAACGGCTGTATCGGAGAAGGCTGTAAAGATAAGCACCTTCTTGTTGTCGCCGTTGATGGGATGAGCGAACTTGTCGCGAAGGTCGGCAATGAGCTGCTGAAGCTTGCTGTCGTGCTCAGGGGTGATGTCGTCGAGCATCAAGCGGGTAAGCTCCAACTCTTCCTTATCGCTCTGGAGGTATTGCCGCCAGCTGATATAGTCGATGTCTTCCAAGGCAATCCTGTTTTTCTTGGTGCCCACAAAGGCATCGTTGTCGGAGTCTTCAATGTCGAAATCGTAATCATCAACCTCTTCCACATTGATATAAGCTTCATGGTGGTCAATCGTATCGATAGTGTTGGAAATGAGCTTCAGCAAACGAGTCAGTGTGAGCCGGAAAGAATTGACGGAGCTTTCGAGACGCTTCAGCATTAAGATGCACATGATGCGACGGATACCCATTTCACGGCCTACCAAGGAAAGGCCTGCGCCGTGTGTCTCAGGGTCGAGGGCATACTTTGCCATCTTGCTGGGCAAGATAAACTCAGAAGGCGTATAGATGGCCAAATTGAGCTTCTGGAGTTGGTTGAAGATTTCATTGTAGTTGATGGCCGACGGAAGGTCAGTGAGCGACGGACGGCGCGAGATAGGCGGAAGTCTAAGCGGGAACTTGCCGACGGCTTCGGTGTTGTAATACGCCTCGATGTGCTTACGGCTACGGGCGATAGTGACCGAATCGAGCACCTCGAAGAAATCGAAACTGAGCATCCCAAGGAGCCTTTCAGTGTTGCGCTTTTCGTTGGGGAGTTTTGCCCAGATGTTGTAAGCCTTCTGCGCTTGGCGGAAGATGTCGTCAATTGAAGTGTTGGTGTTGAGCAGTGCATCCATCCGCTTGGTATCGCCTTCATAGGCCAGCTGCAGCTGGTTTTTGAGGTCGTTGAAGCGGTTGTTGACGGGTGTGGCCGAGAGCATCAGCACCTTGGTTTTCACTCCGGCACGAATCACCTTGTTCATCAGGCGCAAGTAACGGTTCTCGCGTGGGTCATCGTCGTCATCGTCCCTTGTGATTTTGCCGCCGTTACGGAAGTTGTGCGACTCATCAATCACAACCAGGTCGTAGTTGCCCCAGTTGATTTTCTCCAGCTCCAAGCCATTGGAGCGGCCACCAACACGCGAAAGGTCGGAATGGAACAACACGGTATAGGCAAGCCTATCGCCTGCGATGGGATTAGTGATGTAGTTGGTGCGATAGGTCATCCAGTTGTCGCAAAGTTTCTTGGGACAGAGCACCAGGACATTCTTGTTTCGCATCTCGTAGTATTTGATGACGGCCAGTGCGGTGAAGGTCTTACCCAGACCCACACTGTCGGCAAGGATGCAGCCGTTGTATTTCTCCAGCTTGTTGATGATGGCCAAGGCTGCGTCTTTTTGGAAGTCGTAGAGTTTGTTCCAGATTTGGCTGTCCTTGAAGCCTGTGGCCTCATTGGGAAGAACGTCTTCGGAAATATCTTCAAGAAACTCGTTGAAGATATTGTAGAGGGTGACGAAATAGATGAACTCTGGGGAGTTTTCGCGGTAGATGTTGGAGATATGATCGATGATGTCGTCAGTGACATCGGCAAAGTCCTTTTCGTTATTCCAAAGCTCGTTGAACACACGGAGATACTGACGAGCGTTGGCACCATCCACCTTGTTGACGAAGTTCATCATACTGTTGCCGCGCTCACAGCCCAAGTCGGTTGTGGTGAAGCCGTTTACTGGCGTATAGGTGCATACTTCATCGTTTGCAACGTTGATAAAGCCAGGAAGGGTGTTGTTGGTGGTATTCGACTTGAAGCGGACTTTTTGCTTTATCCAATTAGCGCACTCAATAGCGATGGCTTTTTGGGTGAGTTGGTTGCGAAGCTTCACTTCAAAGGGAGAGCCGTAAAGGGTGCGCTCACGGTCGATGCGAGGGATGTAGAACTCACGCCGTTGTTTGTCGATTCTTTCGGCGGTGAACGTGGGCGAAGTGAAGATAAACCTCAACTCCTTGATGTCTTTGAGTTGCTCCTTCAGCTCCTGAAAGGCATAGATGGAGAAACAGCAAGCAGCCATTGAAATCTTGCTTGCCGACTTAATCTCCACGGTTAAGTCATCGCGTAGCGTCTTGGTGACGTTATCAATCAGTTCCATATACAGTATCTCGACAGGTTAAAAGCCACCTACAGTGGTTCAATCAAAAGCAGGGGCAAAGATAGGGAAAATTCAAATCCTAAATCAAACATTTCCGACAATGATTTGGTCACCAAAGCAGTATCCTATTATTTTTTGTACTTTTGTGGCCTAATTCAATTCCCCCATGGTCAAAATAGAAAGCAAACTCCCGAAGGAGAAAAAAAAGAAAACCAAAAAGAAATCTTCCAAAGGCACGAAGTTCACGATATTGCTGGTGCTCGGCATTCTGCTGATTTTCGGATTGGCCTTTGGCTATTGGGCTTACCGCACGGTGATGTCGCCCAACGTGACCACGCCCGAAGGCAAGGAAGCCGTCATCTACATCCCTACGGGCAGCGACTATGAAGCCGTGAAAAACATCCTTTCCGGCGGCCATTTCCTCGCCAACGAGAAGAGTTTCAACTGGGTAGCACAGCGGAAAGACTTGCCCAACAATGTGCATCCAGGACGTTATGTGCTGAAAAACGGCATGAGCAACAATCAGCTCGTCAATATGCTGCGCGGCGGACTGCAAAGCCCCGTGAACGTTACCTTCAACCATATTCGCGACGTGGACCAACTCGCGGGCCGCATCGCCAAGCAAATCGAAGCGGACTCGGCTTCCATTTCGCAACTGCTTCACAACCAAGAGTATATCGGAGAACATGGGTTCAACAACAACACCATCCCTGCCCTATTCCTGCCCGACACATACCAATTCTACTGGAACACCAACGCGGAGGGTTTCGTTACCCGTATGTTACAGGAATACAGCAAGTTCTGGACCGACGAGCGTAAGGAGCAAGCCAAAAAACTCGGCCTCACTCCTATCCAAGTCAGCACCTTGGCTTCCATTGTGAACAAGGAAACCAACATGACGGACGAAATGCCGCGCGTGGCGGGCGTTTATCTCAACCGACTGAAAAACAATTGGTTGCTCCAAGCCGACCCAACCCTTATCTTCGCCCTCAATGACTACAGCATCAAGCGCGTGCTGAACGTACACAAAGAAGTGGAATCTCCTTACAACACCTATAAATATATAGGCCTACCGCCCGGCCCGATTTGCATCCCGTCCATCGCGGCGGTGAAGGCCGTGCTCAACGCCGAACAGCACCATTATTTTTATTTCTGCGCCAAGGAGGACTTCTCCGGCTACCACAACTTTGCCAAGACCCTCGCCGAGCACAACCGCAACGCGGCCAAATACCAACAGGCACTAAATCAAAGGGGAATTCTTAAGTGAAGTAGGAAGTATGAATTAGGAACCATGACTGCTGACCATGACCATGACAGCGACACCCAAGGCGTAATCCATCGCGCTCTCGGCCCAGTGGTCATAGTCAATGGTCATAGTAACCCAACTAAACAACTTATCAACTTATCAACTAAACAACTAAAAATATGAAAGCATTCAAAGCATACGACATTCGTGGTGAATGGGGCACCGACCTCAACGCCGACATCGCTTACCGCATCGGGTATTTCCTGCCCGACATCCTCGACACCGACACCTATCTCGTGGGGCGCGACATGCGGCTCTCGTCCGACACCTTCTTCGAAGCCCTCACGCGCGGCCTCACCGACCGTGGGCGCAACGTGGATGACATCGGATTGGCCACCACGCCCTTAGTGTATTGGTCCACAGCGAAATACGGCTATGGCGCGTCCATACAAATCACGGCATCACACAACCCGAAACACCACAACGGACTGAAAATCTCCGCCGCCAATGCCCTGCCAATGGGTTATGAAACGGGCTTGAACAAACTTGAAGCCCTGGTGGAAAGCGACAAGCCCACAACACCTTGCACCACAAAGGGAAAAATCACGAAAAAGACCGTTTACGACGACTATCTCGCTTTCCAAAAGCAGTTTGTCGGCGACATCTCCAACCTCAATATCGGCGTGGATTGCAGCAATGGCATGGCTTCGCTGCTCGTCCACAAACTGATTGACAAGGCGCATTACATCAACGACACCCTCGACGGCAACTTCCCCAACCATGAGCCGAACCCGCTTGAAGCCGAGAACCAAGATCAGATTAAAGCTTTGGTACTCAAAGAGAAATGCGACGTTGGCGTGCTCTTCGACGGCGATGCCGACCGTGTCACCTTCATAGATGAAAAAGGCCGTTTCATCTCCCCCGACCTCATCATCGCGTTTTTGGGCGACTTCTTCATCGGCGAGCAGAAGCAGAAAGGCATCGTCTTGCAAGACATCAGAAGTTCCCGTGCCATTCAAGAGTACCTCGACCGCTATCAAGCCAAGGTGGAAACATGGCGCGTGGGTCGGGCCTACGCCGCGCTGAAACTCCGCGAATTGGACGGTGCTTACGGCGGCGAGTTGGCCGGACACTATTACTTCCGCGATTTCTACTACTCTGATTCTGCGCTGCTTGCTGCTTCCATCGTGCTACGTCTTTTGGCTGAACGCAAGACTAAAGGCCAAACCTTCAGCCAAATCATCAACGAGATTACGCCCTACTCTAACTCCGGCGAAATCAACTTCAAGATTGAGCGCAAGCAAGAGGCCATGGATGCCGTCCGCGACCATTTCACAAGCCACGAAAAGCCAGAACGTTTCCTCGATTTCGACGGCTACCGCCTTGATTATCAAGACTGGTGGTTTAATATCAGACCTTCCAACACAGAACCTTATCTTCGTTTTTTATGCGAGGCGAAGAGCGAGAGCAAGTTGAAGGAAATCATCGCAACGGTGACGGATATTGTTCAATCCCTCATGTGATTACATGAAGCTACTGCCGCCTATAAACTGCCGCAGCATCGACGTGGCGGGTATTTCGCTGTCTGGCACGGGCGTGAAATAATGCAGGAAACGCAGCAATCGGTGCGCCTCGCAGTATTCGGGGCTGTTGTGCGGCACGGTGACCAAAATCGATTCGGCGTGGTTGCGCATGACGGCGAACTCCAGCAGATAAGCCGAGTTGAACATCACGTCGGCGTTCTCTTGATACGGGTTAATCCATTTCTCCTCCGCCTCGCACACGTTTGGCCACTGGCTGATGGTTTGCCGCGCCGTGAACGCGCCTTTGTTATAGTCGCGCACAATGCGGCGCAGCAAGCGCGTGTCGTTGGCTGGAATCCAGTTGTGGTCGTCCAAGGCCGTACTGGTCAAGGTGGAGATGAAGATGCGGAACTTGCTCGCTTCGGGGATTCGCTTGGTCAGCTGCGGGTTGAGCGCATGGATGCCTTCAAGCAACAGCACCGTTCCAGGTTTCAGTTGAAGCCGTTTGCCGTTGTACTCGCGGATGCCCGTAACGAAGTTATACTCAGGCACTTCGATTTCCTCGCCGTTGAGCAAGGCGAGCAGGTCGCGCTCCAAGGCCTCGTGATCGACGGTGTCGAAATTGTCGAAGTCGTAGGAGCCGTCGGGCAGCTTAGGCGTGTCCACGCGATTGACGAAATAGTCGTCGGTGGAGAAGGAAACGGGCTTCAGCCCGCAGGCAAGTAGCTGAATACTAATGCGTTTGCAGAAGGTGGTCTTGCCGCTGCTGCTCGGTCCGGTTATCAGAACGAGGCGTAACGGATTTTCGCTATGGTAGCGTCGGTCGATTTCCTCGGCTATCTCAACGATTTTCTTCTCTTGCAGCGCCTCGGCCACCTGCACCAACTCGCGCGCCTTGCCGCCTTGACAGGCCAGATTGACATCGCCAACCGTGCCCAAGCCCATGATAATGTTCCACTTCAGGCTCTCGGCAAACACCTCGAAAGTCTTCGGCTGCGGTGTACTTTCCGCGAGGCGATCGGGATGGTTGCGGTCGGGCAAGCGGAGCAAGATTCCGTCCTCGTAAGGTTCTATGTCCCACACGGTCAGATATCCCGTCGAGGGCAGCAAACGCCCGTAATAATAGTCCGTCACATCGCCCAAAGTGTAATAATCGGTATAGGCTTGTCCGCTGGTTTCCAACAATTTGACCTTATCGTTTTGGTGTAAGTCCTCAAACATACGTATGGCATCTTCGATTCGGGCTTCGTGGCGATGAAACTGCACGTCTTCTTTCACGATGGACTGCATCTTGTCGCGAAGCAAACCGATTTCTTTTGCATCCAACAGCTGGCCGTCGTGCTTCTTGATTCGGCAATACAAGCCGTTTGAAATCGGGTGTTCCATGTAAAGTCGGCTGTCGGGGAAAAGGTCGGTGGAAGCCTTGTAGAGCAAGAAACACAGCGATCGCACATAGACGTGCCTCGCGCTGCTTTGGCGGATGTCGAGAAACTCCACGTCGCGGCTGTTGTAAACGCGGAACTTCAAGCCCTGCGATACGTTGTTCACCTTGGCCGAAACAATCGGAAACGGTCGGTCGAAATCGAATTCGGGCAACATTTCCAGGAGTGTCGTTCCCTCTTTAAACTCCTTGGTTGTCTGGTTATTGACACAATATACTTGAAGCATAGAACATTTTATTCTTCAAACTGGTTTTGGATGCGCTGGAGGCCCTCAATGGCCAAATTATAGTTTGGTTTTATCTTCAACACCTCTTTATAAATGTCGGTGGCCTTTGCAAAGTCGCCCATCAGCTCGTAAACATGACCTTTGTTGAAAATGGCGTCCAAGTAATCCGGCTTGAGTTCGAGTGCCCGATTGAAGTAGTCCAACGCCACATCATAATGGTCGGTATAGACCAGGTGAACATAACCCAAATTATACAGAACGATGTAGTTTTCAGGGTTTTGCATCAGCAAAGTATCATAATGTTTTACTGCTTCTTCAGGCTCGCCGTGGCTTTGGAGATACAGCGCCAACTCATAACGCGAATTGGCATGATCCGGGAACTGTTGCTGCACTTTCCTCAGATATTCCAGAGTGTAAGGCGGTTCCTGCACCACATAGATGCGACAAATCTGCTCCACGGGGTCATAGAAGTTTTCGTCTTGTTCGGCTGCACGTTGGAAGTTCTTCAGCGCATTAGCTGTATCTTGCTGTGCCATAATAAAATACATTCCTTTTACGAAATAGGCCTGCGGATTGTAAGGTTGGGTTTTAAGAGCCTTGTCAACGTAGGCGACGGCGAGTTTATAGTTCTGTTGGAGCAAGTTCAATTCTGCTAATTTGACCATCGGTCGGGTGTCTAAAGGCGCGATTTCTGCGGCGCGGTTCAGCGTGGCATTGATGTTCGACTCGTCGCCCAACATATAGTACACATTGGCCAAAAGAAGATAGGTATCAACATTGTTGGGGTCGAGTTGCAGCGACTTGTTGATGTCGATCATGGCCGCCCCCACCTGTTCGTTGGCAAGATAGGCCTTCGCGCGGTGCAGGTATAGCATAGCATTGGTACTGTCGTTG
>CADAVB010000031.1 GCA_902791165.1 uncultured Bacteroidia bacterium
GGGTCGATGTGGCTCACGCCGATGACATTGGAGGGCTGGGTTTCGCCAGCGATTTCCTTTTCGGAATAGGTGTTGAAAACGCCCATATAACACGATGCGTCGAGTTTGAGCAGCAGGTAGTAACTGTTGATGGGCACTTTGAAGCGCACGCCGGCTCCGACCACAGCGCCGATGTTCCACGGGCGCATATTGTCGCGTGTCATGGCTATGGTGGCGGTATCGATGGTGGTGTTTGTGCCTGTGCTGTCGGCGGCCAAGGTTTGCAAAGTCCAGTGCATGTTGCCCGCGATGGGCATGGTGAACCGTGGCGCGACGAAAACGTAGGGTTTGATGTTTCCGTTGCCAAAATATTGTGTCAGCGGGATTTGTGCGCAGATTTCGCTGTAGGTGATGCTGTCTTGGCGGAAATACATTTGGTTGTTTCCGATGGCGGTGGGCAGCTCGTATTCGTAGCTGAGCATGGTGCTGCGGTTGGCGTAGAAGGCTTCGATGCCGATGGAGTTGTTGTCGCCCAATTTGCGCTCCACAACGAGGCCTGCCAAACCGTGGTTGAGCAGACTGGCTATGGGGGCGTTGGGGTCAAACAGGAAATAGGGCTGGTCGTATTGGCGATGCACTCCGCCGGTGTGCAGCCAGCGCGTAGCCGACATTCCGCCGAAGATGCCCACGTTGTAGTTGGCTTCGGCGTATTGCGTGGTGGGATGAGAGGCGGGCAGAGGCTTGGCAAATTGCGCCGTGGCACGTTGCGCCGCAAACGAGAGGAATAGTATAACTATGAAGGATAACTTTTTCATTTTCAATGTTGTTATGATGGTTCGTTAGGGTTGGTATTGTCCGATGCGGAGGGTGTCGGTGCTGAAAAGAATGATGTTGCCCGGATAGGCTTGGGCACCCACAGAGAGGTCGTCGTTGAGGTTTTCCAGTTGGCTGTTTTCGGGGAAATAGGCCATTGATTCCACGCCCCATTTGAAGTTGAGGATGTAGGGACGGGTGATGGTGTCGATGGGTTGTCCCAGACTGTCGTTTTGAATGTAGGTTTCGGAAGCCATTTTACCCGACATGACCACGGCATTCAGCGGTTGGAAGTGTTGGTAATGGTCGCGCACCTCATAGAAGTAAACCGTAAAGAAGGGATTGTCGCCCATGATGTAGGCATAGCGGAAAACCTCAGTGTCGAAAGGCGCCTTGAAATAGGATGGCGCGATGGAGTCGTCGGCGAAATGCTCAGCTTTTTCTTGGAGGATTTCGTAGGTGTTTTCTGTCGAAGAACGTTCCAAGTAGAACCCTTGTCTAGGAAACAGGAACTCCATTTGGGCGGTTCCGATGTGCTGGTCGGTGAAAACGAAATATTGCGGCGTCAGGATGGCGTTGGTCCAAGTCATCCAAAGGCTGTCGGGGGTGAGTACAACGGAATCGGTGTTCATGCTCGATGACATGAAATGACCTTCGATGACTGGTGGATTGTCGCCGAAGTGCAGGTTTTCGTTGCCCATGGCCTCAAGCAGATGCATAGGCATATACTCATTGATGTTGGGAATCTGCTGATGGCCGTAGAAAAGGGTGGTTTCGGGTGTTTCTTTAAGGCAGGAACTGAAAGTCAGTAAACCCAAAAAGAGAACTAATAAGCTGGTTTTGTGCTTTTTCATTTGGTTTGTCTAAAATAAAACGTGATTAACGACCTGCAAAGGTACGCATTTGTTGCGTTGTTTCCGACAAGATTACGCAGTTTTAGCGATTTTATTGTTTCGCTTAGGGTGTTACGACCA
Source organism: uncultured Bacteroidia bacterium (assembly GCA_902791165.1). GTDB lineage: Bacteria > Bacteroidota > Bacteroidia > Bacteroidales > F082 > Limimorpha. Next base: position 1,767 of record CADAVB010000031.1, read on the forward strand.
CTTTTCGGGCCACGGTGCCTTCCTTGCCTGTGGCGACAAAGTAATAAAGGCCACGGCTTGTTTCTTTTAGGCTATACGGCAAAGTATTGACACCCATGTCGTTTTGCGTGTGAATCGCATCGATGAGGGTGCCTTTCATGTCATACACTTTGATTTCGATGTTTCCTGTCAGGCGTTCGAGCAGGAGGGTCATTTGGCCGTTGTTGGGATTGGGCACCACTTGGAAGGCGGCAGTGGGACGCTCGTTCTCGTCGATGTCGTAGAATGAGCACACCAGCCAGCGGTCTTGAGCGATGCCTTGCTCGGTGCAGCGGTTGTAAGCTGTGGCGCGAAGCCAGACGGTGTCGTTAACGTGTTCGATTACGTAGATTTTGCATGTGTCGTGCTTGGCTCCTTTCTCGATCATTTTCCAATTGATGTCGCTGGGTTCAAGCAGTCCGCTGGCTGGGTTGCGCTGGCAAAACTGCCATGTGACTGAATCCCAGGTGCAGGCAGGGTTGTTGTCGTTGAGCGTAAACTCGTAGGAGTTGATTTGGAAGTCGGTGGCGGGAATCACCCAAGGCGCGGTAGAGTTGCCCAAAATGCGGATGGCGGCGGGGTCTGGGGTGTATTCCATGTCGAGCCAGAGGTGTCCGATGGTGAGGCAGCCGCTTTCCGTGTCGGGGATGGTGTCGGAGAAATGCGCCGATTCGTAATAGGTTTGTCCGTTCCAGTCCCAAACGAATTGGTTGCAGGCTTCTTGCACGACGGGTTGGGTTTCGTTGATGTTGGAGATGGTGAGTTGCAGCGTGACGAGGCGGTCACAGCCGTTGTGGTTGGGCATGGTCTGGCTTTGCGTCAGCGTGCTGTTGATGTTTTGTTCGGTGTAGGGAATACTGAAACCGTGTCCGATGTATGTGTCGGGGCCTTTGAAACAGATGCTCTCCACGATGGTGGTGTCGTTGGCGAGCGGGTAACAAGTGAGGTGCACATAGACGACGTCGGGGCACTCTTGGGCGCCGCTGCCGCCGGCTTGTCGCGAAAGCAGGGTGTCGCCCAAGATTAGCACGTTGTCGAAACCATGTCCGGAATAATGTTCGCCGATGCAGACCATTTCTTCGAAATCCTGAACCTCGCCCAATCTGGTGATGATATAGAATTTGAGCGTTGTCGTGGTCGTTTCCGACTGGCATTGGTCTTCTGAAGTGAGAATGTTGAGCGTCATCTCGTGCAGCCCTGCTTCGGAAAAGGTGTGAGTGAAAGTGTTTTCGTTGCTTTGGCCGTCACCATAGTTCCAAATGATGCCGTCGGGTACATAATTGAGTTCCGTGTCGAAGACGATGGGGTGGTTCACGCATTTGACGACAGTGTCGTTGGGATTGACGTTTTGGCCGTCAACGATGATTTTGGTGTTGAGGTCGGCGGCACGCGATCCAGCCATGTAGGCGTAGCCAGTGGCATTGCCGAAGCCGTAAACATGGGCGTTGAAACCGTTGGGGCAGAGGATTTGGTGCACGCCATGGCTGATTTCGGTGCGGTAAAACTTGTAGTTGTCGTTGCCCGTAACGTTTTCAAACTGTTCGGCGGGTATGGGATTGCCGTCGAAGGCGACATTGCTGGCGTCTTGGCTTCTGACGATGATATTGACATAGTGCTTTTCGACGCTCACATGGCCTGGTGTCAGGTCGTTGAAGGTGGAGAAAGTCAGGTTCTCTATGCGCTGCTCGATGGGAGCCACCAGCACCATGCTGGGTGCGCCATTGCCGTCGAGGCCCGACCAACTGGTGCCAGGGTCTTTGGAATGGTTGTAAAGATAGACGGCGCAACTATGCTGGGCCTCGATGTAGCACGAGGTTTCGTTTGAGTCTAATGCAAAGGTTCTCGATTCGCCAGAGTTCAGCACAGCGAAGGGTTGCCCGTTCTTAAGGATGGTGTTGTCGTCGTGGGCCGAGGTGATTTTCACCACATCGTTGTATTGGCGTCCCAGCGAGGCGGTAACGACAAACTCCCGACCCCAGGTCTGCAACGGCATGGCTTGTTCGAAAACGCAGTCGTAGTCGCCGCCATCAACGGGCACAGCCGTGAGGTTGTTGCCGTTGAAAACGGCTATTTTCTTGCAGTCGCGGGCGGTCACGCGGCTTCCGCTGAGGTCGCGGCTGGCCTGTCCCCACGACGAGGCGGAACGCACCTGGTAGGATTGCCCTTTTTGCAAGGTGATGCTAAACTCCTCATGGGCAGGCCGCCCGTCTTTGGTGCTGGTGGAAGGGGTAATATCGACCGTGGTAGTTCCTTCCTCCGTGGCGGTGATAACGAAAGCACTGGTGAACTCGCCTGACGACACGGTCTGGTCGAAGGTTTGGATGATATAGTCGTCGGCCAAGGCTTGGATGGGTAGCACGAACGACGCATCGAAGGAATAGCGCGCGGCGTTGGCACAAAAAACGGTTACCGGTTCGGTGGTCTGGATGAAAAGGCCTTTATTGACCGGTTCGCGGTATTCGCTCATCTCGATATAGGCCTGCTCTCTTGGTATGTCGATAAACCTGATGTTGTTGGCTTCCACCGTAAAGTCTATCGACCAGCCGGGGCTGTTGGGGTTGGTGATGGTGCCCGAACAGTCTTGCTTCGAGCTGATGAGTATTTGGGTGATTAGGTAGGGCGGTGCCCCTTGGCTAGAGTTCTCTTCGAATCCGTTTCCAAGAAAAGCCACCCAAAACTCCTTGCCCTCGGTGGTGGCATCTTGCGCTGTTAGACCTGCCGAAAAACAGGCCAAAACGAACAATAATAACGCTTTTTTCATGGCCTTTTGTTTTTATTTGGTGAAATAGGCTGCCGCAATGCGACAGCCACAAATCTTCAATTCTTAACTTTCAACTCCCAACTCCCAACTCCCAACTCCTAACTCAATCATACTCTCCCCACTTCATACAAGCACCCTTAAGGCGTTTCTTGATGGGCAGCAGGAAGGTGAGTGTGGCTTGAGCGTCGGCAGCGTAGCGCAGATGGTTGAACTCGTTTTGCAGGTCGATGTCGGTGAAGGTTTGCAGACCATACATGCTGGCCGACACGTCGAACTTGAAGATGAGATAGTAGTTGCTTGTGGTAATTCTGAACTCAGAACCAAGGCCGAGCGTGGCGCCCACGTTGAGCATACGGTAGGTGCTGTCGCTGATGGCGGCTTGCGACACGGCAGAGCTGATGGTGTCTAAGGTTTCAATGTTGAGGTTGGTGTATGAGTATTTCATCCCGCCTCCATTGAGGATGTAAGACACACGCGGTGCCAAATAAACGTAGGGCATGACGGTGCGCTTCGAGTTGAGCGGATAGTAGAACGTGAACGGCACGTAGGCCTCAACAGTGGAGTAGAAGGCGTTGAGGGCGTATTCGCGTCTGACCCAGTTCTCAATGCCGAGGGGGAATTTTTCGTTGGTGTAGCGCAAAGCCATATTGCGCTGGGTGTAAATCACGTTGAGGCCTAAGGAGTGGTTCAGTCCCGTCATGTATTCAATGGCGATGCCGCCAAAGAAGCCTAGACTGTTCATCATGTTGGGCTTGTAGTTGGCGAGATACCAGCTGGAGGCTTCGGGTTTGTCGAAATGAAGCCAAGTGGTAAGGTTGCCGCCGCCCAACAATCCGACATTCAGCCGTGCCTCGCTCGACTGTACGCGGTCGCGGGGCGATGTCAAAGGCTTGCGGAATTGTGCCGAGGCACTAATGCTAATCAAGGTCAGAAGGCAGATGGCCAATAGGTTTCTTTTGTTCATAGATGTGTTGTTTCTCAATGGATGATGACGACTTTGCGCGTGACGGTGCTGTTGTTGCCGGTGATGACGAAGAAATAAACTCCTTCGGCAAACGGCCTCATGTTGTATTCGTAGTGGGTGTTGTTCGGGGCGATATGGGTTTCAAAGCTGTCGATGGGCGTTCCTTTCATGTCGAACACCTTGACGTTCACTCGGCCTTCCATGCCCTCGAAGTTGATGTGCATCCGGCCGTTGTTGGGATTGGGTACGATGCTGACTTTGGCGGTTTCCGACTCGTCGATGCCGATGTATGACGACTTGAGGAAGAATCTATAGGTCAGGTATTCGCCTTCTTCCATGCAGCTGTTTCTCAACATGCAGGTCAGTTCAACGGCTTCGTTTTCGCGCTCGTGTACCACTACATTGCAGGTGCTGCTCTTGCGGTCGGGAGCCATCGTGTGGCTGACATCCCATGTCGATTTGCTGATACCCCACTCGCATTCGTCCCAAAGACTTGCGCCGCCTTCGCTCACGGTGAAGTCGTAGTTGAAGGAGAAGAACTCGGTTTCGGTAACCACTGCTATCGTGTCGTTGTCGTGAATCACAAATTCGCCGTCCACGCCGCTGATAATGAACGAGGTGGGGTTGGGCGTGTATTTCATGCCTTCGATGTGATAGGTTTGCTCGCGGTAGCAGCCTTCAGCGGATAAGCCCTTAAAAGTATAAGAGGTGTTCTGCGTGAAGAGGGTGTCGATAGCGTTGCCCATGCCGTCAATCCAGGTGACGGGGACGGTGTCGCACTGCTCGGAGATGACCATCGGTTCGAGATATTCCGGCATGTTCACGGTGACTGTAGTCCTAACAGGCCACTGGGTTTGACCGTCGTTCACGGTGCAGATGTATTCGGTGGTCTGGTTCGGCTCAACCGTGATGGTCGCCGTGGTTAATGCGGGGTTGTGGCTCCACGAGAAGCTGTAGTTTCCAGTGCCGTCGAAAGGCGTGACGGTCAGCTGCGTGTTCTCACCCAAGCAGATGACGTCTGGCTCGGCAATGATGGAGGCTGTCAATGCGCCGCCTTCGATGCGGACGGTAACTTCTTTGCTGTCGGTGCACTCGGGATGTTCGGGGTTGGTGATGGTGAGCGTATAGACTTGGCTTTGTGTCAGCACGATGGTTTGGGTGTTGGGACTGTTGGGGTTGGTCACCATGTTGGCGGGTTCCCATTGGTAGATGAAATTGCCGCTGCCGCCGTCGGCGCTCAGTTGTGCCGAACTGCCGTAGCTGATGCTGATCATCTCGTCTGAACCGGCGTCGGGCATGGCGTCCACGACAACGGTCTGCGTGATTTCGCCAGGGCAGGAGCCGTCTTCGTTTGCTACGCTGAGCGTAACCTGGTAGGTGCCAGCCTGTGCATAGACGTGGCTTACGCTTTGGCCATTGCCGTTTTGCTCGTCGCCGAAGTCCCATTCATAGACGATGCCACTGCCAGAAGTCGTGGCTTCGAATAGTGTGGCTTCGCCTTGGCACACCGTGTTGCTGGTGAAGCTGGGCGTGGCCTGCTGGAAGATTTCCACAATGGTGGTGGCATTGTTCGACTGGCCGTCAAGCGTGATGGTGCACACGTAGTCACCTGCCATGCCAGGGGTGCAGTTGGGAATGGTGGGGCTTTGTTCGGTGGAACTGAAATGGTTGGGGCCAGACCAGCTGTAAGTGGCACCAGGTTGGCCGTTGGCGGTCAGGTGGATGGTTTGTCCTTCGCAATAGGGACCGTCGTTGGCTACCAAGGGGGGCAAAATGCCGCAGTCGGTGGTGCCGCCGCCTTGGTTTTCAAAGTTGATGTTGCAAGGGTCGTTGGAATAGTTGGTAATCAACAGGATGTAATATTGCCCGGTTTGGGCGTTGTTGATGTAGCAATGCTCGGTGGCCGCCGCACTGTAGCTGCAGTCCACGATGTTGCTGCACGACAATTGTTGGCAGGCGGTATTGATGTCGTCAAAAGGCCCCCAGCAGTCGAAGTCGATATCAACTCGTGGGGTGCTTTGCATGAAGATGTCTAGGTCGCCCGGCTCTTCGATTCTCATGTAATAGAAAGCCGGATTGGGGGCGCTTGACAAGCAGTTAAGGGATTGTCCGGGTGTGCCAGAGCAAGCGTATGGTTCCGAGCACGATGCGGTTGTCGTGCTGCCACAGGGCGATCCCGAGTTGGTGCCCGCAGGGAAGGTGTAGGCACCATTGTCGGTGCAGAAAGGCAAGGCGGTTTCGCAGGTGGCATTGTCGGCTCTCACGCCACGGGTGAAACTGTCGTATAGCAAGGCGAACATGTCGTCGTCAAGCAACTGTCGCCATTGCACGAACAGCAGCCCACGGGTTTCCTTGTCGTAAAGGCTGTAGTCGTTTCGGATTTCGTAAACGACGTGGTCGTAGAAAAAGTCGAAGTCTGTCAGCTCGTCGTCGGCGTCGGCGGCAACGTAAACGTCCACCGCGTCGGGATGGCTGGCGCTCGGGTAACAGTAGTAGCCTTGCTCAAGGAGTTTGTGGATGACGAACACGCGCTCCTCTATGGACCCCATGTCGAGGATGGAGAAATCGGCCACTTTGATTTGTTTCTGTTGCTGCGCCTGAAGGGCGGTAATGCTGGCAAAAAGCATACCGACCAAAACTAGTGTGCGAAAGCAACGGCGGGCAGCAATAATGATTCTATTATGTTTTGTCGTCATGGTTGATGGTTATTGGATTCTGTGAATGTTGTTGTAGGCGGTGTCGTAAGGCATGAGGCCGGATGCGTCGTAGATGAACATGTCGTGCAGTTCGGGAAGGCTGACGCCTTGGCTCGGTGAGGTGTAGTTATAATCCTCGATGCGCACTCCCATGCGGAAGTCGCTGATGCCCGATGGGGTCACCTTGCCAGAGATGATGGTGCTTTGCGTCATCTCGATGGTGTAGTCGGTGATGTGGGCTGCCAAGGCTGTGTTGCCCACTTCACGCTTGATGACTTGCTTGAAATAGGCGGTGAAATAGGGCGCATGACCCATGATGAAAATGTCTTTGTTCTCAATCGCATATTCATGGAAATAGGTGTTGAGCATGGCTTCGTAGTGGTAGTCGCGCACGTATTCCATCGTGTCGAACACGCCTCGGTGTTGCCCAAGGAAAGCGAAGGTAAAACGGTTGGTGTAATAGCTCGGTTCCTTGTAATAGGTGCTGCTGGTGTCGATGTCGATGTTGTGGATGAACTGGGTCAAATAAAGCGAGTCTTTATAGAACGGCAAGTCGATTTTAGGCGGCGTGTCGCCAAAAAAGAGATGCTCTTCGCCCATAGCCATGATGAGATCCATAGGCATCACCTCATGGATGTCGGGGATGACTTGCAAGGCATAGTCCAAAGGCTGGTTTCCGAGGGGCGCTTCTTCAGGTTTGTGGCATGCGGCCAGTAGGATTGATGCGGCGACGCAAGCCATTAGCAGTTTGAAGTTTCTTTTCATTGGGTCAAAAATGTTGGATCAATGTATGATGACGACTTTGCGCGTGACGGTGCGCTGGCTGTCGGAGATGACAAAGAGGTAAACGCCTTCCGAATAGCGCTTCATGTTGTAGTCGTAACTTGTGCTTTCCTTGGTTACATGGGTTTCAAAAGTGTCGATATTGTTGCCAGTAACGTCAAACACCTTTACGGCGACGCGACCGTTGAAGCCTTCAAAATTGAGGCGCATTTGTCCGCCGTTGGGGTTGGGGATGACACTGACGTTAGCCTGACTGTCGTCGGTTTCAAACTCATCGATGCCGACATACGATGACTTGAGGTAGAACTTGTAGGTGACGTATTCGCCTGCGTCCATGCAACTGTTGCGCACCTTGCAGGTCAGTTCCACAAGATTGTTGTCGCGTTCGCGCACATACACCTTACAGGTGCTGCTTTTGCGGTCGGCACTAAACTGAGGCTCAATGTTCCATGAGGGCTTGCTAATGCTCCACTCGCACTCGTCCCAAAGGCTGCGGCCTTGTTCCATCACATAAAAGTCGTAGTTGAAGGAGAAGAACTCGGTTTCGGTCACCACGGCAATGGTGTCGCCCGACACCACAGCGTGGATGTCGGTGCACTGGATGGGTGTTGGGTTGGGCGTGTATCTCATGTTGGTCACCACCACGCGCATCGAGCTGTCGCAGCCCTGCGTGGTTTCACCGTATTTGAATTGGTAAGTGCCGTTGTCGGTGATGGGCAGTTGCGGGTTGTTGTCGGGCCAAGCCCAAATGAAGGGAACCTCATCGCAAACGTTGTTGAAACTCATCTCATGGTTGATGTCGGAATCGTCAATCGTCAGGTGCAGGCGGTATTCTTGCGAGCAGGGGAAGGGATGGAGCGACACGGAGTGTTCGTAAGTGCCTGTTGTATTGTAGGTTTGTCCAGTGATGGGCCAATAGTATGAGTCGCAAGAGGTGACATAGGAGTGTTCCACCTCGGGTGTTGGCATGAAGTGCAAGTCGAGGGTGAAGATACCGTCGCAGGAGGCGGTGTGCAGCGTGTCGATGTAGAAGCCTTCTTCATGGAGCACGATGGTGGTGTCGGCATCGGCGATATACCAGTTGTAGGTCGGGGTTTGGTCGTAGCACCTGTGTTCGATTGTGGTGGCAGGAATGAAATAATCGCTCACATCAAGGATGAGCCTCACTGCGCTATCGCAGCCGTGGATGTCGGCATCCAAAACGATAACATCGGTGGGTTCGTAATAATCCTCTCCGTAGAAGGTGTAGGGCAGTTGTTCGGGGCAAACCGAAACGGGCAAGATGGTGACTTCGTTTTCGGGCCACACGGTCAGGTTGAGCCTTACGATGCTGTCGCAGCCATGAACGGTTTGGTCGGTGTGGGAAGTATAGATGGAAGAAGTGTAGACGTGTCCATAGAAGGTGAAAGACTCGCCGGAGCACATCTCATGGGTGATGGTGGTCTCATCGGAAGTGGGGTAGTGGTCGAGGTGCAGGTAGATGGTCTTGTCGCAACCTTGTGCGGTGACGGTGTCAAACTGGTAGGTCCCGATTGAGGTGTAGGGGCTTCCGTGCCATAGATAGACATCATCGGGGCAGATGGTGTGGTATTCGTTCTCCTCGATGATGGCGTTCACCGTGACGGTTACCGTGGCCGTGGCGGTTTGGCTGGTCTGCGGGTTGGTGACGGTAACGGTGTAGGTGGTGGTTTGTGTCGGGGTGGCTATGGGGTTGTAGATGTTGGGGTTGCTGAGGCCTGTTGTGGGCGACCAAGAGTAGGTGGAGCTGCCCATGCCGCCGCCGGCGTTGGCCGTGAGTTGGGTGCTGCCGCCGAAGCAGATGGAAGCGGGGCTGGCGATGGCCGTTGCGGTTAGGGCCGAACCTTCAATGTGGATGGTCACCTCGTCGGTGCTGACGCATTGGCCTTGTGGGTTGGTGACGCTCAGCGTATAGGTCTGGTCTTGCGTGAGGGCTACGGTTTGGGTGTTTTGTGAATTGGGATTCAGCACTTTGTTGGCGGGTTCCCAATGGAAGCTGAACGAGCCTGCGCCGCCCGAGCCGTTGAGTTGGGTCGAGCTGTTGTAGGGTATGGTTTGGTCGGGGCCGGCGTTGGCCACGGGAGCGGCGTGCACGGTGACGGTTTGGGTCTTCGTGTCGGTGCAAAGGCCGTTTCCACAGCTCACGGTGAGGCTTACGGTGTGGTTGCCTGGTTGTGAGAAGGTGAAGGTGGGGTTTTGTTGCGTTGAGGTTTGGCCGCCGCCGAAGTTCCAAAGGTAGCTGGTAATCTGCTGTCCGGACGGGTTGGTGGTGCTGGTGCTGGTAAACTGCGTGGCTTCGCCTTGGCATACGCTGGTGGCGGTGAAGTTGGCTGTGGGTTGGGGATAGATGACCACTTCGGTGGTGGCGCTGGTGGTTTGGCTGCCCACGCTGGTGACGCAAGTGTAGGTGCCAGCCATGGCCATCGTGCAGTTGGGGCGAGTGGGGTTCTGCTGGCTCGAGGTCCAGCCGCCGGGGCCAGTCCAACTGTAAGTGGCGCCCACTTGCGCGTTCACGGTGAGGTGGATGGTTTCGCCTACGCAATAGGGCCCATCGTTATCAACGATGCCAGGGAGAATGCCGCAGTCTGTTTCGCCTACACCTTCTGATTTCGTGAACGAAATGACGCAGGGTTGTTGCGAATAGTTGGTAATCATCAGAATGTAATATTCGCCCACTTGAGGCACATTGTAATGAATGGTGCCGTGATCGGCATACCCATGGTCGTGCTGCCCACCGGGATAGCCGAGATAGATGTCTTCAGAATAGGATGCGGAGAAGGAACAATCCACAATCATATTGGTGGTCAATTGAGCCACACACGGTGAAGTGGGGTCGGTGTAAGGCCCCCACATGCAGAAGTCCACGTCGCGCGTGATGCTGGGAGTGTTGGGGTCGTGGCCTTCCAGGTGGATAATGAACTGCCCAGCCGTTTGTATTCTCATGTGATACCAAGAAGGGTTGTAGGACGTTCCGATGCAACCGTCTTGCAGTGTGGTTCCTTCCAATGCGTCAGCGGTCTGGGATGAGCTTGCCGCGTCGAAAGTGATGACGTCAGAAGTGCAGAAAGGGTCGGAATTAGCACAAAGGTTGTTTGATCTGGTATTGTTGAGGGCAATGTCCAAGGTTATCGAGGCAAAATGGGAGGGGTGGATGCAGTTTTTCCAATTGGGCATAAGGTCATGTATGTCCATTTTGGACAGCATCGAGAAATTCGTTTGTGCATCGTGGTAAAAGGTTCCAAATGCTTCACGGAGGTTGGTCTCGCTATTGTTATCGTTTGTGCTGATGCTAAATTGCCCCGGTTCTTCGTTGGCGATGAGGACGAAACGGTCGTCCTGGCTAAGATTGTATAAGAGAAAGACTCGGAAATCCACGTTGTCAATTTCGTGGAAGTTCATCAAAATGCCGTCTTCAGCATATTGTCTGTAAGGTTGTTGGCCCCATTGCTTCATCGGCAGGACCAGCAGCATCATGGCAAGCAAGATGGTTTTTGCGAATCTATTCATATCTATTTTGTTTGAGTTAGTGTTCTTAACTTGTTGGTTTATAATATAGTATATCCCAAAACTTGTGGAAAAACCACAAAATTGGCCTAAAAATCAACCGACAAATATAGAAAAATTTCATTGATACAACACAAAAATGCAAAAAAAACAGGAAAAAAAGCGGTCAAAACATAAAAAAAAGGAACCGATGTGGTTCCTTTTGGTCGAAGCCAGTCCCGTAGGGACGGCGGAAATTAAGCAGGCGGTGAAGCGAAGAGCAACCCCTGCTTATGGATAAATGGTGTCACACCACACCCGTAAATCCCATGAACGCCATAGCCAAAATGCCGGCGACAATCAAGGCAATCGGGGTGCCCTTCATGCCTTTGGGGGCTTCCATCAGCTCGACGTGCTCGCGAAGGCCCGCAAACAGCACCAAAGCCAAGCCAAAGCCCAAGGCGATGCCCACAGCATACACCATCGACTCGCCAAGGCTCAGCAGATGGGGCACGCCGCCGTAGTTGAACGGCTTGGTAACCACGGTCAAGGCTACGCCAAGCACGGCGCAGTTGGTCGTAATCAGCGGAAGGAATACGCCCAAGGCGGTATAGAGCGACGGGCTGATTTTCTTCAGGATAATCTCCACCATCTGCACCAAGGCGGCGATGATGAGGATGAAGGCGATGGTCTGCATGAACTTGTCCAAGCCCAAAGGAATCAGGATGTACTGGTTCACAAGCCATGTAACGAGGGTGGCCAAGGTCATCACGAAGATGACGGCGGCACTCATACCCACTGCGGTTGAGGTCTTCTTCGAGGTGCCCAAGAAGGGACAAATGCCAAGGAACTGGCTGAAGATCACGTTATTGACCAAGATGGTCGAAAGGATGATGATGAGGTATTTCATGGCTTAGTGACTTTCTTTTCTGAACTGGTTGACGATAGCGATAAGGAATCCGAGGCAGATGAACGCGCCCGGAGGCAGGATGAAGAGCAGGATGTTGGCCGTTTCGGGCAGGATGCGCAGGCCAAACATGGTGCCGCTTCCAAGGAGTTCGCGGATGCAGCCCAAAATGGTAAGGGCGAAGGTGAAGCCCAAGCCCATGCCCGTGCCGTCGAGAATCGAAGGCCACACGGGGTTCTTCGAAGCGAAGGCCTCGGCGCGACCCAACACGATGCAGTTCACCACGATCAGCGGGATGAACAGGCCGAGGGTTTCGTATATGTCGGGGACGTAGGCTTGCATAACAAGCTGCACGATGGTCACGAACGAGGCGATGACCACGATGAAGCAGGGGATGCGCACCTTGTCGGGAATGAAGCCCTTGAGCAGCGAAATCACCAGGTTCGACATGATGAGGACGAAGGTGGTGGCCAGGCCCATCGACATGCCGTTGATGGCGCTGGTGGTGGTGGCCAAGGTCGGGCAGCAGCCCAACAGCAGCACCAAAATGGGGTTCTCCTTGATGAAACCCCTTGTGAAGGTTTGCAGGTTGTTACTCATTGTTGTCCTCCTTTCATGAATTGGTTTTTGTTGGCCTCAAAGCCGTCGCAGGCCAATTGCACGGCCTCACTGAAGGCGCGCGAGCTGATGGTGGCTGCGGTGATGGCATCCACGTCGCCGCCGTCCTTGCTGACGCGCAGCTTGAACGAGGCGGGATTTTTACCGTCAAATTGGTCCTTGAATTTCGGGTTTACCATATTGGCACCCAAACCGGGCGTTTCGCTTTGCTGAAGCACCGAAACCTTGTTAATGGTGCCATCGGCGAGCAAGCCAACCATGAGTTCGATGCGGCCGCTGAAGCCGGCGTTGGAGAAGGTCTTCACGGCGGCACCGAGCAGGTTGCCTTGTGCGTCGTAAGCCAAATTGTAGGTCAAATCGTCGATGACGACGGTTTCAAGTCTTGAGTTTTCGTCGGTGCCAAGCACTTCGGCGATGGCAGCCGCGTTCTTCTTTTGGTCAACCTCGGCGATGGTGTCTTTGGTCATGCCATAGACGAGGCCAAGCAGTCCGCCCGAAATCGCCGTGATGACGAGCAGGGCGACGACCATATTAATTAAGGTGGATGGTTTCTTTGCCATGGCGTTTAGTTTTTAGCAGGTTTGACGACTCCGAAAACTTTGGGCTTGAAAGCCTTGTTGATGAGCGGCGTGAAGGCGTTCATGATGAGGATGGCGAAGGAAACACCCTCGGGATAGGCACCCCAAAGACGAATCACCACCGTAATCACGCCCACGCCGAAACCGAACAACAGCTTGCCTTGCAAGGTCATGGGGGTGGTCACCATGTCGGTCGCCATGAAGAAGGCACCGAGAAGCAGACCGCCATACACGATATGGTACCACGGCGCGATGAAGGTGGCTGGATTGATGAGCCAGAAAATGCCCGTGAAGACGAACACGGTGAGCAAAATGCTCAACGGCGTGGCAATGTCGATGACCTTACGGGCGATGAGGTAAATCGCGCCGAGCAGCAGGGCAATGGCACAAACCTCGCCGAAGGCACCGCCACGGTTGCCAAGCACCATGTCAATAAACTGGGCGTGGTCCAACGAGGCGGCTCCACCTTCTTTCAAAAGGCCGAGCGGGGTGGGACCCGTGACGGCATCCGTAAAGAAGCCAGCCTTGAAGATGGGCGCGGCTTGTGGCCAAGTGGTCATGGCGGTCGGGAACGACACGAGCATGAACACACGGCCCACCAAGGCGGGGTTGAAGGGGTTTTTGCCCAAGCCGCCGAAGGCCATCTTGCCCACGCCGATGGCGACGATGCTACCCACGATGGCCATCCAAATGGGAAGGTTGGCGGGCACGTTGAAGGCCAAAAGCAAACCAGTCAAAGCGGCAGAGCCGTCATTGATGGTCAAAGGCCCCTTGATGAGGAATTTCTGGATGAGCCATTCGGTCAGCATACAGGCCGCCACCGAAACGAGGGTTAGCCTCAAAGCATACCAGCCGAAGTAATAAATCGCCACAAGCAAAGCTGGAACCAAGGCGAGAAGCACACGGTACATGATTTTCTGCGTGTTTTCCGTCGAGTGTACATGCGGCGAACCGGAAATGGTGTATTTATTCATTGTTGAATTGTTGATTGTTTAATCGTTTAATTGTTGTTAGGCTGATGGCCGATGGCTGATGACTATGGCTGCTTAAACCAAGGGTTGGAAGTTTTTGCTTCGGATAAAGCGGCCATAGTCATAGGCCATAAGCCATAGTCCGATTATTTTTGGTTCCTCGCCCTAATTATCGCCCCCGTCTTGGCCTTGCCGTAGCGGATGTAGTCAAGCAGCGGGATGTTGGCGGGACAAGTGAACTCGCAGGAGCCACATTCGATGCAGTCCATGATGTGGTTCGTTTCCGTCTCGTCGAAATTGTTCTGCTTGGCTATCTTGTGGAGCAGGAACGGCTGCAATCCCATTGGGCAAGCCTTGGCGCAGCGACCGCAGCGGATGCAGTTGGTCTGACGGCGGTCTTGGGCCTCGTCAAGGGTCATCAAAAGGATGCCGGAAGTGCCTTTCATGCAGGGGAAGTCGGTGACCGACACGCTCTTACCCATCATCGGGCCGCCGTTGATGACGTCGGTGATGTTTTCGGGCAGACCGCCAGCGGCTTCGATGAGCAGGTTGGCCGGCGTGCCGAAACGCACACGAAGGTTGCACGGCTTCTTGACCGACTTGCCCGTGACGGTGACGATGCGCTCAATCAAGGGCTTGTTCTTTTGGACGGCTTCGTAAATCGCGTAGGTCGAGGCCACATTGACCACGACACAGCCCGTCTCGATGGGCAGTTTGCCCGACGGCACCTCGCGACCCGTAACGGCCTTAATCAATTGCTTTTCACCGCCTTGTGGGTATTTGGTCTTTAAGGGTTGCACCTCGATGCCTTTGTAAAGGTCGCGGTGCGCGTTGATGGTCTTGTCAAGCAATTCGATGGCTTCCATCTTGTTGGCCTCGATGCCGATGATGCCCTTGTCGGTATTGACGGCTTTCATCAGGATCTTCACGCCCATCAAGAATTCTTGCGTTTTCTCCAACAGGAGGCGGAAGTCGCAGGTGAGGTAAGGTTCGCACTCTGCGGCATTAATAATAATGTATTCGGCTTTCTTGCCTTCGGGCACCATCAGTTTGACGTGGGTGGGGAAGGTGGCGCCGCCCATGCCGACGATGCCGCAGTCCTTCACGCGGTCGATGATTTGTTTGGAGTCGAGTTTGATTTCGGTGAGCAGTTCATCCGTTTGGATGACGCCCTCAACCCATTCGTCTTGCTCTTCTCTGTCGATGAAAACGGCGGGTTTGTAGTAGCCGGTGTGGTCCATCACCACATCCACCTTGGCGACGGTGCCGGTGGCGGGGGAGTGGACGTTGGCCGAAACAAAGCCCTTGGCCGTGCCGATGAGTTGTCCCGTCAGCACGCGGTCGCCTTTATTGACGATGCAGTCAGCCGGTGCGCCGAGGCATTGTCCGAGCGGGACGATGATTTGCTTGGACATCGGGAAGTCTTGTATGGGCTGGTTTGCCGAGAGTTTGTTCTCTTCGGGATGCACGCCGCCCTTTGGGAAAGTCTTTATCGGGTTCATGCTGTGACGGTGTTTTCGGGTTTGACTTCAGTTTTTACCTCAACCGGTTCGGGTTTCGGCTGTGGCTTCACGACGGGTTCAGCGCCTTGCAGGGCTGGCGTTTCCGGCTTCGGCGCGGGGAAGTTGATGGCGTGGATGCTACCTCTCGGGCACACCTTGACGCACTTGCCGCAGGCCTTGCACTTGGCCGGGTCGATGTAGGCCAGATTGCCGCGCATTTCTATGGCCTCGAAAGGACATTCTTTCAGGCACTTCTGGCAGCCGATGCAGCCCACCGAGCAGTTTTTCGTGACCAACGCGCCCTTGTCGGTATTGACGCAGCACACAAACACGCGGCGGTCTTTCTTGCCACGCGGACGCACTTCGATGATGCCACGCGGGCAGGTCTTGGCGCACACGCCGCAGCCCACGCACTTGTCAGAATCGACGACGGGCAGACCCGTTTCCTTGTCGATGTGCAGCGCGTCGAAGTTGCACTTCTTCACACAGTCTCCGAGTCCGAGGCAGCCTTTGGAGCAGCCGCCTTCTCCAGCGTAGAGCGTGGTAGCGAAAGCGCAGATGTCGGCACCTTCGTAATGCACCTTGGAGGGTGAGTTTTGGCAGCTGCCGTTGCAGCGCACCACCGCGATTTTAGGCTCGAAGGCCGCAGCGGTCAAACCGAGCACGGCGGCCACCTTGCCCATGTCGGTGCCAGGGCACGACAGGCCGTCGATGTTGCCTTTCTCAGCGGCTTGCTTCACGCAAGCCTCGGCCAAGGCACGGCAGCCCGCGAAGCCACAGCCACCGCAGTTGGCGCCGGGCAAACAGGCCTCCGCCTCATCAATCAATGGGTTCTCCTCAACCTTGAACTTCTGCGCCACGAAGTACAGAATCACGGCCAAAATGCCGCCCAAGATTCCGAGAACCGCAAGGGAAATAAATAATGTGTTACTCATTTAATGAATGGATTTTGAGTTTGTTTTCAATTTTTAGAAACTGCAAAGATACGGAAACTCCTTTTTTTGACAAAGGAAAATTTTGGAATTTTTCCAAAACAGGTCCGAAAAAGTTGGAATTGTTGGACAGAAAAGTACGGTTTCTAGCCTTTTCTGAAAAGATGTATTCCTTTGTCTATCAAATCGTTCACGGATTGTGAAACCTTTATTTTGTAAAGCGCCGTAGCACCCAAAACCACAAACAGCGAGGATTTTAGCACAGCATCGATGGCAAATCCGTAAAAGGCTTTATTGAAACATCTTGCAAACCATGGAGTTAAAAACGACGACCATAATCTGTTGGCTACGAATAGGACGCACACGATGGCCGCTACTGGAATGAATTTCTTCGACAAGGGCATCACTCCGATTCTCCATTTGATGAACGCAATGAGGAGAACAAAATACACCGCAAAAGACACCATGTTGGCCAAAGCACCGCCGTTGATGTCCCATTTGGGCACCCAATACACGTTAAGAACGATTGAAAGGGTGGTGAGCAAAATGGTGAATATCAGCGAATAGTAGTAGTATTTGGAATAACTGAGCACAGTCGTCGAAACGGCGAGGGTGGAATAAATGAGCCGACTCAAAGAAAGCAGCAGGACGGCCCATTTGCCCATTCGATAGATGTCGCCTTTGGGCAACATGTCGAATAGGAAGTCGATGTTGGTCCAAACCAGGAAAAACACGAAACTGCCCGCGATGAATTGGTGCAACGCCACATTTTTGCAGAGGCTGTCGGTCGCGCCGATGTCGTTTTTGGCCATGGCTGCCGAAATATGGGGCAACGAAATGGCACCCAACGAGCGGTATGGCATCTCAACCACGGCAGCGATGTTGGTCGCGATGGAGAATACGCCCGCCATGAGGAATCCCGTCTTGCCTGCCACAAAAAATTTGCTCAACATGGGGATTACGTTGCCCGCCAAGGCCGCTGTGACCATAAACAGGGTATAGAACAGAAAATCGCGTTTCAGCTGTGGCTTGATGTAGTCCCATTCGATTTTGAACGAAACCCGCTTCAGCGAAAAGAGGTAAACAATATTGATGATGGTGGCCAGGCCATAAAACACGCAGAAACCGATGATGATGCCGTCGAAATCGATGACTTTATAATAATACAAGATATAAACCACGGCGGTGGCCACCCGCAACCCGACCTCGCGGATGAATTTGGGCAGCACGATGCGCAAAAGTAGGTTGCTATTGGTTTCGAAAACAGAGATGTAGAGCAAAAAGAAAGCCAAAGGAACCACAAAATTGACGTACTTCGCGAACAACTCGGCCCCGACTTCGGCGTCTTGGGTGAAAAAGTTCACGATGGCGTCTTTGAAAACAAAAAACGCCAACAGAAATAAGGCAAATCCAATCAATGGAACCAGCAGCGTCCAGCCGAAAAAGCCATGATCGCGATGGTTCTCGTCCTTGAAAAAAGGGTAGAACCGCATGGCCGACGAGTTGGTGCCCAATTGGGCCAAGCCGCCAAACAATATCGAGCATTGCAGCAGAATGTCGATGAGGCCAATCTGTTCGGGCTGCAAGGCCTTCGTTTGGATGAAAAAGGTCGTAACGATGCCCACAGCCACCCCGATATAGGTGGCCACAGTACCCTTGATACTCTGTCGCGCTACGATTCCCATAAAATTTTAGTTAGGGTGGTTCTCCATTTTCTCAATCACTTCTTTTGCATCGAAATCCGTGTAATATTGGTCGTCGGCACTTTTGCGCTCGGCTTCAACAAACTGTTCGTATGCTCTGATAATCAAGTCGTAATCCTTATTTTGCTCTTCCAAATTCTGGATGAGCACATTCTCCGATTCGATGGATTTTTTGAGGTCGCTGATGCGTTGTTCGCGAATTTCTTTGGCAGACTGATAGTTTCTGATGTGTTTTTTCAGGTCTTCTATGACGATTTCCTTTTTTCGCGTATTGTCTTCATTCTCACTGAGTTTCATTGAGCCGCGTCGAATGCCGGAGTTCAAGTCGTTGCCTGCCAAAATCAAGATGGAAACGACCCAAATCCAAAGCATGAGAATGATGAGCGTTCCGATGGAGCCATACAGCACATTGTAGCGCGAGAAATTGGAAATATATGTGTTGAACGCCACTGTGCCCAAGACGAACAAAGTGGTGGCCAAAAGGGTTCCCGGGCTGAAAATCACGAACTCGCGATATTTGTGGGTGTTGCTTTCCGTGTGCTTGCGTTCGACGCGGTAGTGCTCGTCGAACTTGACGTTGCCGAAATAATACAGCAGCGAAATGCCGAAACACAAGGCGAAAATGCCAATCACCCAACGCAACACGCTGAACAGGAAGAATGTGAACGACCCGCCTCTGATGATTTCTTGAACCACAAGCCATCTCAAAGCCATGCCGCCCAAGGAAATCAATATCACCGACAGTACCATCAATAGGCCGATAATCAGCAACATAACGATTGCGAACAGCCTTTGTTCGATCCAGCCTTTGAGCGACAGCCTTTTGGAACGGACGTAGTTGGCATAGACATTGCGGAACCCGTTGAAAAACGCCACTATGCCGCTCGAACCGAACACAAGGCAGAGAATGACACTGATGGAAAGCAGGCCGTCGTGCGGCTGGTTCATGATGCCGTCGATGGTGTCTTTCACGGTGTCGAGCGTTCCCGAAGGAATGAGGAAATCGTTGATAGCCATCATCACGCGCTCGTATAGGTGCGGAATGGGGATGTAGGGAATCAGTGTGAAGAAAAAGAGAACAAGCGGAAAGAGCGCCACGAAGAAATTAAACGCCACACCGGCAGCGCGGTCGATAGTGCGACCCTGGGTGAACAGCCTGAAAAAGTCAATCAGCACATCCATGAGCGGCAATTTCGTTCCGGGGAAATGCACGATGCGCAGGAAATTATCGTCCCTGTTGTACCATGCTTTGGCTGCGTCCACCTTGCTTTGGAGCCAAATCGACATTTTACCTTCTTTCTTTTTCTTATCGGCCATTTTTTGAGTGAAATAACTTGCAAAAATAGTTGTTTTATCGCAATGAACCGACAAAAAACGTAATTTTGCGGCATGAACAACAAAGAAACCATCTCCCACGAGGGCATAATAACCCGTATCACCGACGATGAATTGGAAATCAAAATCGTGGCACAGAGTGCC
>CADAVB010000032.1 GCA_902791165.1 uncultured Bacteroidia bacterium
GAAAAAATCCACGCCGGACAGAAGCTTTGGCTGCGGTGATTACAACTCCTCCCGCAGATACTTCGCCGTATAGCTTTCCTCGCATTGGCATACTTCCTCCGGCGTGCCTTGGCACACGATGCGCCCGCCGCGCTCGCCGCCCTCGGGGCCCATGTCGATGATCCAGTCGGCCATTTTGATGACGTCCATGTTGTGCTCGATGATGAGGACGGTGTTGCCTTTTTCCACCAACTTGTTCAGCACGTTCATCAGCACTTTGATGTCCTCGAAATGGAGGCCTGTGGTGGGTTCGTCAAGGACATAAAGCGTCTTGCCCGTGTCGCGCTTGGCCAATTCGGTGGCCAATTTCACGCGCTGCGCCTCTCCGCCGCTGATGGTGGTGGAGGCCTGGCCGAGGGTCAAATAACCCAAACCGACCTCTTTCAACGTCCTGATTTTCTGGACGATGTTCGGGATGTTCTCGAAAAACTCCACCGCCTCGTTGATGGTCATATTCAGCACGTCGTTGATGCTTTTGCCTTTGTAGCGCACCTCTAAGGTCTCACGGTTGTAGCGTTTGCCCTGACATTCCTCGCAAAGCACCGTCACGTCGGGCAGGAAGTTCATTTCGATGACGCGCAAGCCCGCGCCTTTGCAGGCCTCGCAGCGACCGCCTTTCACGTTGAACGAGAAACGCCCCGCCTTGTAATTCCTGATTTTCGACTCGGGCAACTCGCCGAAGAGTTTGCGGATTTCGTCGAAAACCTTGGTGTAAGTCGCTGGGTTCGAGCGCGGTGTGCGTCCAATCGGGGCCTGGTCGATTTGGATGATTTTGTCGATTTTTTCCAAACCCTCGATGCTGTCGTAGGGCAGCGGCTCCTTCACCGAGCGGTAAAATTTTTGGCTCAGGATAGGGGAGAGGGTTTCATTAATTAAGGTGCTCTTTCCCGAGCCGCTCACGCCTGTCACGCAGACCATCACGCCGAGCGGCAACTTTAAATCGACGTTTTTCAGGTTGTGGCCTTTAGCACCTTTTATAATAAGGTAATCGCCTTCCAAAGGTTTGCGCCGCGTTTTCGGCACCTCAATTTGGCGGAGGCCTTTGAGGTAGTCGCAGGTAATGGAGTGGCCGTTTTTGGTTTCGGCGGGTGTGCCGGCAAAGACGACTTCGCCGCCGTGCCGTCCCGCGCCCGGACCAATATCGACCAAATAATCCGCATTGAGCATGGTTTCCTTGTCGTGTTCCACCACGATGACGGAGTTGCCGATGTCGCGCAGCTCCTTCAGCGACTCGATAAGGCGTTGGTTGTCACGCTGATGCAGGCCGATGCTGGGTTCGTCCAAGATATACAACACACCCGTCAGTTGCGACCCGATTTGCGTGGCCAAGCGGATGCGTTGCGCCTCGCCGCCCGAAAGCGATGCCGCCGGACGGTTCATGTTGAGGTAGTCGATGCCGATGTCCAAGAGGAAATGCACGCGCTTGTGGATTTCGCGCAGGATTTCCTTGGCTATATCGTTTTGTCTTTCATTGAGTTTGATTGGCAGTTCGTCAATCCATTGGCCCAACGAGAGCGTGTCCATGTTGGCCACCTCGGCGATGTTTTTCCCGTCGATGCGGAACCACTGCGACTCCTTTCTCAGTCGCGAGCCGCCGCAAACGGGGCAACTCACATGGTTCATGAACGAGCCTGCCCACCGCGCGATGGCCGCCGAAGCCTCCTCGTTGTTCTGCTCTTCGATGAAGTTGATGATGCCCTCGAAGTTGATTTTGAAGGTCGAGGTGATGCCGAGCGTTTCGCGCTTCACCTCGAAAGTCTCGTTGGTACCGTAGAGAATCACGTCCAAGGCCTCGTCGGAGAAGTCCTTCAGCGGCGTGTCTAAGGTGTAGCCGTACTTCAGCCCGATGGCCTCCAACTGCTTGAAAATCCAACTGCCGGACTTGTATTCGCCTGCCGGAGCCATACCGCCCTTGCGGAGGCTCAAATTGGGGTTGGGAATCAGTTTTTCCTTATCCACCACTGCAATTTCGCCCAAGCCGTTGCACTTTGGGCAAGCGCCGTAGGGCGAGTTGAACGAGAAGGTGTTAGGCTCGGGGTCTTCGTAGGAGAGGCCTGTCGTGGGGCACATCAATAATCGGCTGAAATATCTTAGTGATGAGTAGTCAGTGTTGAGTGTTGAGTGTTGAGTATCAGAAGAATACTCCATACTCCTCACTCCACACTTCTCACTCCTCACTCCACACTTCTCACTCCTCACTCCACACTCCTCATTTACTAAAACCATGAGCAATCCCTTCCCATATCTGAACGCCGTCTGCACCGATTTCTTGATGCGGCTGAGGCCGTCCTCGTGAACCTCGATGCGGTCGATGACGATTTCGATGTCGTGTGTCTTGTAGCGGTCCACCATCATCCCGAACTCGATTTCGCGCATCTCGCCGTCCACGCGCACACGGTTGAATCCCGCTTGGCGGATGTGCTCGAACAACTCGCGGTAATGGCCTTTTCTGCCTCTCACGGTCGGGGCCAAAATGTTGATGCGCTTGCCGTCAAACTCCTTGAGAATCAATTCGGTGATTTGCTCTTCGGTGTAGCGCACCATGCGTTCGCCCGTGTTGTAGGAATAAGCCTCGCCGATGCGGGCGTATAAAAGGCGCAGGAAGTCATAGATTTCCGTGATGGTGCCCACCGTTGAGCGCGGGTTTTTGTTCACCGACTTCTGCTCGATGGAAATCACGGGACTCAAGCCCGTAATCTTATCGACATCAGGGCGTTCCATGTTGCCGATGAACTGTCGCGCGTAGGCCGAGAAACTCTCCATGTAGCGGCGTTGTCCCTCGGCATAAATCGTGTCGAAGGCCAACGACGACTTGCCGCTCCCGCTAATCCCCGTGACCACCACGAGGGCATTGCGCGGAACGGATAAGTCGATGTCTTTCAGGTTGTTCTCCCGCGCACCGTAGATTTCAAGGGTTTTATCTTCGCTGAATTCGTTCATTCTGCGCTCCTCATCCTCTTATGCGTCTTGGCAGAATCTCCCGTGGGAATCTTGATCTCGTAGCTGTTGCCCGCCGAAATGGTCAGCGAAGTGCCGCGTAGCCACGGATTGAAGTATTTCAACATTTTGAGATTGGTGCCTTGCTCGTAGGCGAAATCCGTCAAATCGGGGATGCTCTCGGTAACGGTGACGGTCTTGGTCTTATAAGGTTGGTACCAGCCGTTGTCGCTGATTTGGTAACCGTATTTCTCGGGGTTCTCGGTGATAAGCTTCAGCGCGAGGATGCGGAATATGTAGCGTTGCGTTTCCTCGGGCAGAATCATGTCGTAGTAGGAGTCCACGCGCTGCTCGCTTTTTGTCTTTGTGATGCGCCCGTTGCCGCAGTTGAAGGCCGCCGCCGCCAAGGTCCAGCTGCCGAACTTGCGGTAAGAGTCTTTCAAATACTTGCAGGCTGCAACGGTCTCTTTCTCAACGTTGTAGCGCATATCGACTTCCTTGTTGATTTCCAAGTTGTATTCCTTTCCCGTGCCTTCCAGAAACTGCCAGAACCCCACGGCCTTCGAGGGCGAGACGGCGTTGGTCAGCTCGCTCTCGATCATCGAAAGATACTTGAAGTCGTTGGGCAGGCCGTTCCGCTCCATGATAGGCTCCATCACGGGAAACCAGCGCGTGGTGCGCTTCAAAAGCAAAATGGTGGCGGAATGTCGGTACGAATTGACCATGATTTCACGCTCCAAACGCTCGCGGACATAGAACAAGTGTAGCGGCACTTCCTCACCGCAAAAGGTCATGCTCTCGGGCAGTTTGATGTCGTGCGCGTAAAGGTCTATGTTATCGAAGAAGAGGTATTCGCGGTCGGTGCCGGCGTATTCTTCCATTTGCTCGTCGTTCGATTGCGCAATCGAAAAAGTGATGGCTGCTGTTGCACCTATTAATATTATGGCCATGCCGCAAGCGAGGATTAAGTTTCTTGTTCTCATCATTGTATTAAGTTTTGAGTGTGTAGTGTTGAGTGAGTAGTAGCGCAAGGCGACACTCTTCCTCACAGTTTATTCAAATGACTCTTTTGTTGTTTTTGTGATAGAGGTAAGCATTTTGTTCAATTCTGAACACATAGGCATTAAATCATTGAACGTTTTGTCGTCCAAATGATCTGTTTCGTGCATGATGTCAAGCCAAAACTCGGTTTCGCAACACTCTTTCAAGGCAATGTACATTTTGGCCAAGAAGTCTTTCTTGGAAATACCTGCTTCAGCTTCAGCCACATTGGCACCAATGCTTGTTCCACTTCTCAAAACCTGTTTCGAAAGCACGTATTCTTTCTTGTTCTCAACCAAACTTTTATACAGTTTGATGATTTCGATAGCAAATCGCCTACTCTTGAATTTTACAGTGTTTTCTTTTTGCATATACTTGATTATTACTTGATTAACTTCTAACTAATTACTCCACACTCCTAACTTCACACTCCACACTCCTTGATGCCCAAGTCGGGGTCGTTCCAGCGGATGCTGCCCTCCGAGGCCTTGTTATAGACATTGGTGCACTTGTAGGTGAACACGGAATAATCCTCCAAGCAGGCAAAACCATGCGCGAAGCCTTCCGGAATCCAGTACATGAACTTGTTGCCCTCGGTCAGCACGACCGACTCCCACTGCCCGTAGGTTGGCGAGCCTTTTCGCAAATCGACGGCCACGTCGAGCACGGCACCTTTCACCACGCGGACGAGTTTGCCTTGTGCAAAAGGCGGTTTCTGGAAATGCAGTCCGCGCAAAACGCCCTTCATCGACTGCGACTCGTTGTCCTGAACGAAGTTCATCTCCAGACCATGTTCGGCAAAACGCGCCTTGTTGTAACTCTCGAAGAAATAGCCGCGCTCGTCCATGAAGACGTCCGGCTTGATGACCAATAGGTCTTTTATCTTGGTTTCGATGATATCCATTTCCTTTTTTCTTTACGGGGTTAATCCCTTCTCTTTTTACCGTCATTGCGGGCTTGACCCGCAATCTCCCGAGCTGAAAGGCGTCGTCTTCGCGTTTGGGAGATGGCGGATCCTTGTCCGCCATGATGGTAAAAGGCATAGGGTCGTATCCCCCTGTTTAGTGTTGTTATAAATTAAAGATGTACACACTCATTAAACGCCGCCGCAGCCGCCTCCATGATGCCTTCCGACATGGTGGGGTGGGGAAACACAGCGCGGATGATGTCCTCGCCCTTGGCTCCCAACTCGCGGCAGAGCACAGCCGAGGCCACCATTTCAGTCACGTTGTCGCCAACCATGTGGCAGCCGAGCCAGTCGCCGGTCTTGGCATCGAAGACGACCTTGATGAAGCCGTCGCGGTTGCCGGCAGCGGTGGCCTTGCCCGAAGCGGTGAAGGGGAACTTGCCGATTTTCACCTCATAGCCCGCAGCGATAGCCTTGGCCTCGCTCAAGCCGACAGAGGCGATTTCGGGCGTGGTGTAGGTGCAGCCCGGAATATTGGCGTAGTTCAACGGCTTTGGGTTGTGGCCGCAAAGTTTCTCCACACAAATCGTGGCTTCGTGGTCGGCCTTGTGAGCCAAGGCGGGACCATGAACGATGTCGCCGATGGCATACACGCCCGGCACATTGGTGCGGTACCATTCATCCACAGTGATTTTGCCGCGCTCGGTGCTGATGCCGAGTTCCTCAAGGCCAAGGTTGTCGATGTTGGTCTGCACACCGACGGCGGACAAAACGATGTCAGCCTCCACGGTCTTCTCGCCTTTCTTGGTGCTGATGGTGCACACGCACTTCTCGCCCGTCGTATCGACATGGGTCACCGAGGCCTCGGTCATCACGGTCATCTTCAGTTTCTTGAAAGCGCGCTCCACTTGCTTCGATACTTCTTCGTCCTCGTTGGGCACAATGTTGGGCAGGAACTCGACCAAGGTCACTTTCACACCCATCGAAGTGAAGAAGAAGGCAAACTCGGAGCCGATGGCACCCGAGCCGACCACGACCATGCTCTCAGGCAGTTTGTCCAAGACCAAAGCCTGGCGGTAGCCGATGATTTTCTTGCCGTCGATAGGCAGGGCAGGCAGCTCGCGCACGCGCGAACCTGTGGCGAGGATGATGTCGTCGGCTTCATAAAGGGTGACGTTGCCTTCGACGTCGGTAATTTCCACTTGCTTGTCTTTGGTCAGTTTGCCGTAGCCGGCGATGACTTCCACGTTGTTCTTCTTGAGCAGATATTGCACGCCTTTGCTCATGGTGTCGGCCACGCCGCGACTGCGGGCCACCACGGCCTCCATGTCGGGCTTCACTTCGCCTTCCACCTTAATGCCGTAGTTTTCGGCGTGATTAATATAGGTATAGACCTGCGCGCTCTTCAGCAGGGCTTTGGTGGGGATGCATCCCCAGTTGAGGCAGATGCCGCCCACTTCGGCCTTCTCGACCACAGCCACTTTCTTGCCCAGTTGCGATGCTCTGATGGCAGCCACATAGCCCCCTGGGCCGCTGCCGATAACGATGACGTCGTATTTCATATTTCTGTATTATTAGATTTGTTTTTCTTATCGCTAATTCTCTTAATCACTTTGAGCAAAACCGCCCAAAGCACAAAAAACGTGACCACGCCAAGAATCCATACGATGATTAATTCGATGACCATTTCGCTCAATTTAGGCTGCAAAGATAATTAATTCCCCCCGATTTTAGCTCGCTATTAATTAATAAAGGTACGAAAAATATTGCAGGTTTCCGAAAAACCCCTATATTTGCACCATCAATCAAACTGAAAAACTATGAACTACGACGCAAATCCAGTACATGTACTTTACGACAACGAGTCATTGAAACACATCGTTCTAGTCATCATCGAGCGCAACGATTCGCCCTCGGGAACCACTTTCGTGAACCTCTGCTACCAAATCAGGCAGCAGGCCATCCGCGACCGCGCTCTTCCCGACCTCGAAAACACTGTCTATTCCAGCGAGGAGCTCGCCCCCGAAGACCAAGTGCGCGTCAGCCGCGTGCTTTGGGAGCTCATCTGGGAACACAAGATACACCTCCTCTTTGGACGAAGCCCACTGCTCGGTTTGAGCAACGGAGAGGACCGTTTCGTGAAGTATTAATCCCCGTTTTTGTTGAAAAAGAAGGCTCAACGCAACCCCAAATCAGCGTCTTTCCAAGCAAACACAAACAGGAAAGACGCTTTTTTTGTAATTAATGTCGAGTTTTTAACTGTTTTATTTTGTTGATATACAACAAGATAAAAATAAATATCAACAAAAATCGCTATTTTTTTCAAAAAAATGCGCGGCGTATGGAAAAATGTTGTACTTTTGCCGCGCTGAATTGAAAGAGGGCTTGCCCTTGAAAATGATATAGTTAAGGAACCTGATAAGTTAAACGTAATAGGTTTCTACACGATGTGACGCCAAAATCAAGCGTAAAATTATGGTCACAGCGTGGGTTTATAGACTTCTAAGCCGTAAAGGGCTTACCATGTTTCCCTAACTACATCCCGAAAAGAGCAATCCTCGGCCAGTTTGGTGTGAGTTTGTAACTAATTCCTAATCAACGGATTAAATAACTAACAATTAACCTAACAAATTAAAAATGCCGACTATTCAACAATTAGTGCGCAAAGGGCGCCAGAAATTGATCGACAAGAGTAAGTCACCAGCATTGGATGCATGTCCGCAACGCCGCGGCGTGTGCGTTCGTGTTTACACGACGACCCCCAAGAAGCCTAACTCAGCCATGCGTAAGGTAGCAAGGGTTCGCTTGACCAACCAAAAGGAAGTCAACGCATACATCCCGGGTGAGGGCCACAACCTGCAGGAGCACTCTATCGTCATGATCAGAGGAGGTCGTGTCAAAGATTTGCCGGGCGTGCGTTATCACATCATCCGTGGTGCTTTGGACACCTCGGGCGTTGAAGGCCGCCGCCAACGCAGATCGAAGTACGGTGCTAAACGACCCAAACAAACAGCCGCAAAGAAATAACGATTAGTCAGAAAAAGAAAGACTTAAAGACATGAGAAAAGCTAAACCAAAGAAGAGAATTATCCTTCCCGACCCGAAGTACAATGATGTGCAAGTCACCAAGTTCGTGAACAACATCATGCTCGAAGGTAAGAAGAATTTGGCTTATCAGATTTTCTACGAAGCAATGGACATCGTTGAAAGTAAGCTCAACGAAAATCCGGTTGAGGTGTGGAAAAAGGCCCTGGCCAACGTTACCCCTCAAGTGGAAGTAAGAAGCCGTCGTATCGGTGGCGCCACGTTCCAGATTCCTTCGGAAATCCGTCCTGCCCGTAAGCAGAGCATCGGAATGAAGAACTTGATTGGATACGCGCGCAAGCGTCACGAGAAATCGATGGCCCTGAAGCTCGCTTCGGAAATCATGGCAGCTTACAAGGAAGAAGGTTCTGCATTCAAGAGAAAAGAAGAAATCCACAGAATGGCAGACGCCAACAAGGCGTTCTCGCACTTCAGATTCTAAACCAACAAGATAAGACAACCATGCAAAGCGCACAGGATAATATGAGCAACAACCTCAGCCGCACTCGCAATATCGGCATCATGGCACACATCGACGCCGGTAAGACGACTACGACCGAGCGTGTCCTCTATTATACTGGACGCAGCCACAAGATCGGTGAAGTTCACGACGGCGCCGCCACCATGGACTGGATGGTTCAGGAGCAAGAACGTGGCATCACCATCACTTCTGCCGCCACAACGGTATTCTGGCACCTCAACAACGAGGCATACAAAATCAACATCATCGACACGCCCGGCCACGTCGATTTCACCGTCGAGGTGGAACGCTCGCTGCGCGTGCTCGACGGCGCCATCGCCATCTTCTGCGCGGTGGGCGGCGTTGAACCCCAGTCGGAAACCGTTTGGCACCAGGCCAACAAATACAACGTTCCGCGTATATGCTACGTCAATAAGATGGACCGCGCCGGAGCCGACTTTTTCAAGGTCATGGACCAAATAAAAGAACGCCTCCACGCCACCCCCGTCGCCATTCAGCTGCCCATCGGCGCCGAAGACGAATTCATCGGCATCGTGGACCTGATCAAAAACAAAGCATACGCTTGGGAAGAAGAAGACAACGGCTCCGTTTTCGACGAAGTGGAAATCCCCGAAGACATGAGAGATATGGTGCAAGAGTACCGTACCAAGCTGCTTGAAGGTGCCGCCGAAGACAACGAAGCCTTGTTCGAGAAGTATATGGAAGACCCCGACAGCATCACCGAGGCCGAGCTTATCGCCGAATTGCGCAAGGCTACGCTTGACCTGCGCATCTGCCCCGTGATGTGCGGCTCGTCGTTCAAGAACAAAGGCGTGCAGCCGTTGCTCGACGCTATCGTCAACTACCTGCCCAGCCCGCTTGACATCGAACACGTGAAGGGCATCAACCCCAAGACCGAACAAGAGGAAGTGCGCAACGCCGACCCCAAGGAGCCTTTCTGCGCCTTGGCTTTCAAGATTGCCACCGACCCCTTCGTCGGCCGCCTCTGCTTCTTCCGCGTCTATTCCGGAACGCTGAAATCAGGTGAAACCGTGCTGAACGTATCGACTGGCAAACGCGAACGCATCGCCAAAATCGTTCAGATGCACGCCAACAAGCAAATCCCGCTCGAAGAGATTTCGGCCGGCGATATTGGCGCAGCGGTGGGATTCAAACTCATCCGCACAGGCGACACCCTGACGGTGGAGAACAAACCGCTGGTGCTCGAGAACATCAAGTTCCCCGACCCCGTGGTGAACATCGCCATCGAGCCCAAGGTGACGGCAGACTTGGACAAACTCGATCAGTCCTTGGCCAAATTGACCGAGGAAGATCCTACGCTATTTGTGCACACCGATGAAAACTCGGGCCAGACCATTTTGTCGGGTATGGGCGAATTGCACCTTGATATTATTATGGACCGCTTACGCAGAGAGTTCGGCGTCGAAGTCAACTCTGGTCGCCCACAGGTCGCATACAAGGAAGCCTTTACTCAAACAATTCAGCATCGTGAAGTCTATAAAAAACAGACCGGTGGCAAGGGAAAGTTTGCCGATATCGCGTTCACAATGGGTCCGGCCGACGAAGGCGTGCAAGGATTGCAGTTTGTCAATGAAGTGAAGGGTGGTTCACTCACCGCCGAGTACATCCAAGCCACGGAAAAAGGCTTCAAGGGAGCCTTGTCCAACGGCGTGCTGGCAGGATTCCCTGTCGAGAACCTCAAGGTGACTCTTACCGACGGATCGTTCCATCCGGTGGACAGCGACGCGCTCTCGTTCGAGACCGCCGCCCACATCGCCTTCAAGGAAGCCGGCCTCAAAGCCGCAGCCGTACTGATGGAGCCGATCATGCGCGTGGAGATACATTGCCCCGACGAATACATTGGTGACGTCACGGGCGATTTGAACAAGAAGAGATCCGTACTGCGCGAAGTCAATGCCAACATTGGCTTCCAAGTGATAAAGGCCGATGTGCCGCTGGCAGAGATGTTTGGATACATCACACAACTCCGCTCGCTGTCGTCGGGCCGCGCCAACTTCAACATGGAACTGAGCCATTACGCGCCCGTTCCCGAAGCGATTGCCGATGTGGTAATCAAGAAAGCAAAAGGATTATTATTCATTTAAGGAACAGAATTCAAATTATAACTATTGTGAGCCAGAGAATTAGAATCAAGTTAAAGTCGCACGATCACAATTTGGTTGATAAGTCAGCCGAGAAGATCGTCAAAACCATTAAGTCGACTGGAGCTATCGTCAGCGGACCCATTCCGTTGCCGACCAACAAGAAGATCTACACGGTCTTGCGTTCGACCTTCGTCCACAAGAAATCGAGAGAGCAGTTCGAGCTTTCAACCTACAAGCGTTTGCTCGACATCTACAACTCGACCTCGCAGACAATCGACGCACTGATGAAGCTGGAGCTCCCCAGCGGTGTGGAAGTAGAAATTAAATTGTAATTAAACCTATCTAGTACAAACAATTAAAAGCTAAAACAGCATGTCAGGATTACTAGGAAAAAAGATTGGGATGACCAACATCTACGACGAGGCCGGAAAAATGATCCCCGTCACGGTGATTAAGGCCGGACCTTGCGTGGTCACCCAAGTCAGAACAGTTGAGAAAGACGGTTATAGCGCTATCCAGTTAGGTTTCGACGAAAAGAAGGTGAAAAACACCCCGAAAGCCGAGCAAGGCCATTTTGCTAAAGCCGGCACGACACCCAAGAAACTGGTGCGCGAGTTTTCGCGTTTCGAAGAAGGCCACAGAAAACAATTGGGCGAAACGCTTACCGTAGATGTGTTCATGGAAGGCGAATTTGTTGATGTCAGCGGCATCAGCAAAGGTAAAGGCTTCCAGGGCGTAGTGAAACGCCATCATTTCAATGGCGTTGGTCAGGCTACTCACGGACAACACAACCGTATGAGAAAGCCGGGTTCCATCGGCGCTTGTGCCTATCCCTCGAGAGTGTTCAAGGGCTTGCGCATGGCCGGTCAAATGGGCAACCATAAAGTGAAGGTGACGAACCTCATGATCGTGAAGATCGTCCCCGAAAAGGATTTGTTAGTGGTGAAGGGCGCTGTTCCGGGCCACAAGAATGGATATTTAAAGATTGAGAGATGGAGCTAACAGTTTATAACATCAAAGGCGAAGATACTGGCCGCAAGGTTCAGCTCGAAGATAGCATCTACGGCATCGAACCCAACGAACATGTCATGTATCTGGCAGTGAGACAATACCTCGCCGACCAGCGTCAAGGCACGCACAAGTCGAAAGAACGCAGCGAAATCGCAGGCAGCACCCGCAAACTCTTCCGTCAGAAGGGTACCGGCGGAGCCCGTCGCGGCGACATCAAATCGCCCCTCCTCAGAGGCGGTGGCCGCGTGTTCGGTCCCAAGCCGCGCGACTATAGTTTCAAGTTGAACAAGAAGGTCAAAGTGCTGGCCCGCAAGTCAGCCTTGTCGAGCAAGGTCAACGACGGCGCCATCATGGTGCTCGAAGACTTTTCGTTCGATGCCATCAAGACCAAGCAAATGGTCAAGGTGCTCGACGCTTTCAAGACCAACGGCACCCGCAACCTTTTCGTGCTCGCCGAGCCCGACAAGAACGTGGTCCTTTCAGCAAGAAACATCCAACGCACCGAGATCGCCTTGGCGCGTAACCTGAACACTTATGATATTCTTAAAGCAAAGAAGATTTTCCTCACGGAAAGCGCTCTCAAGCCTATCGTGGAAATCTTGAACAGAGAGTTCTAACCCTAAAATTGTAAGAGAGATGATTATCATAAAGAAACCCGTCATTACTGAAAAGATGACCGCTATCAGCGAAAAGCTGAACAAGTTCGCTTTCATCGTTGACAAAAACGCCAACAAATATCAAATCAAAGACGCTATCGAAAAGCTCTACGATGTGAAAGTGGAGGCCGTCAATACGATGAACTACGATGGAAAGATGAAGTCACGCTACACCAAATCCGGTGTTGTTACCGGCAAGAGGGCCGCTTTCAAGAAAGCTATCGTGACTTTGAAAGAAGGTGATACAATTGACTTTTTTAGCAATATCTGATCATGGCTTTAAAGAAATATAAACCTACAACACCCGGTCAGCGCTTCAAAGTTATCAGCGCATTTGACGAAATCACGACCGACAAACCCGAAAAGTCCCTCTTGAGACCCAAGAAGAGCACGGGCGGCCGTAACACCAGCGGTGAGATGACCGTTCGCTACAGAGGCGGCGGCCACAAGAGAATGTACAGAATCATTGACTTCAAGCGCGACAAGGATGGTATTCCGGGCGTTGTGAAGACCATTGAATACGACCCGAATCGTACCGCCCGCATCGCCCTCGTGTTCTATAAGGACGGCGAGAAGCGCTACATCATCGCCCCCGCAGGCCTCAAGGTCGGGCAGGAGATTCTCTCCGGTAAAGGCATCCAACCCAATGTGGGTAACACCCTCTTCCTGAGTGAAATCCCCTTCGGTACCATCATTCACAACATCGAGCTTCGTCCTGGCCAAGGCGCCAAGATGGCCCGCAGTGCCGGTAGCTACGCCCAACTGATGAGCCGCGACGGCAAATACGCCATCCTCCGCATGCCTTCAGGCGAAACCCGTATGATTCTCCAAGCTTGCAAAGCTACCATCGGAAGCGTTTCCAACGCCGACCACAACCTCGAGAAGTCAGGTAAGGCAGGCCGTAGCCGCTGGCTCGGTCGTCGCCCGCACAACCGTGGCGTCGTTATGAACCCCGTCGATCACCCGATGGGTGGCGGTGAAGGCCGTGCATCCGGCGGTCACCCGCGCTCACGCAAGGGCTTGCCGGCAAAGGGCTACAAGACCCGCTCGCCGAAGGCTACTTCCAACAAGTATATCATCGACAGAAGAAAGAAGTAATTTAATCAGGAAAATCGCATAAAACTATGAGTAGATCATTAAAGAAAGGACCGTATATCCACTACAAACTCTACAAGAGAGTGATGGAAAACGTCGAAAGCGGCAAGAAGACCGTTATCAAGACCTGGTCAAGAGCATCGATGATTTCTCCTGATTTCGTCGGTCAGACCATCGCTGTGCACAATGGCAACAAGTTCATCCCCGTCTATGTTACGGAGAACATGGTAGGCCACAAGCTCGGCGAATTCGCCCCGACCCGAATCTTCAGAGGTCATGCTGGAAATAAAGATAAAGGTAACAAGTAAAATAGGTAACAATGGGAGCAAGAAAACATAACAGAGCAGAAGCTTTGAAAGAAGCCCGTAAGACCGTCGCCATCGCCCATTTGAACGATGTGCCGACCTCTCCTTACAAAATGCGCCTTGTGGCCGATATGATCAGAGGCAAGAAGATTGAAATTGCCCTACATTCCCTGAGATACTCCACCAAAGACGCCGCCAAGCCGGTTTACAAACTGCTGCGCTCGGCCATCGCCAACTGGGAAGCCAAGAACGAAGGGAAACGTGTTGAAGAAAGCAATCTGTACGTCAAGGAAATCTGGGTGGACGAAGGCCGCACCCTGAAGCGCATCCAACCTGCGCCTCACGGCCGCGCACACCACATCCGCAAACGTTCAAACCATGTGACAATCATCGTGGATAGCAGAGTTGCAAACGAAGAGAATAATTGAGAATAAAAAGTTTAAGTAATGGGACAAAAAACTAATCCTATAGGTCTTAGATTGGGAATCATCAAAGGATGGGATTCCAATTGGTATGGCGGAAAAGACTTTTCGGCCAAGCTCGTTGAAGACGACAAGATCCGCAAGTATCTGAACGCACGTCTCGGCAAGGCTGGCATCTCAAAGATCGCCATCGAACGTTCCTTGAAGTACGTCACGGTCACCATCTTCACCGCTCGCCCGGGTATGATTATCGGAAAAGGCGGCGAGGAAGTTGACAAGCTGAAGAAAGAGCTGGTGAAGCTCACCGGAAAGGAAGTCCAAATCAACATCAACGAAATCAAGAGACCCGAGCTTGATGCTTACATTGTGGCTAGCGCCATCGCCAAGCAAATCGAAGGCCGTGTTTCTTACCGTCGTGCCATTAAAACGGCTGCCACCGGCACCATGAGAATGGGCGCCGAAGGCATCAAGATCTTGATCTCAGGCCGCGTTGGCGGTGCCGAAATCGCACGTTCAGAGGCATACAAGGAAGGCCGCATCCCGCTGCACACCCTTCGTGCCGACATCGACTATTCGCTCGTTGAAGCCCACACGTCATACGGACGTCTTGGCATCAAGGTGTGGATCTGTAAGGGCGAAATCTATGGCAAGCCCGAACTGGTTCCTACCGCTGTCAGCGCCCCGTCAAGAAAACCGACATCACAACGTCCGACAGGCCGCGCCCCACGTCGTAGTGAAGGAAAGCGTAAATGATTTTGAAAACTTTAAAAGTTGACTAACTATGTTACAACCTAAAAGACAGAAGTACAGAAGGCCACAGAAAGGCAAGATGAAAGGCAACGCACACCGCGGCCACGAACTTGCTTTCGGCTCTTTTGGCATCAAGACACTGGAAGAGGCTTTGATCACTGCACGCCAAATCGAGGCCGCCCGTCAGGCCGTCACCCGTTATATGAAACGTGAAGGCCAAATCTGGATCAGAATATTCCCCGACAAACCTATCACCAAGAAACCTCTTGACGTCCGTATGGGTAAAGGTAAGGGTGATCCCGAATACTTTGTAGCTCGTGTGACTCCCGGCCACATGCTGTTTGAAGCCGAAGGCGTGCCGTTGGCCATCGCCAAGGAAGCCCTTCGCCTCGCAGCCCAAAAGCTGCCCGTCAGCACGAAGTTTGTTGTGAGAAGAGATTACGTTGAATAATTTTGAAGATTAGAGAACAATGAAAAAAGAATCAATTAAAGATCTGAGCACGGCCGACCTGAACGAACGTTTGGACCAAGCCCGCGAACAACTCGTCAAGATGAGACTCAACCATGCGGTTTCACCGTTGGAAAACCCCAACCAGATTCGCAACACCCGCAAGGACATTGCTCGCTATCTGACCGAATTGAGGAAACGTGAACTCGAAGGTAAAAAATAACTAAACGACGAAAGATACAATGGAACTTAAAAGAAACCTCAGAAAAGAAAGAATCGGCGTTGTTGTCAGCAACAAAATGGAGAAGTCCATCGTCGTCGAAATCGAACGTCGTGAAAAACACCCGATTTACGGAAAGTTTATCAAGAAGACGAACCGCTTTATGGCTCATGACGAGAAAAATGACTGCAACATCGGCGACACCGTGCGCATCATGGAAACCCGTCCGTTGAGCAAGAGAAAATGTTGGAGATTAGTAGAAATTATCGAAAGGGCCAAGTAATATGATACAACAGGAAACCAGACTCGCAGTAGCCGACAACAGCGGCGCAAAGGAAGTCCTCTGCATCCGCGTGCTGGGCGGCACCAGAAAACGCTACGCCCACACGGGCGACATCATCGTCGTCACCGTGAAAAGCGCCATCCCGAGCGGCAATGTCAAGAAAGGCACCGTATCGAAGGCAGTCGTAGTCCGCACCAAGAAGGAAACCCGTCGCGCCGACGGCTCCTACATCCGCTTCGACGACAACGCCTGCGTCTTGCTGAATCAGGCCGGCGAACTCATCGGCACCCGCATCTTCGGCCCCGTGGCCAGAGAACTGCGCGAGAAGCAATTCATGAAAATAGTTTCGCTCGCTCCAGAAGTACTTTGATTTTTGAATTTAAAAACTGAATGAACCATGAGCAAACTACATGTTAAGAAAGGCGACACCGTCTTAGTACTTGCTGGCAACGACAAAGGCAAGCAAGGCAAAGTGTTGAGGGTCGATGTGAAAAACAACAGAGCCGTCGTCGAAGGCGTCAGACTCATCTCCAAACACACCCGCCCCAACGCCGAACATCCCCAAGGTGGCATCATCAAGCAAGAAGCCCCCATCCACATCTCCAACCTGATGGTCGTCGATAAGAACGGCACCCCATCCAGAGTCGGACGTAAGATTGACGAGAACACGGGCAAACTGGTCCGTTATTCGAAGAAAACAGGTGAAATCATTAAGTAATATGAACTATCAACCCAGACTTAGAGGACAATACAAGAGTGAAATCGTGCCTGCATTGATGCAAGAATTCCAATACAAGTCGATTATGCAGGTTCCACGGCTTTTGAAAATTTCACTCAATCAGGGCATCGGCGCCGCTTTGGCCGATAAGAAACTGATTGACTTTGGTGTGGATGAAATGACAGCCATCACCGGTCAGAAAGCCGTTCCGACCATTTCTAAACACGACGTCAGTAACTTCAAACTGCGTCGTGGCAACCCCATCGGCGTCCATGTGACGCTGCGCGGCGACAGAATGTACGAGTTTCTCGAACGCTTGGTCTGCGTGGCCCTGCCGCGCGTCCGCGACTTCAGGGGTATCAGCGACAAAGGCTTTGACGGCCGCGGCAACTACACCTTCGGTATCACTGAGCAGATTATCTTCCCGGAAATCGATATCGAAAAGGTGACCCGCCTCAACGGTATGAACATCACCTTCGTCACCTCAGCCAAGACCGACCAAGAGGCATTGGCTTTGTTGAAACATTTTGGTCTTCCTTTTAAAAATCAAAAAAAGTAAACCATGGCAAAAGAGTCAATGAAAGCGCGTGAGCGCAAGAGAGCAAAGATGGTCGCGAAATACGCTGAAAAACGCGCAGCCCTCAAAGCCGCCGGCGACTACGAAGGCTTGCAGAAGCTTCCCAAGAACTCATGCCCCGTCCGCCTGCACAACCGTTGCAAACTCAGCGGACGCCCCAAAGGCTATATGAGACAGTTCGGCATATCGCGTATCGATTTCCGTGAAATGGCCCTCAAAGGCCTCATCCCGGGTGTAAAGAAAGCTAGTTGGTAAACATTTAAGACGAGATAAAGATGAATACAGACCCTATAGCAGATTATTTGACACGTATTCGCAATGCCGTTCGCGCAAAGCACAGAATCGTTGAAATCCCTTCGTCCAACATGAAGAAAGCCATCACGAAGATTCTCTTCGAAAAAGGCTACATCCTCAATTATAAGTTCGAAGAAGGCGAAAAGAAATCACAGAATGTCATCAAGATTGCCTTGAAGTATCATCCTGTAACCAAGCTGCCTGCCATCACGACCATCGACCGCGTCTCGCGCCCTGGCCTGAGAAGGTACGCTGACAGTGAAAACCTCCCGAGAGTGATGAACGGCCTCGGTATCGCCGTCATCTCCACCTCGCAAGGTGTTATGACCGACAAGGAAGCCCGTAAGCTCCACATCGGCGGTGAAGTCATTTGTTATGTTAGCTAATCAAAAAGGATAGGAGATAGAAATTATGTCAAGAATTGGTAAGTTGCCTATCGCCATCCCGGCTGGCACCACAGTGGACATCAAAGACGATGTTATTACGGTAAAAGGAAAATTGGGTGAACTCACGCAGAAGTTCCACAACCGCGTCAATCTCGAAGTCGAGGGCGACCAACTCCACGTCAAAGTGAAGGAAGGAGTGGAAAACGCCGATGCCATGCACGGTCTCTACCGTGCCCTGATCGCCAACATGGTGAAAGGCGTCAGCGAAGGCTTCGAGACCGTCCAGGAATTTGTCGGCGTCGGCTACAAGGCCGAAGCCAAAGGCCAAATCCTCGAAATGGCACTCGGATTCTCCCACAATATCTTCATGGAGCTTCCTCCAGAGATTAAAATCGAAACCATCAACGAAAGAGGTAAAAACCCCATTCTGAAGATGCGTTCCCACGACAAACAACTTCTTGGTCAGGTGGCCGCAAAGATCCGCTCAATGCGCAAGCCTGAACCTTATAAGGGTAAGGGTATCAAGTTCGAAGGCGAAGTCCTGAGACGTAAAGCAGGTAAAGCTGCTGGTAAGTAAAAAACATTAATACCTCAGTAAGAAAATGGCAAAAACTAAAGTAGAAAGAAGACAATACATCAAGAAGAGCATCAGAAGGAAAATCTCCGGCACTGCTGCCCGCCCCCGCATGTCTGTCTTCAGAAGCAACAAGCAAATCTATGTTCAACTGATTGACGACGAGGTCGGCAAGACGTTGGCCGCCGCAAGCTCACGCGAAAACGGCATCGAAAATGAAAAGATCACGAAAGTCGAACAAGCCGCCAAAGTGGGCGCTCTCATCGCCGAGAAAGCCAAGGCCGTCGGTATTGACACCGTCGTGTTCGACCGCAATGGTTATTTGTATCATGGTAGAGTGAAGTCGCTGGCCGACGCCGCTCGTAATGGAGGACTTAAATTCTAATTGGTTATGGCAGAAGTTAATGTAAAAAGAGTAAAGTCTAGCGAAATCGAGTTCAAAGAACGCCTCGTTAGCATCAACCGCGTCACCAAGGTGACCAAAGGTGGTCGCACCTTCACGTTCGCGGCTCTCGTCGTCGTCGGCAACGAAAACGGCGTCGTCGGCTACGGCCTCGGCAAGGCCAAGGAAGCCACCGCTGCCATCCAAAAAGGCGTTGAGGATGCCAAGAAGAACCTGGTCAAGGTTCCCGTCATGAACGGCACCCTGCCTCACGAGCAGTACGGCAAATACAGCGGCGCTTACGTCTTCGTTCAACCCGCAACCCCTGGTACGGGTGTCATCGCCGGCGGTGCCATGCGCGCCGTCCTCGAAAGCGTTGGCGTGAAAAACGTGTTGGCCAAGTCGAAAGGTTCGTCCAACCCGCACTCCGTCGTGAAGGCCACGTTTGACGCCCTCACCAAGATGCGCGACGCCTACACCGTCGCCCAATTGAGAGGCGTGGATTTGGAAACTGTGTTTAACGGATAAAACTTTTGAAAAGATGAAGAATGTTAGAATCACCCAAGTCAGAAGTGGAATCGGAAGACCACAAGACCAAAAAGACACGTTAAGGTCACTCGGTCTGAAAAAGATGCACCAAACCGTCGAAGTCGACATGGACAACCCGTGCACCGCAGGTATGGTGAAGAAAATCGCTCATCTTCTGAAGATCGAAGAAATCTAATTGTTGAACTATCAAATCTGCATTTACTATGGATTTAAGTAATCTCAAACCAGCAAAAGGT
Source organism: uncultured Bacteroidia bacterium (assembly GCA_902791165.1). Lineage (GTDB taxonomy): Bacteria > Bacteroidota > Bacteroidia > Bacteroidales > F082 > Limimorpha. The sequence continues at coordinate 19,501 of CADAVB010000032.1, forward strand.
TCTACAAAGAACAAGAAAAGATTAGGCCGTGGACAAGGATCGGGTAGGGGTGGCACCTCTACACGCGGTCACAAAGGAGCTCAGTCACGCTCTGGCGCCAAAAGCAAGTTTGGCTTCCAAGGCGGTCAAATGCCCCTCCAGCGTTTGGTTCCCAAGTTCGGTTTCAAGAACAAGAATCGCGTCGAGTATTGCCCGGTTAACCTCACAACTTTGCAGAAACTTGCTGACAAGGGCGTTTCGGTAATCACCCCTGAAGTGCTCGTCGAACAAGGTGTTACCCATACTAAGGAACTCGTCAAGATCCTCGGAGTGGGTCAACTGACTGCAAAATTGGATGTTAAAGCCCACGCCTTCTCCGCCAAAGCCAAGGAAGTGATTGAATCCGCTGGTGGAACGTGCGAAAAATACGAAACGAAATGAACAGACTGATTGAAACCATAAGAAACATCTTCAAGATCGAGGAGCTGCGCAAGCGCATCCTGTTCACGGTACTCATCATCCTGATCTACCGTTTCGGATCCTTCGTCGTCATCCCCGGCATCGACCCGAATAAGCTTTCAGCCCTCCAGAACAGCAGCACCGAAGGTCTCCTCGGCCTGCTCAACATGTTCTCGGGCGGCGCTTTCGGCAATGCATCCATCTTCGCTTTGGGTATTATGCCTTACATCACCGCATCCATCATCATCCAGTTGCTCGGCATGGCAGTGCCTTACTTTCAACGCCTGCAACGTGAAGGTGAAAGCGGCCGTAAGAAACTGAACCAAATCATGCGCTTCTTGACCGTGGTTATCGTCATCGTACAAGCCCCAGGTTACATCAAGAACGTGCTCGTTCAGTTGCCCAACGACGCTGTGACGCCTTTCGATCCCTACGTTTCCAACCCAGGATTCTTCTTCTGGTTCTCCTCAATCGTGCTCCTAATCGCCGGCACCTTGTTCGTCATGTGGCTCGGCGAGAAGATTACCGACAAAGGTATTGGCAACGGCATCTCACTGATCATTATGATTGGTATCATCGCCCGACTCCCCGGTGCCTTCGTGGCCGAGTGCATGTCGCGCTTTGAGCAAGGTGGTACGGGCCTGCTGGTCCTCATCATCGAACTGATCGTACTGTTCTTCGTGATGATTGGTACCATCGCCCTCGTGCAAGGCACCCGCAAGATTCCGGTACAATACGCCAAGCGCGTTGTGGGCAACCGCCAATATGGCGGCGTGCGTCAATACATCCCGCTTAAGGTGAATGCTGCTGGCGTTATGCCCATCATCTTCGCCCAAGCCATCATGTTCTTGCCGATCACCATCGCCGGTTTCCGCCAAACCGAAAACTTGAGCGGATTCCTCCAAGTGTTCACCAACATCAACGGCTTTTGGTACAACTTCGCCTTCTTCATCCTCATCGTGCTGTTCACCTATTTCTATACAGCCGTGACGATGAACACCAACCAAATGGCCGAGGACATCAAGAAGAACGGCGGCTTCATCCCGGGTGTGAAACCTGGCAAGAAGACGGCCGAATATCTTGACACTATCATGTCGAGGATTACGCTCCCCGGCGCGATTTTCCTCGCCATCGTGGCCATCATGCCTGCCTTGGTGTCGCTGATGGGTGTCAGTTCTGCGTTCTCCCATTTCTATGGTGGAACCTCATTGCTGATTCTCGTGGGCGTTGTGCTCGACACTTTGCAACAAATCGAAAGCCACCTTCTGATGCACCACTACGACGGTCTCACCAAGACTGGACGCATCAAAGGGCGCGTCGGCAGAATGTAATGGAAGAACCTCAGTTCTTCTCAACTCAATCTCACCTGACTCTCGGGAAACTTTTGGACTCAACCCCCAAAAGTTTCCCGAAGAAGAAGGCGAAAACGGACCCTGAAAGGGCAGCGTGAAGAAAATAAACAAAAAAATCCACCCGTTTGGAAAAGAATTGTTACCTTTGCAGCCCGAAATTAAGGATCCAACAGCATTGGATGCCAAGCATTCAAAGGACTGGGACACGAACCAGACAGAAACGAAAAGAACTGAATAGTAAGAACATAAACAAGTATTTGAAAAGAAAAATATGGTAAAACAATTGTCAATAGAGCAAGAAGGCATCGTGGTGGAAGCATTGGGCAACGCCATGTTTCGCGTCGAACTGGAAAACGGTCTGGTGATTATCGCCACCATCTCCGGAAAGATGCGCATGCACTACATCAAGATTCTGCCCGGCGACAAAGTCAAGTTGGAAATGTCTCCTTATGATTTGACAAAAGGCCGTATCACCTTCAGGTACAAGAGTTAGAACAAACAACAAATCTAATATTGAAATGAAAGTTCAAGCATCCGTTAAGAAAAGATCTGCCGACTGCAAGATTGTGAAGCGCAAAGGCAGAGTGTATGTCATCAATAAGAAAAACCCCAAAGAAAAACAACGTCAGGGTTAATCACGTTTGAAATTATAAACTTAAGCAAAAAGATACTATGGCAAGAATCGCTGGTGTAGATATCCCGAGCAACAAGGCCGGTGAAATATCGTTGACCTACATTTATGGCATCGGAAGGTCTTTGTCGAAAGAAATCCTAAACAAGGCAGGCGTTGAGCCGTCGAAAAAAGTGCAGGATTGGACCGACGAAGAACAGAATACTGTTCGCAACATCATCGCCGATCAGTACAAGACCGAAGGTGAACTTCGCGGAGAAGTTCAGATGAACATTAAGCGTTTGATGGACATTGGCTGCTACAGAGGAGTCCGTCATCGTGCCGGCTTGCCCGTTCGCGGACAAAGCACGAAGAACAACGCCCGTACCCGTAAGGGACGCAAAAAGACTGTCGCTAACAAGAAGAAAGCCACTAAGTAATCATTAGTCGGTTGGATCATATTTAATTCAAAAAACTAAAAAAATCAAATGGCAAAGACCAACAAAACGACCAAGAAACGTGTTGTTAAGATTGAAGCCACGGGCAAAGCCTTCGTTAAAGCTTCCTTCAATAACATCATCATTTCTCTGACCAACAATGAAGGACAAGTCATTTCTTGGGCATCAGCCGGTAAGATGGGCTTCAAGGGCTCCAAAAAGAACACCCCTTATGCCGCACAAATGGCCGCTGAAGAGTGCACCAAGACAGCATACGACTTGGGATTACGTAAAGTTAAAGTTTATGTGAAGGGACCTGGTTCAGGACGCGAATCCGCTATTCGTACCATCCATTCCATGGGCGTTGAAGTGACCGAAATCATCGACGTCACCCCGCTGCCGCACAATGGATGCCGTCCTCCTAAACGTAGAAGAGTGTAATAACATTAAAAAAATTGAATTATGGCAAGATATACAGGTCCAAAAACGAAAATCGCTCGTAAGTTCGGAGAACCCATCTTTGGTTCCGACAAGTATTTCGAAAGAAGGAATTATCCCCCTGGAATGCATGGTGCCGCCAAGCGCAGAAAGAAAGTGTCTGAATATGGCATCCAGCTTCAGGAAAAGCAAAAGGCTAAATATACCTACGGAGTTCTCGAAAGACAATTCCGTAAGACCTTCGACCTCGCCCGCCGCAAGGAAGGCGTAACAGGCCTCATCCTTATGCAATTGATGGAATCTCGCTTGGACAATGTGGTGTACCGCTTGGGCATCGCCCCCACACGCGCCGCCGCCCGCCAGCTTGTGAACCATCGTCATGTCATCGTCAACGGTGAAGTCCTCAACATTCCGTCCTACCTCGTCAAGGTTGGCGATACCATCGGAGTGCGCGAAAAGTCAAAGAGCCTCGAAGTGGTGACCAACTCCCTCGAAGGCCGCAAGTCGAGCAATTTCGCATGGCTTGAATGGGACGCTGACAAGATGACCGGCAAGTTCTTGAATTATCCGGCTCGTGAAGAAATCCCGGAAAATATCAACGAACAACTGATCGTTGAGTTGTATTCTAAGTAATCGTTGATTGTTTAACCTGGTAAAATAAATAATTATGGCAATATTAGCGTTTCAAAAACCTGATGAGGTTATCATGGTTGAAGGCTCAGACACCAGAGGTGTTTTCGAGTTCCGTCCTCTTGAACCAGGTTTCGGTATAACCATCGGTAATGCACTTAGAAGAATCCTGCTGTCTTCCTTGGAAGGCTTCGCAATCACTTCTATCCATATTGATGGCGTTAGTCATGAATTTGCATCCATCGACGGCGTTATTGAAGACGTTGCCGATATGGTGCTCAATTTCAAGCAAGTCCGCCTTAAGCAACTCGTTCCCTCCGAAACACAAGAAAAGGTGAAGTTCACCATCACTGGACAAGAACAGTTTGTGGCAGGCGACATCAACAAGTATCTCTGCTCCTTCCAAGTCCTCAATCCGGAATTGGTCATTTGCAATCTCGAACCTTCGGTAAAACTCAATATCGAGCTTACTATTAATAAAGGTAGAGGTTATGTGCCGGCCGACGAGAACAAGGTTGCTGGAGCACCGGTCGATACCATCGCCATCGACTCTATCTATACGCCCATCCGCAACGTGAAATACAAGGTTGAGAACTGGCGTGTCGAACAAAAGACCGACTATGAGAAACTTGTTATCGAAATTGATACCGATGGATCAATCAATCCAAAAGATGCTTTGAAAGAAGCCGCAAAGATTCTCATCTATCACTTCATGCTCTTCTCCGACGAGAACATCAACCTTGTTCCCGAAGAAAAGACCGTCAACGAAGAATTTGATGAAGGCTCTCTGCACATCCGCCAGCTTCTCAAGACCAAGCTCGTCGATCTTGACCTTTCAGTTCGCGCGCTTAACTGCTTGAAAGCTGCTGAGGTTGAAACGCTTGGCGAACTCGTCGCTTTCAATAAGACCGACCTGCTCAAGTTCCGCAATTTCGGTAAGAAATCCCTCACCGAATTGGACGAGCTGGTCAGAAGCAGAGGCCTTGAGTTCGGTATGAATGTCAGTAAATATAAACTTGATAAGGATTAAATAAAGATGAGACACAATAAGAAATTCAATCACTTAGGAAGAAAAAGCGCACACCGCAAGGCCATGCTGTCCAATATGGCTTGCTCGCTGATTCTCAACAAACGCATCATCACCACTACCGCCAAGGCCAAAGCCCTTCGCATGTACGTGGAACCTCTGATTACCCGCTCGAAACCGGCCAACAATACCACCACCGAGCAAGGCACGTCGAACCGCCGCGTTGTGTTCAGCTACCTGAAAGACAAGTATGCTGTCACCGAGCTGTTCCGCGAAATTGGCCCCAAGGTGGGTGACCGTCCGGGTGGCTACACCAGAATCATCCGTATGCCTGAGAATCGTCTTGGCGACGCCGCCGAAATGTCCTTGATGGAACTCGTTGATTACAATGAGAACCTGCTCAACGTTGACAAGAAATCGGCCAAGGCTAAGTCAACCCGTAGAAGCACGAAGAAAGCTCCCAAAGCCGAAGCAGCTCCTGCTGAAGAAGCACCTGCCGCTGAAGAGGTTAAGGAATAAGAGCTTCCTCTGTATTAGGAAAGGGAGAATATCGAGAGATATTCTCCTTTTTTTGTGTTTAGATGTGACATGTGTATAATTTTTTCTTATTGTTACACAGCGACTTATAAATTTTTTTGAAAAAAGTTTGATTTTTTTCTTGCCATGAACGGAAAAAGCAGTACTTTTGCAGCCGCAAACGACGGAATTGGGGCTGGTTTTAAGGGGATGTTTTGCGGAGTTCATTGACAGTCTGAGGCCAGCACGCCGGCCACGGGAGTGGTCGGGTTAAGAGAAGAGCGGAAGGGAGAGGCCGTCCTTTGGGCGGCATCCTGGCTCAGGATGAACGCTGGCGGCAGGCCTAATACATGCAAGTCGCGCGGGAATTGCCCTTTCGGGGGTGATGAGAGCGGCGGACGGGTGCGTAACGCGTATGCAACCAACCCCCGACAGGCGGATAGCCGGTGGAAACGCCGGATAATACGCCATGAACCCTTTTTGGGGCATCCCAGGGAGGGGAAAGCGGAGACGCGGTCGGGGACGGGCATGCGTCCCATTAGATAGTTGGCGGGGTGACGGCCCACCAAGTCTTTGATGGGTAGGGGATCTGAGAGGACGGTCCCCCACACTGGCACTGAGACACGGGCCAGACTCCTGCGGGAGGCAGCAGTAGGGGATATTGGGCAATGGGGGCAACCCTGACCCAGCCATGCCGCGTGAGGGAATGAGGCCCTACGGGTCGTGAACCTCTTTTGCACGGGGACAAGGTCCTGCACGAGATGCGGGATTGAGGGTACCGTGAGAATAAGCATCGGCTAACTCCGTGCCAGCAGCCGCGGTAATACGGAGGATGCGAGCGTTATCCGGATTCATTGGGTTTAAAGGGTGCGCAGGCGGCCCGTCAAGTCAGCGGTGAAATCCCGTGGCTCAACCACGGAAGTGCCGTTGATACTGTCGGGCTGGAATGCGGTCGAGGCGGGCGGAACGTGGCGTGTAGCGGTGAAATGCGTAGATATGCCACAGAACGCCGATAGCGAAGGCAGCTCGCCGGACCTGCATTGACGCTCAGGCACGAAAGCGTGGGGATCGAACAGGATTAGATACCCTGGTAGTCCACGCCGTAAACGATGGGCGCTCGTCGTCGGCGGCACAATGTCGGCGGCCAAGCGAAAGCGATAAGCGCCCCACCTGGGGAGTACGGTCGCAAGGCTGAAACTCAAAGGAATTGACGGGGGCCCGCACAAGCGGTGGAGCATGTGGTTTAATTCGATGATACGCGAGGAACCTTACCCGGGCTTGAACTGTGGGGGAACGAGGGGGAGACCCTGAGGTCAGCAATGACTCCCACAGAGGTGCTGCATGGTTGTCGTCAGCTCGTGCCGTGAGGTGTCGGGTCAAGTCCCATAACGAGCGCAACCCCTGCGCGCAGTTGCCATCGGTTCGGCCGGGCACTCTGCGCGGACTGCCCGCGCAAGCGGAGAGGAAGGCGGGGATGACGTCAAATCAGCACGGCCCTTACGTCCGGGGCGACACACGTGCTACAATGGCCGTCACAGAGGGAAGCCACCTGGCGACAGGGAGCGGATCCCGAAAGGCGGTCACAGTCCGGATCGGGGGCTGCAACCCGCCCCCGTGAAGCTGGAATCGCTAGTAATCGCGCATCAGCCATGGCGCGGTGAATACGTTCCCGGGCCTTGTACACACCGCCCGTCAAGCCATGGGAGCCGCGGGCGCCTGAAGTCGGGGTCGTACCCTGCCTAGGGCGAACGTGGTGACTGGGGCTAAGTCGTAACAAGGTAGCCGTACCGGAAGGTGCGGCTGGAACACCTCCTTTCTGGAGGAGCCGTCCGGAGGGCGAGCGAGCCTTGGAGCCTGGAGCTTTTTTTCTTGGGTGCTGGCCTGCGCAGACTGCGGGAGGATCCGGCCGTCGGGGTGCGTTCCCCGGCGCACAGCGGAGTCCTGTAGCTCAGCTCGGTTAGAGCACCACACTGATAATGTGGGGGTCGGCGGTTCGAGTCCGCCCGGGACTACGCCTGGGGGATTGGCTCAGTTGGCTAGAGCACCGGCTTTGCAAGCCGGGGGTCGAGGGTTCGAGCCCCTCATTCTCCACTTTTCCCGCCGTGGACACGGTGGGGGTTCATTGACAGGATGGAAGGAAGACGAGAAGACACACGACGAGCGAGCGTCGGCGGTTCCGTGATGGAGCCGTTGGCGCGGAGCCGCTGGCAGCGGCAAGCGAGAGAGGGCGCACGGGGGATGCCTGTGGCTCCCGGAGGCGAGGAAGGACGTGGCAGGCGACGATATTCCGCGGGGAGGCGCGAGCGGCCTTTGATCCGCGGGTTTCCGAATGGGGCAACCCGCCGCGCGAGGGCGCGGCACCGGCTTTTGGCCGGGGCGAACCCGCCGAACTGAAACATCTAAGTAGGCGGAGGAAAGGAAAACAAGAGTGACCCCCCGAGTAGCGGCGAGCGAAAGGGGGCCAGCCCAAACCGCGGGCGTCGAGGCGCGCGCGGGGTTGTAGGGCAGCCGTCAAGGAAGAGGAGCATGTAGGGGAACGCGCCTGGAAGGGCGGGCCGCAGCGGGTGACAGCCCCGTACCCGAAACAGGCTTGAACCCAGGCTGTACCCTGAGTAGGGCGGGGTCGGAGGAGCCCTGTCCGAATCCGGCGGCACCATCCGCCAAGGCTAAGCACTCCCGGGAGACCGATAGTGGACGAGTACCGTGAGGGAAAGGTGAAAAGCACCCCGGACAGGGGAGTGAAAGAGAACCTGAAACCGTGCGCCTGCAAGCGGTCGGAGCCCCTTTTTGGGGGTGACGGCGTGCCTTTTGCATAATGAGCCTACGAGTCGCGCGTCGGCGGCAAGGGCAAGCGCCTTGAGGCGCGGACCCGGAGCGAGAGCGAGTCCGAACAGGGCGAGCGAGTCGCCGGCGGCGGACGCGAAACTTTGCGATCTACCCCTGGCCAGGCTGAAGGCGCCGTGACAGGCGCTGGAGGGCCGAACCGGTTTACGTTGAAAAGTGCTCGGATGAGCTGGGGGTAGGGGTGAAAGGCCAATCAAGCTGAGAGATAGCTCGTACTCCCCGAAATGCCTTTAGGGGCAGCCTCGGGGGCTTCGTGGCGGAGGTAGAGATACTGATTGGGCGAGGGGGCTTCGCCGCCTGCCGACCCCAGCCAAACTCCGAATGCCGTCACGTGTGACCCCGGGAGTGAGGGGCGGGGTGCTAACGTCCCGTCCCGAGAGGGAAAGAACCCGGACCACCGGCCAAGGCCCCCAAGGGCCGCCTAAGTTGCTTTAACGAGGTCCGCCTGCACAGACAGCCGGGACGTTGGCTTGGAAGCAGCCATCCGTTCAAAGAGTGCGTAACAGCTCACCGGTCGAGCGGGCGGGCGTGGATGATGAGCGGGCATTAAGGCGGCCGCCGAAGCCGTGGGACGACAGATGTCGTCGGTAGGGGAGCATACCCTGTGCCTTGAAGCCGTGCCGTGAGGCATGGTGGAGCGCAGTGTAAGGCAAATGTAGGCATGAGTAACGACAATGGGGGTGTGAAACCCCCACGCCGGAAGACCAAGGTTTCCTGATCAACGCTAATCGGATCAGGGTCAGTCGGGACCTAAGGGATACCAGCCTTTTGCTGGTTTTTTCGATGGGCGACGGGTTAATATTCCCGTACACCCGTTGGCTGCGAAGCGGGGACGGAGGACCGGAACCGCCGCCTGCAGACGGAATTGCAGGTTGAAGCAGGAAGGTATAGGGTTCGGAGTGAAGCACCCGGGCCCTGCTGAGCTGCGACAGTACCCTGACACTTCGGTGGAGGGGACAGCGCGGGGAAGGCGGCTCCCGAGAAAAGCCGCTAAGCTTCAGGCCGGCGGGTCCCGTACCGGAAACCGACACAGGTGGTCGAGGAGAGTATCCAAAGGCGCTCGAGTGAGTCACGGCCAAGGAACTAGGCAAATTGGCCCCGTAACTTCGGGAGAAGGGGCCCTCCAGTGATGGAGGCGCAGAGAAACGGCCCAGGCGACTGTTTAGCAAAAACACAGGGCTATGCGAAGCCGCAAGGCGATGTATATGGTCCGACACCTGCCCGGTGCCGGAAGGTTAAGAGGAGGAGTCACCGCAAGGGAAGCCCTGAATCGAAGCCCCGGTAAACGGCGGCCGTAACTATAACGGTCCTAAGGTAGCGAAATTCCTTGTCGGGCAAGTTCCGACCTGCACGAATGGTGTAACGATCTGGGCGCTGTCTCGGCCGTGAGCTCGGTGAAATTGTAGAGGCGGTGAAGATGCCGCCTACCCGCAACGGGACGAAAAGACCCCGTGAACCTTCACTGCAGCTTAGCGCTGGGGTTGGGCGGACGGTGCGTAGGATAGGTGGGAGGCTTGGATCCAGGGACTCTGGTTTTTGGGGAGCCGTCCTTGAAATACCACCCTCCGTTCGTTTGGCTCCTAACATGCTTGAGGCATGGACACCGCTTGGTGGGCAGTTTGACTGGGGTGGTCGCCTCCAAAAGAGTAACGGAGGCTTCCAAAGGTTCCCTCAGCACGTTTGGCAACCGTGCGTGGAGCGCAATGGCAGAAGGGAGCTTGACTGCGAGACAGACAAGTCGGACAGGGACGAAAGTCGGGCATAGTGATCCGGCGGTACCGCATGGAAGGGCCGTCGCTCAAAGGATAAAAGGTACTCCGGGGATAACAGGCTGATCACCCCCAAGAGCTCACATCGACGGGGTGGTTTGGCACCTC